>NZ_JACGTN010000011.1:0-76834 GCF_014763005.1 Stenotrophomonas sp. Br8 | reverse complement strand
GATTTTGTTTTTTTGATTTTCCGTGGCGGACGCGCACGGAAACTGTCCGTGGCCGGGCGGGCAGGCTGTGCGGGGGCGTGAGCCGCATGGATGCGGCGACCGAGCTTACATGGACGTACTTGCAGCGTCCCCCGCAACCGGACCCACCCCGCCATCCCTCAGCAGCCCAGCTTTTGCCGTTGCCGTTGCCGTTGCCTCGGCAGGTGCAGGGCGCAACCCTGCCGATCACCCCACCCGCACCCGCCGCCCTTCGCGCGCGCTGTCCATCCCCGCCTGCAGCAACCGCATCACCTGCAACGCCTGCTGCGCGCTGACCGTCGGCTCACCCTCGCCCTGCATCGCCGCTGCGAAGTCGGCATACAGGCGCCGGTAGTCACCCGGCAGGTTGTCCACGGTGCTGCGCTGCACGTTGTCCTCCGCATCGCAGTGCAGCAGTTCGCCGTGGTGCGGATCGATGCCCCATCCCGGCGCGCCTGGCGCGACGCCGCGACGCAGCTGCGCTTCCTGCACGTCCAGGCCGTGCTTGATCCAGCTGGCCCGCGTGCCATGCACGGCGAAACGGGGGGCAGGCGCAGCGACCAGTGAACCGGCATGCACGATCGCGCGATGGCGTGGGTAATGCAGTACCGCATGGAAATAGTCGACGCCGCTGCCGCCTTCGCGCTGCACGGCAAGATCCGCATCGATCGCCTGCGGACAGCCGAACAGCACCAGCATCTGGTCCAGCAGGTGCGGCCCCAGGTCGTACCACAGGCCGCTGCCCGGCCCATCCTGCTCGCGCCAGCGTTCGCGCACCCGCGGGCGGTAGCGGTCGAAATGGGCGTGGCATTCGGCGATGTCACCCAGCGTGCCGTCGGCAAGCAGTGCCTGCAGGGTCAGGAAGTCCGCATCGAAGCGCCGGTTCTGGAACACGGTGGCGATGCGTCCGGCGCTGCGCGCTGCAGCCAGCACCTGCTCGGCTTCGTCCACGTTCACCGCGAACGGTTTGTCGACCAGTACGTGCTTGCCGGCGGCCAGCGCGGCGATGGCCAACGGCGCGTGCTGTTCGTTCGGGGTAGCGATGACCACCGCATCCACCGCCGGGTCATCGAAGACCTCCTGCGCGGTAGCGCGTATGTGGACGTCACTGAAGGTGCGCAGCAGCGTATCGCGCTGCGAACTGACGACGCTGTGCAGGGCCAACCCCGGCGTGTGCCGGATCAGCGGGGCGTGGAAGACGCGGCCGGCCAGGCCGTAGCCGATCAGGGCCAGTTGCAGCTCGGGGCGCATGGGAAGACTCCGCGCGGATCGGGAAGTGCAGGACAGGAACCTCAGGGTAAACGAGATGACTACGCGCCCGGAAGCTGAACGATTCCCGCTTCAGGTGTGCCCATTCACGTGAGCATGACCGCAGCGCCACGCCTGCACTACAAGCAGTTGGCGACACTGGGCGCACCAACCAGTAGGAGAACCACACGATGAGCACCACGACCCGCACGCTGTTGGCTTCCGCCCTCACCCTGGGCCTGGCGCTGTCCTCCTCGGCCGCTTTCGCCCAGGATGCTGCAGCGAAGAGCCCGCCGAAAACCGATCATTCGGCGATGACCCATGCCGACCGCCATGATTCCAACGAGCCGGTCACCGACAGCTGGATCACCACCAAGGTCAAGGCCGATCTGCTCGCCAGCAGCAATGTGCCGGGTACCGAAGTGAAGGTGGAGACGGTCAATGGCGTGGTCAGCCTGAGCGGCACCGTCGCCACCAAGG
The DNA here is from genome assembly GCF_014763005.1 of Stenotrophomonas sp. Br8. NCBI lineage: Bacteria > Pseudomonadati > Pseudomonadota > Gammaproteobacteria > Lysobacterales > Lysobacteraceae > Stenotrophomonas > Stenotrophomonas sp. Br8. The sequence goes on along the minus strand of NZ_JACGTN010000011.1, from coordinate 75,088 downwards.
CCGAGCATGACAAGGCCATCGCCACCGCCAAGGGCATCAAGGGCGTGACCCGCGTTGATGCCGCCGCGCTGAAGGTCAGTGCCGCCAAGCGTTGATCGACACCGCAGGTTGCCAGCAGGGGCGCTCCCACGGGGGCGCCCCTGTTTTATAGCGTCGGGCCTGCTCGACGCGTGCGGGTGGGCGGCCCGCCTGATGGACCGATTACCCCAGAGATGTGACCGGCTGCGCTATATTGCCGGTTCCGCTGCGGCCGATCCTGTCCGGATCGCACTCCCGCAGTTGAGCTGACGAGGAACTATGGCGCTGGTTTTCAGTGATGACATCTGGGATCGCTGGCGACTGCCTGCTCTGGCATTGGCAGCGGCAGCCATCATCGTGGTCCCGTGGTTGACCCTGCGCAAACTGCAGCAGGACAACGAGCTGGCCATGGGCTGGGTGACCCATACCCAGCAGGTGACTGTGGCCCTGCAGCAGCTGCAGACCGACGTGCGTGACATCGAATCGGCTGCGTTGACGCTGTCCAAGGGCGTGGATGCGCCGGGCCTGCGCGAGCGCATGGCCAAGGCCAACGATATCCCCGAGCAGCTGGCCGAACTGGGCCGGATGACCCGCGACAATCCCGACCAGCTGATCCGCATCGGCCGCATCCAGTCGATGCTGGAAGGCCGTATGGGGGTTGCGCGTGAGCTGGCCAAGTCCGAGCCCAACAGCGATCAGCGCGAGCTGGTGCAGGACCTGAGCACGCGCTACCCGATCCGCGGCCTGGTGGAAGAACTGCAGGCCAGCGAGGAAGCGCTGCTGGCCCAGCGCGCCGCGCAGGCGGAGCGACAGAAGCGGCAGACCAACTTCGTCTCGTGGAGCTCGCTGCTGGTGCAGCTGGCGCTGCTCGGCCTGGTGCTGTGGCTGCTGCAACGACAGATTGGCCGCCGCCTGCAGGCTGAGCGACAGTCGCAGCGCGCCGCTGCGCGTGCGGCGTCGGTGCTGCAGACCGTGCGCGAACCGATCGTGCTGCTGGATCGCGAGCTGCGCGTGCAGCTGCACAATCCCGCGTTCTCCGAGTTGTACGGGCTGCAGGATGAGCGCGCCGATGGCCTGCTGCTGGAGAACGTAGGCGAAGGCGCATGGCGTGACCCGGTGGTTCGCCAGCGGCTGGCCGATGTGTTGCTGCGCGGCCGCGAGCTGTGGGATTTCGAACACGAACAACGCGGCGCCGACGGCATGTCCCGCTACATGCTGCTCAACGCGCGGCGCATGCCGCTGCCTGACACCGACGACGAAGTGGTGCTGCTGACCGTCAGCGATGTGACCGTGCAGCGCGCGGTGCAGACACGCGTTGAAGAATTGAACCGGCAGCTGGAAGGCAAGGTTGCCCAGGTCTCGGAGGTCAACCGCGAGCTGGAAGCGTTCAGCTACTCGGTGTCGCACGACCTGCGCGCGCCGCTGCGCCATGTCGCCGGTTTCTCGGACAAGCTGTCGCGCCACCTGGGCGAGGCGGCCGACGAGAAGAGCCAGCACTACCTGGGGGTGATCTCCGGTTCAGCGCGGCGCATGGCCACGTTGATTGATGACCTGCTGGTCTATTCGCGCCTGGGCCGCGCAGCGATGCGCCAACAGACCGTGGACATGCAATCGCTGGTGGCCGATACGCGCGCGATGCTCGACGCGAACGTGCAGAGCGAAGCCGAGAGCAGCGGCCATGCGCATCAGGTGGAGTGGAGCATCGCGCCGCTGCCGATCGTGGTGGGCGACGAAAACATGCTGCGCCAGGTCTGGCTGAACCTGCTGGGCAACGCGGTGAAATACTCGGCCAACCGCGAGCCGGCGAAGGTCCGCGTGGACTACCAGCAGCAGCCCGATGGCGGTCATCAGTTCACGGTCAGCGACAATGGTGCAGGCTTTGACATGGCCTACGCCGGCAAGTTGTTCGGCGTCTTCCAGCGCCTGCACAAGGCCAGCGACTATCCGGGCACCGGTATCGGCCTGGCCAGCGTACGCAGGGTGCTGACCCGCCACGGCGGCCGCATCTGGGCCGAAGCCGCACCAGATGCCGGCGCCACCTTCCACTTCTATCTTCCCCCCGTGCTCGACGCGGACAAACAGGGCCCCATCGCATGACGACGCTGCGCACCATCCTCCTTGCCGAAGACAGCCCGGCCGACGCCGAAATGGCGATCGATGCGCTGCAGGAAGCGCGGCTCGCCAATCCCATCGTGCACGTCGAAGACGGCGTGGAAGTGATGGATTACCTGCTGCGCCGTGGCGCCTTCGCCAGCCGCGAAGAAGGCCTGCCGGCGGTGCTGCTGCTGGACATCAAGATGCCGCGCATGGATGGCCTGGAAGTGCTGCGGCAGATCCGCGAGCACGATGAGCTGAAGCGGTTGCCGGTGGTGATCCTGTCGTCCTCGCGCGAGGAGAGCGACCTGGCCCGCAGCTGGGACATGGGCGTGAACGCATACGTGGTCAAGCCGGTGGACGTGGACCAGTTCTTCGGCGCAGTGCAGACCCTGGGCAAGTTCTGGGCACTGATCAACCAGGCTCCGGAGATCGAGTAAGCCCATGCCCCTGACCGGTCCCGCACTCGGCGCATTGCGCATCCTGCTGGTGGAAGATTCCCCCGAGGATGCCGAGCTGATGTCCGAACAGATGCTCGATGCAGGCCTTGAGGCCACGTTCGAGCGTGTCGAGAGTGCGGACGACCTGCGCCATGCGCTGGCGCGCTTCCAGCCGGACATCGTGCTGTCCGACCTGAGCATGCCTGGCTTCTCCGGCGACGACGCGCTGCGCATCGTGCGCGACGCGTTGCCGGAGGTGCCCTTCATCTTCGTCTCCGGCACCATGGGTGAGGAGAACGCGGTGGCGGCCCTGCAGAAGGGCGCCAACGATTACATCATCAAGCATCAGCCGGCACGCCTGCCGTCCGCCGTGGCGCGCGCGGTGCGTGAGGCACGCAGCGCCATCGAGCGCTCGCGGGTGGAAACCGAGCTGATGCGCGCGCAGCGGCTGGAAAGCCTGTCATTGCTGGCCGCAGGCCTGAGCCACGATCTGCGCAACATTCTGCAGCCGCTGCTGATCATGCCGGACCTGCTTAAGGCGCGTACCCAGGATCCGCAACTGCACCACCTGGCCGATGTGATCGCCGAGTGCGGTCGCCGTGGCCATGAGATGGCCGAATCGATGCTGTCGTTCGTGCGCGGGTCGCGCAAGGCCAGCGAGCGCATCCACATCGATGACCTGTTCCAGGCCGTGGCGCTGCTGTTGCGCAGCAACGTGCCCGATGGCGTCCGCCTGGACCTTGTGGTCGAGGATGAGGGGCTGGTGGTCGATGCCAACTACACCGAATTGCAGCAGGTGCTGTTGAACCTGGCGCTCAACGCGATCCAGGCGATGCCTGATGGCGGCAACCTGAGCCTGACCGCCAGCCATGGCGGCCAGCGCGATGGCGAGGACTGGCTGCGCATCGCGGTGGTCGATGAAGGCACCGGCATGGATGCGGACACGATGTCGCATCTGTTCAATCCGTTCTTCACCACCAAGGCCGATGGCACCGGGCTGGGCCTGATTTCCTGCAAGCGCATCGTTGAAGGCGCCGGTGGCAGCATCCACGTCAACAGCGAGCTGGGGCAGGGCACCTGCTTCGAGCTGCGCTTGCCGATGCATGCCAGCGCCGAGGGCGGCGAACCGATCGAACAACTGGTGGCGCTGGGCAGTGGCCAGTCGATCCTGGTGGTTGATGGTGAAGCCACGCGCCTGTCGCTGCTGGGCAATGCGCTGTCCAGCCAGGGCTACCAGCTGCAGCTGGCCTCCGATGGCCCGGCCGCGCTGCGCTGGATGCAGCAGGAAGCGATGCCGGCGCTGGTGATTGCCGATGCCGGCTCCAAGCTGTTGTCGGCCAGCCAGCTGCTGGGTGAGATGGCTACGCTCGGATACCGGGGCCCGGCACTGGTGCTGGAAGATGCTGCCGGGGAAATGCCGGCAGATGTGTTCCCCGCCGGCATCGAGGTGCACCTGCTGCGCAAGCCGCTGCAGATGCAGCAGGTGTTCCGCGCGGTGGCCGACGCGCTGGGCTGACGTCGAGGGAACGCCGTAGAGCCGAGCCCATGCTCGGCTGCTGTCTGCATCGGCTGCCTAAGCCGAGCATGGGCTCGGCTCTACAGGCGTGCAGCGGCGGCGTTTCAGCCCGGGCGATCCGTCGTTTCCCACGGAAACCGTGGCAGGCTTTCCACCGCCTGTTCCAGCCGCCGCGACCAGTTCTGATGGATGTCGGCGTACAGCGCTGAATCGGCGCCCAGCCGCAGCTGCTGGCTGATCCGCAGTTCGCCGGCCCGCAGCAGCGCCATATCCACCGGCAGGCCCACCGACAGGTTGGACCGGATGGTCGAATCGAGCGAAACGATTGCCGTGCGTGCGGCGTCTTCCAGATGCGTGGATGGGGTCAGGATGCGGTCCAGGATCGGCTTGCCGTACTTGGATTCACCGATCTGCAGATAGGGCGTTTCCGGCGAGGCAGCGATGGCGTTGCCCAGCGGGTAGACCATGTACAGGCCAGGCTGTTCGCCGGCAATCTGCCCGCCGAAGATCAGCGTCGCCTGGGTGTTCACCCCGTCATGGCCGTGTTCGGTGTGCTGGCTCTGCACCTGGCTGTCCACCAGCAGGGAGCCGACGTAGGCCGCGGCCTCGAACAGATGGGCCATGTCGCGCAGGTTCGGCGTGCGCCGCTCGTCGGCATCGCGCTTCAGCCGCGACACCAGCAACTGCGTCGTGGCCAGGTTGCCGGCGGCCATCACTACGTAGGCGGCCTGGCCGGGATATTCGAACACGTGCAGTTTGCGGTGCACGCGGACATCGTCCAGCGCGGCATTGGTGCGGGTGTCGGCGGCGAAGACCAGGCCCTCGTCCACCTCGATTCCAACGCAATAGGTCATGTCGGTGCCCTATCATATGCGTCCCGGATTGTAGGCAGGCCGTTGTGACGATGGCATGCCCGCGCTCCACCTGATTGCCGTCACCGGAACCGCATGACCACCGTGCTCCTGAGCCTGGGCAGCAACGTCCACCCCCGCCGCTACCTCCACGCTGCGGTGGCGGCCCTGCGCGAGCGCTTTGGTGCGCTGCAGGTGTCTGCCGCCTACCGCACCGCCGCCGTCGGTTTCGAGGGTCCGGCCTTCCTCAACAACGGCGTTGCCATCGAGACCGACCTGCCGCTGCAGGAGCTGGATGACTGGCTGCATGCGCTGGAAGATGCGCACGGTCGTGACCGCAGCGGTCCGCGTTTCTCCGACCGGACCCTGGACGTCGATGTGGTGTTCTATGGCGACCTGGTGGTGGAAGGCCCCGGCCATCTGCGCATTCCGCGCCCGGAACTGAAGCATGCGTTCGTGCTGAAGCCACTGGCTGATATCGCCCCGGGTTTCATCGATCCGGTCAGCGGCCTGGACCTGGCCACGCTGTGGCGCGCGCACAAGCAGTATGGCGAAGCATTCGAGACGGTCGAGCTGGATCCCGACGCGCTGGATTGACCCGACGCAGCCACCCATGGGGTGGCTCTACTGTAGAGCCACCCCATGGGTGGCTGAACGATCAACTCACCGTACGCCCACCATCCACACGCAGGGTATGGCCGGTGACGAAGCTGGCCTCGGCCGCCAGCCAGTACACCGCTTCGGCGATTTCCTCGACCGTGCCGATCCGCGCCAGCGGCGTGCGTGCCAGCAGCGCCTCGCGGGCGAAATCGTCCTTGCCCTGTTCCGGCCACAGGATCGCACCGGGCGCCACCGCATTCACCCGCACCTTCGGCGCCAGTTCCAGCGCCAGCGAGCGGGTCGCCATCTCCAGCGCCGCCTTGGCCATCGTGTAGGCGATGTGGTTGGGCATCGGGTCGGTGCCGTGCAGGTCGGTCAGGTTGACGATGCAGCCGTGCTGGCGGCGCAGGTACGGCGCGGCGGCCTGGGCCAGCAGCAGCGGCGCGCGCGCGTTGACCGCGTACAGCTCGTCCATCGCCTCGGCGGTGACCTGGCCGAGCGGGGTGGGGAAGAAGTTGGAGGCGTTGTTGACCAGCGCATCGAGGCGGCCGAAGTGGGTCACCGCCTGCTCGACCAGATCGGCCAGGGCGTCGGCGTCGCGCAGGTCGGCCTGCAACGCCAGCACGCTGCCGGGGCGCTCGTTGTCCAGGTTGAAGGCGGCCTGCTGCAGTTCGGCGCTGGAGGTATGGGCGTGCAGCACCACCGACCAGCCACAGGCGTGGAACTGGCGGGCGATGGCCGCGCCGATCCGGCGCGCGCTGCCGGTGATCAGGGCCACGGGGGCGGTATCACTCATCGAGGGTCCTCCAAGGCTCGGCTATCCTGTGCACCATTGTCACCGCATTCGAAGACGCCATGCAGCCTACCTTCCCCCTGCCCGAAGCCGATGCCCTGGCCCACAGCGATCAACTGGCCGCCGCACTGCGCGCCGAGATCCTCGCACAGGGCGGGGCGATGCCGTTCTCCCGCTTCATGGAGCTGTGCCTGTACACGCCGGGCTGGGGTTACTACAGCGCCGGCGCCAGCAAATTCGGCGGCAGCGGCGATTTCACCACCGCACCCGAGCTGGGCAGCCTGTTCGCCGGCAGCGTAGCCAATGCGCTGGCGCCGGTGTTCGGCCAGCTCGATGCGCAGGCGCGGATGCTGGAACTGGGCGGCGGCACGGGTGCCTTCGCCGAGGCGGTGCTGCTGCGCCTGGCCGAGCTGGACGCGCTGCCGGCCCGCTACGCGATCCTCGAGCCCAGCGCGGACCTGCGCCAGCGCCAGCAGGAGCGCCTGCAGCAGAACCTGCCGCCTGAGCTGGCCAGCCGGGTGGAGTGGCTTGATCGCCCGTTCGAGGACGACTGGGACGGCGTGGTGTTCGCCAACGAGGTGATCGATGCGCTGCCGACACCGCGCTTCCTGATCAAGGACGGCGAGGTGTACGAGGAAACCGTCGAACTGGACGGGCAGGGCAACTTCATCCGTGGCGCGCAGCCGGCCGACCTGCTGCTCAACGGCGCGGTGCGCCACCTCGAACGCTACCTGGAAAAGCCCTTTGCCGACGGCTACCGTTCCGAGGTGCTGCCGCAGCTGCCGTACTGGCTGCAGGCGGTGGCCGGTGGCCTGCGCCGCGGCGCGATGCTGTTCGTGGATTACGGCTACAACCGGGGCGAGTTCTACCAGGAAGAGCGCGATGACGGCACCGTGCGCGCGTTCTACCGCCATCACGTCCACAACGAGATCCATCGCTGGCCCGGCCTGCAGGACATCACCGCATCGGTCGATTTCACCGCCATGGCCGAGGCCGGCCTGCACGGCGGTTTTGAACTGGCCGGTTACTGCAGCCAGGCCAGTTTCCTGCTCGGCAACGGCCTGGACCAGGTACTGACCCTGGCCGAGGAGCGCACCGATGAAGTGGGCCGCATCCAGCTGCGCGATCAGGTGAAGAAGCTGACCCTGCCAACGGAGATGGGCGAGCGGTTCCAGGCCATTGGCCTGCAGCGCGACGTCGATTTCGAACCGGCCTTCGAACTGGGCGACCTGAGCTGGCGCCTGTGAGTGCAGCGTTGCCGGTGATCAAGCCGCTGCGGCGGCCACGCCTGTGGAGCGCGTTGTGGGTGTTGGCGGTGCTGACGGTGATCGTGGTCTGCCTGATTCCGCCGCCGCCGATCCCGTTGCCGGAAAACAGCGACAAGGGCGAGCATTTCCTGGCCTATTTCATCCTGGCCGGCAGCGCGGTGCAGTTGTTCCGGCGTGGCCGCCCACTGCTGTGGGTGGCGGCTGGCCTGGTGCTGATGGGCGTCGGCATCGAGTTCGCGCAGGGCGCGTTGACCAGCAACCGCATGGCCGATCCGATGGATGCGGTGGCCAACACCATCGGCGTGTTGGCGGGGATGGCCACCGCATTGACCCCGCTGCGCGACATCCTGCTGCGCTGGCGGGGGTAAAGGCGTGCCAACCAAGGTTGGCACCTACCGGTAGATCCACGCCATGCGTGGATGAATCTGCCCGTCGCCAACCAAGGTTGGCAGCTACCGGAGCGTCACCTCATCCAGCACCCACATCGCCGGGCGCGTGTCGCCGGTGAAGTTGATGCACAGATCGCCCGTGCCCGAGGTGCCCTTCGGCAGCGCTGCGCGCAGGCTGACGAAGCCATCGGCATCGGTCTGCGCCGGCAGCGGCACCTGTGCCAGCACCTTGCCCGTGCAGTCACCGCGGCGGATCAGCATTTCGCCGTGCGCGCTCCGGGCCTTTTCGAAGCGACGCTTCGGCTCGTCGTGGGCCAGCTGGAAGTAGTACGGAATGCGGCCCGCACGCACTTCCACGCTGCCGATGCCATCGAGCTGTGCCTGCGGCCAACGCCAGCACGGCTGGAAGATGTCGACGGTGAACACCGCACGCGCACCTTCGCGCGGACCATCATCTTCCAGGCGCAGTACCAGGCCCTTCTCGCCCACGCAGCTGCGCAGTTCTTCGCTGTGCCGCGACAGCAGCGACTGCGCGGTGTACGACGTCACCGTCGGCTTCGCAGCCAGCGGCTGGCCCTGGTAGAACGCAGCCGCCTGCACCGTCGCCGGCAGCGAGGACGTCAGCGGCTGCTGGTACAGCGGCGACTGCGCGGTCACCGGCTTTCCGTCTTTGCTGTAGCGCACTTCATAGCCCAGCGGATTGGCCAGCGACACGGTCACCGTGTTCGCCGCGCGGTCATCGGTGTAGGCCACGCCCACTTCAAACGGCGTCTGTGCATACGCCAGTCCCCAGGCCCGATAGCGCTGCAGCTGCGAGGGCAGACGGGCCAGGAAGTCGCGGAAATCACGATGCTCCGGCGTGCTCCAGCCGGTCTCGGCCACGGCGGCCAGTCGCGGGAACAGGTTGTGCTGCAGACGCGCGTAGGTGCGCGTGTGCTCGGTGAACATGTTCGCCTGCAGGCCGAGGATGTGACCGCGCTTGTCGGCTGCCAGTTCGGCCGGCACCGGTTCGTAGTTGTAGAGCTTGGCCAGGTTCACCTGCGTCGGCCGGCCCGGCGGCTCGTTCGGCGAGGCGGTCTGCAGGTAATCCAGGTACAGGTGGCTGACCGGCGACATCACCACATCGTGGCCCGCGCTGGCCGCGGCCAGCCCACCCTCGGTACCGCGCCAGGACATCACCGTGGCCTGCGGCGGCAGGCCGCCTTCAAGGATTTCGTCCCAGCCGATCAGGCGACGGTCGTGTTCTTCCAGGAAGGTTTCCAGGCGCTTGATGATGTGGCTCTGCATGGCCATCTCATCCTTGATGCCGAGCGCGCGCATACGCTGCTGCACCTGTTTTGAGGCCTCCCACTGGTCCTTCACTGCCTCGTCGCCACCTACGTGCACGTACTTGGCCGGGAACAGGGCGATGACTTCTTCCAGCACGTTTTCCAGGAAGGTGACGGTGCCGTCCTCGACGTTGAACAGGTTCGGGAACACGCCCCATTCGCTCAACGGCTTCAGTGGCGTGTCGATCGTGCCCAGTTCCGGATAGGCAGCGATGGCAGCGGTGGCGTGGCCGGGTACATCGATCTCCGGAATCACCTGGATATGCAGCGCGGCCGCGTACGCGATCACTTCGCGGATCTGGTCCTGCGTGTAGAAGCCGCAGTACGGATGTTCCTTGCCGCTGATCGGATCTATGCCGCCGTCACCGGCTGGCAGGCGGCAACTGCCGACTTCGGTCAGCTTCGGGTAGCGCTTGATCTCCATGCGCCAGCCCTGGTCGTCGGTCAGGTGCCAATGGAAGGTGTTGAGCTTGTGCGCGGCCATCGCATCGAGCACGCGCTTGATCTCATCCAGGCTCTGGAAGTGCCGCGCCGAGTCGAGCATGAAGCCACGCCAGCTGAAACGCGGCGCATCCTGGATCTGCACGGCGGGCAGCACGCCGTTGCTGCCGCCGGTGGCGAGCTGGGCCAGCGTAGTGGCGCCGTAGAACAGGCCGGTCTCGTTGCCGGCCTGCACCAGCACGCCCTGCGCGGTGCTTTCCAGCGTGTAGCCCTCGCCACTGTCGCGGAAGGTCGGCACGATCTGGAAGCGGATGCTGCCGCCCTTGGTGGCGGCCTTGCCGTTGGCCACTGCCAGGCGCGGCCCACCACTGCGCGCCAGCAGGTCGGCGAACTGTGCAGCGACGCGCTGTGCGGCTTCGCCATCGGCATGCAGCACGGTGCCCGCGCCGACGGTGATGCCCGCACCGTTGCCGCGCTGCACGTTGGCCGGTGCGGGAATCAGCATCAGGCTGCCGGCGCGCAGCTGCGGGCCGGGGCCGGTATCGAGTGCCGGGGCATCGGCGGCCAGTGCCGGCAGCACGGGCAGGGCGGCCAGCAGGCTGCCCAGCAACAGAAGGCTGCGCATCCTGGCGCGGGTGGGCTTCGTCATCGGAACGACTCCTTGGATCGGGTGCGATGTTCGCTATACATGAAAAACGCCGGGCCCGGAATGACCCAGGCCCGGCGTGCGTGCACGACTCGGCGATGAAGCTGCCGCTGGATCAGTACTTGAAGCGGAAGTTCAGGTAGTACTGGCGACCGTTGCTGTAGAACGAGGTCGGAATGGCCGCGGTCTGGTAGTACTTGTAGGTCGGGTTGTTGAGGTTCAGGCCATCCAGGCTGATGCTCAGCCAGTCGGTGGCCTTGAAGCTCAGCGACGCCGACAGCGTGCCGAAGTCATCCTGATAGTACGGGTTGGTGCCCGACAGGCTGATCAGGAACGAGGAACGGTGGGTGTAGCTGACCCGTGCACCAAAGCGCTCGTTCTCGAAGTATGCGCCCACGTTGTAGGTGTTCTTCGAGGTGCCCAGCAGGTTGTGCGAGCCGTCCGACCAGGTGTGGGCGGTCGTGCCGTTGGCGTAGGTGTAGTTGGCGTTGACACCAAAGTACTCGCCGATCGGCTGCTCGTAGGCCACTTCCACACCAGTGACCTTGCCGTCGGCATTGATCGGGGTGGAGATCTGGTAGGTCTCAAGCCGGTTGGTCAGTTCGCTGTACAGCTGGCGCGAGACCACGTCGAAGGCGATGTAGTCCTTCAGGTCCATGTGGTAAGCGCCGACCGACAGCAGGCCGCGCGGCATGAAGTACCACTCCAGGTTCGCATCCAGGTTGGTGGACAGCGTCGGCTTGAGGTTCGGGTTGCCGCCACCGCCGGTCCGGTTCAGATCCGAACCGTAGGACGATGCACCCAGTGCCGAGTAGTCGGGCAGGGTCTGGGTCTGCGAAGCGGCGACGCGCAGCACGAGGTTGTCGTCCAGGTCGAACTTGATGTTGGCGCTGGGCAGCACGCGGTTGCGCTTGTTCTGGAAGGCGACGCGTTCCCACATGCCGAACAGGCTGCTGACGTCCGCATCGGCGGCATTGCTGACCGCGTTGTAGGTATTGATGTCCTGCTTGATGTTGACGTAGCGCAGGCCCAGGTTGCCGCTCCACCAGTCACCACGGAAGTTGGCCTGCACGTAGCCGGCGAAGTTCTTTTCCTTCACCTGCCACTCGGCACCGTAGTTGTGGCGACCGGTCGGGCCGTCGTTGCCCGCCAGCCAGGTGGAGTTGTTGGTCACCGCATCCTTCAGCGCACCCGGGGTGAAGTACCAGATGTTGCGCGGGAAGGTGCCGCCGATATCACCAGCGAAACCGTTCGGATAGTTGGAGGTGGCACCGTTCTTCAGCGCACTCCAGATGTCACCTGGGGTTGCCCCTTCCGGCGACAGCGCTTCGCGCTTGTGGTCGGCAAAGCGCAGACCGAAGTCGATGGAGCTCAGCACGCCGCCGTCGTTGAAGTACTGGTTGAAGTCGAGCGTGGCCCACTTCTCCTTGTCTTCGGCGGTGACCTGCTGGTTGCCCCAGGTGCCGAAGCTGGTCACGCCGTTGGGCGAGAGGTCGCCGCCAACGTTCCAGTCGATCGGCGAGCCGGCGCCATGGGTAGCCCAGCTGGCGCCACCGCCGCCGCCGACGGTCACCTCGGCGATGTACTGGCGCGGGGTTTCGCCGGTGCCCTTGGTGCTGCCGGCCTGGAACTTGGCGGTCAGGCTGTCGCTGATCTGCCAATCGGCATCGAAGGTGACATAGCTCGACTTGGCCTTCGACTCGCGGTAGATCATGTCGTACACCGCGTAGTTGGTGCCCGGCTTGCCCGTGTAGGTGGCATTGGTCAGCACGCCATCCTTCACCACATAGCCCGGATCCGGTGCCTGCGACTTGGCGAAGTTGTTGCCGAACATCATGAAGTTGCGGTTGTAGTTGTTCGCCTTCAGTTCGGAGCTGAAACCGTTCAGGCCCAGGGTGAGGGTGTCGGTCGGCTTGAACTGCAGCGAGACCAGGCCACCCTTGCGCTCACGGGTCTGTTCGAACAGGGTCGAACCCAGCAGGCCGGGAACGTTGACGCCGATCAGGTCCGGATTGGTCAGCGCCACTGGATCCTTGGCGCCGATCTGGAAGAAGCCACCCGGAATTTCCTGCGCTTCACGGCGCAGTTCGCGCTTCTGGCTGAAGCCCTGCACCATCACGCCGAAGGTGCCCTCATCGTTCTTGTAGTTGAACAATGCCGAGTACTGCGGGTCGTTCGACTTGGCCTGGTCCGAACGCACCATGCCGATCGAGCCTTCCGCAGTGAACTGCTTGGAGAATTCCAGCGGCTTGCGGGTGATGATGTTGACGGTACCGGTGGTACCACCGTCCTGCAGCTTGGCCTGCGAGGACTTGTTCACTTCAACCGAGCTGACCAGTTCCGACGGCAGCAGCGAGTAGCTGACGCTGCGGCCGACGTTGTTGCCCTGGCTGAGCACGAACCAGTCGGCCGAACCGACGGTGTGGCCGTTGATCAGGGTCTGGGTGAGGCTGGGGCTGGTGCCGCGCAGGCTGACACGGTCGGCTTCGTCGAAGCCGCCTTCATCGGCGCTGGACGAGCTGATGTTGACGCCCGGCAGGCGCTGCAGGGTGTCGGCAACGTTGTGCGCCGGCAGCTTGCCCACGTCTTCGGCGGTGACCACTTCCACGCGCGCATTGGCTTCGCGCTTGGTGTCCAGCGACTTTTCCATCGAACCGCGGATACCGGTAACGGTGACGGTGTCCAGATCGGTGGCGGTCTGGGCGGCCTGCTGCGCATGCGCACTGAAGGCGATGCAGCTGACGATGGCGGCCGAAAGCAAGGTCTTGCGGGTATTCATGATGTCTCTCCTCATCACTCGATTGGATGCCGGCGGCGATATGGGATTGCGGTTGCGATGACGTGCGCGGGGCGGCGGCGATGTCCCGGGCATTGGCGTGCCACGTACTGCGTGCTGCGATTGCGTTGAAGCCGTTTGCAGGTTCAGGCGTCGGCGTGGAGCAGGTACCAGCTGGCAGCGCCGATCACGCCCAGCTGTCCGTGTTCGACCACCTTCACCGGGATGCGTGCCAGCGCTTCGCCCATCGGCCCCTTCTGCAGGTAGCGTTCGACGAAGGTGCTGGTACGCAGGTACTCGCGGATCTGCGGCAGGATTCCACCGGCCAGGTAGACCCCGCCGTGGGCGCCATAGAACAGGGCCATGTCGCCGATGGTGCTGCCGAGCAGGCCGCAGAACACATCCAGCGCCTGCCGAGCCAGCGGATCGCTACCGGCCATCGCCGCAGCGGTGACCGCATCGGGGCTGGCCAGCGCCGGTGCCTGGTCCTGCAGTGCGCAGATCGCGCGGTACAGGTTCATCAGGCCGGGGCCGGAGATCGCATGTTCGATGGACACATGCGCGCGGTCGCGCTGCATGTGGCGGACGATCGCCATTTCCAGTTCGGTGCTGGCGGCCAGGGTCGGCTGGCCGGCTTCGGTGGCCAGTACCACCGGGCCGTTGGCCGTGGGAATCCACAATGCTGCACCCAGGCCGGTGCCGGGGCCGACCACCAGGGTCGGGCCACGCGGTGCGCTGTCCGGGCCACACAGGTGCAGCACGCCACTGGCATCGACCTGCGCGGCTGCATAGGCCACGGCTTCGAAGTCGTTGACGATGTGCACCCGCTGCAGGCCGACGTCGGCCTCGATCTGCCGGGCCGACAACGGCCATGGCACGTTCGCGGTGATCACCGTGCCGTCTTCGCGGGCATAGCCAGCGGTGGCGACCACGCAGTGCGACGGGCGCGGGCCTTCGGCCAGGAAGTCGGCGAGGATCGCGCTGAGCCCGGCATGGTCGGCGTTGCGGTACTTGCGGTAATCGAGCACGTGCACCGGATGGGCATCGTCGCCGCTGGCCTGGACCCGGGCGACACGCACATGGGTGCCGCCAACGTCGGCAGCCAGGAACGAGGGCGCGACGCGGGACAGGACATGGGCCGGGGCGGGATGGCTGGCGGTCACGCGGGCTCCTGCAGCAGGTGGGGCCGGCCCCGGGAAGGGCAACGATGAAGCCGGCGATTGGGGCGGAGTCTGTAACCGCGTTGACAACGATGTCAACGAGTTCGTGACACTTTCGTTGCTGCGCCGCAGCGAATGCAGATCGCCGTAAACGTTTACATGGCGTGAGTGCGGCATCCATGGCAGAACCGTTGCAGCAAGGGGCTTCAAGGGCAAAGCGCATTCAGCGGATGGCCGTGCAGCGGGCTTGCGCAGTGCAGCATCCGGTGTGGTGGGCCGTGCATGGAAGTTGACAAACGGTCGTCGTCCACCGAAAGAATGTGACAACGTTGTTCCCAGCCACTCTCCGACGCCGTGTTCTGCGGCCGTCGCCGCAGGAGCCTTCCTGATGTCAGCCGTCCCCGCTGCAAGCGCACGCCCGAACGTGGCCTCGTCCATCGCCATCGTCGGCGTGCTGTTTTTCCTGATCGGCTTCTTCACCTGGCTCAACGGCCCGTTGATCACCTTCGTCAAACTCGCCTTCGAGCTCAGCGAGGTCGGCGCCTTCCTGGTGCTGATGGTGTTCTACCTGTCCTACTTCTTCCTGGCCCTGCCGGCCTCGTGGATCCTGCGCCGCACCGGCATGAAAAAGGGCCTGAGCCTGAGCCTGCTGGTGATGGCCGGTGGTGCGGCGTTGTTCGGTGAATTCGCCACCCAGCGCTGGTATCCCGGCGCGCTCGGTGGCCTGTTCGTGATCGGTAGTGGACTTGCCTTGCTGCAGACCGCGATCAACCCGTACATCTCCATCCTCGGCCCGATTGAAACCGCCGCACGGCGCATCGCGATGATGGGCATCTGCAACAAGATCGCCGGCATGCTGGCGCCGGTGCTGATCGGCACGGTGGTGCTGCATGGCATCGGCGATCTGTCGGCCACGGTGGCCGCTGCCGATGAAGCGACCAAGGCGCAGCTGCTGAACGAATTCGCCGCCAAGATCCACGCGCCATATCTGGCCATGGCCGGCTTGCTGGTGGGGCTGGCGGTGGCGGTACTGTTCTCGCCGCTGCCTGAAATCAAGGCCTCCGAGGCCAATGCCACCCCGGCCGGCGCACCGGGCAAGGCCGAGCGCAGCAGCATCTTCCAGTTCCCGCATCTGTGGCTGGGCGTGCTGTGCCTGTTCGTCTATGTCGGCGTGGAAGTGATGGCCGGTGATGCCATCGGTACCTACGGTCATGGCTTCGACCTGCCGCTGGACCAGACCAAGATGTTCACCTCGCTCACCCTGGGCGCGATGCTGGTGGGCTACGTGGTGGGCCTGCTGCTGATCCCGAAGGTGGTCTCGCAGTCGCGCTACCTGACCGTCTCCGCGGTACTGGGCGTGGTGTTCTGCCTGGGCGCCTTCTTCACCCACGGCTATGTGTCGGTCGCCTTCGTGGCGCTGCTGGGCTTTGCCAACGCGATGATGTGGCCGGCGATCTTCCCGTTGGCGATCCGTGGCCTGGGCCGCTTCACCGAAACCGGTTCGGCGTTGCTGGTGATGGGCATCGCCGGCGGCGCGATCATTCCGCAGCTGTTCGCCGTGCTCAAGCAGCACATCGACTTCCAGCTGGTGTTCCTGCTGCTGATGGTGCCGTGCTACCTGTACATCCTGTTCTACTCGGTGGTCGGCCATCGCGTCGGCCTGCCGCAGGACAAGGGCTGATCGGCGATGATGGACGGCAGCCAACCCCAGGAAAAGCCGATGCGCAGAGCGACCATCAAGGACGTTGCCGAAAAGGCCAAGGTCTCGCTGAAGACGGTGTCGCGGGTGATCAACAACGAGCCCTCGGTGATGCAGGCCACCCGTGCGCGGGTGCTGCGTGCCATCGCCGAGCTCGACTACGAGCCCGATCCCTCCGCGCGCAACCTGCGCAGCGGCACCACCTTCGTGATCGGGCTGGTGTACGACAACCCGAACCCGTACCACATCATCGGCGTGCAGAACGGCGTGCTCGCCGCCTGCCGTGAAACCGGCTTCGGCCTGCAGATCCATCCGTGCGATTCCAGTTCGCCGCTGCTGGCCGATGAACTGGCCGACTGGGTGCAGCGCTCGCGCCTGGCCGGGCTGGTGCTGACCGCACCGATGTCCGAACGTCGCGATCTGATCCAGGCGCTCACTGCGCGTGGCATCAAGCTGGTGCGGATCATCGCGGCCACTGAAGATCCGGCCGACGGCGCCTGCGTGTTCGTCGACGACCGCGAAGCCGCCTACGAAATCACCGAACACCTGATCCAGCTGGGTCACCAGCGCATCGGCTTCCTCTGGGGTGGCACCTCGCACCGGTCGTCGGGCGAGCGCTACGCCGGTTACGAGGCCGCGCTGAAAGACTACGGCATGACCGTGGACAAGCATCTGGTGGTGCAGGGCGACTACACCTTCGATGACGGCTTCCGCGGTGCGCGGCGCCTGCTGGCACTGCGCGAACCGCCCACTGCCATCTTCGGTTCCAACGATGAAATCGCCGCCGGCGTGCTGGCCGCAGCGAAGTCGGCGGGCATGAACGTGCCTTACGACCTGTCCATCGCCGGCTTCGAGGACAGCCCGTTCTCGCGCCAGTCGTGGCCGCCGCTGACCACCGCCAAGCAGGCCACCGAAGACATCGCCCGCCATGCCGCGCGTCTGCTGATCGCGCAGCTGCGCAGTGACGCCTACGACGATGCGCCGGCGCCGCTGCACAACCAGGGCTTCGTGCCGCAGCTGGTGGTGCGCGGCTCGACCGCACCGATGCGGCCTGCCGCCGCCCGTCCCCTTCCTTCCGATCCTTCCTGAGCCTGCCATGTCGCTGTCCGACCCTACTGCCACCCTGATGTTCGCCGAGGCCGCCGAAGCGGCCGACGTCGTTGCCCGCCAGTTCGCCCGCAACCATGCCGTGATGGAAACGCTGGCAGCCAGCCTGCGCGCTGCACCGCCGCCGTTCGTGGTGACCTGCGCACGGGGCAGTTCCGACCATGCCGCGACCTACGGCAAGTACCTGCTGGAAACCCAGCTGGGCCTGGTCGTTGCCTCGGCCTCGCCGTCGGTGGGTTCGGTCTACGCCGCTCCGTTGCAGTTGCGCGGCGCGTTGTTCATCGTCATCTCGCAGTCCGGCAAGAGCCCGGACCTGCTGCGCAATGCCGAGGCGGCCAAGGCCGCTGGCGCGCGCGTGGTGGCGCTGGTCAACGTCGAGGATTCGCCGCTGGCACAGCTTGCCGACACGGTCATCCCGCTGCATGCCGGCGTGGAGAAAAGCGTGGCGGCGACCAAGAGTTACCTAGCGTCGTTGTCCGCGCTGCTGCAGCTGGCCGCGTACTGGAAGCAGGACAGCGCGCTGCGCAATGCCCTGGACCTGCTGCCCGATGCCATGCGCGAGGCCTGGCAGTGCGACTGGAGCGCAGTGACCGATGGCCTGGTGGAGGCCAACAACCTGTTCGTGCTCGGCCGTGGTCTGGGCCTCGGCGCGGCGCAGGAGGCCGCGCTGAAGTTCAAGGAAACCTGCAGCCTGCACGCCGAGGCCTACAGCTCGGCCGAGGTCAAGCATGGGCCGATGGCGCTGGTCGATCGCGGCTTCCCGGTGCTGGCCTTCGCCCAGCCTGATGAAACCGGTGCCGGTACCCGCGCCGTGGCTGAAGAATTCACCGCACGTGGCGCCCAGGTGTGGCTGGCTGGTGCCGGCGGCAACCTGCCCGTCGCCGCCGCGCCGCATCCGTTGTGCGCACCGCTGCTGACCGTGCAGAGCTTCTACCGCGCGATCAATGCGCTGGCGCTGCGCCGCGGCTTCAACCCGGACCTGCCGCCGCATCTGAACAAGGTTACGGAGACGGTGTGATGGCAACCGTGCTGCGCAATGCCCGCATTCTTGCCGGCGATGAGTTTCGCGACGATCTTGCGGTGGTCATCGAAGACGGCCACATCAGCGCGCTGCTGCCCGACGCTGCGCCGCAGCTGGGCACGGCCGACGAGCAGGTCGACCTGGGTGGTGGTTGGCTGCTGCCGGGCTTCATCGATGTGCAGGTCAATGGTGGTGGCGGCGCGCTGTTCAACAACACGCCCGACGTGGCGTCGCTGCGCACGATTGCGCGTGCGCATCGCCGCTTCGGCACCACCGCGATGCTGCCGACCCTGATCAGCGATGACCTCGGTGTGATGCGCGAGGCGATCGCTGCGATGCGCGAGGCCATCGCACAGGGCGTGCCGGGCGTGATCGGCATCCACCTGGAAGGGCCGTACATCGCACCGGCGCGCAAAGGCACGCACGATGCCAGCAAGTTCCGCGTGCCGGACGCGGAAGAGATCGAACTGGCGTCTTCGCTGGACAACGGCGTAACCCTGCTGACCCTGGCGCCGGAGCGCGTGCCGCTGGAGACCATCCGCGCGTTGATTGAACGCGGGGTGATCGTCGCCGCTGGCCACACCGCCGGTACCTATGAAGAGATCCGTGCCGGCCTTGATGCCGGCGTGCGTGGCTTCACCCATCTGTACAACGCGATGTCGCCGCTGCAGGGGCGCGAGCCCGGTGCGGTCGGCGCGGCGCTGGAAGATCGCGACAGCTGGCTCGGCATCATCGTCGATGGCGTGCACGTGCATCCGGCCAGCCTGCGCGTGGCGCTGGCGGCCAAGCCGCGTGGCCGCCTGCTGCTGGTGACCGATGCGATGCCGCCGGTAGGTGCCGACGATCCCAGCTACGTGCTGTATGGCGAAACCATCACTGCCATCGATGGCGTAGTGCGCAACGCGGCCGGCTCGCTGGCCGGTTCGGCGCTGGACATGGCCACCGCCGTGCGCAACACCGTGCAGCTGCTGCGCCAGCCGCTGGCTGAAGCAGCGCGCATGGCCTCGACCTATCCGGCGCAGTTCCTCAATGTCGATGACCGCCTGGGTCACATCGCCGAGGGCTACCAGGCCGACCTGGTGCTGCTGGACGATGCGCTGCAGGTGCGTGGTACGTGGATCGCCGGCCAGTACGAGGCGGCTTGACGATGAGCAGCACGCCGCCACGCCGGTTGGGCTCGATCGACGCCCTGCGCGGCATGACCGTGGCGGCGATGCTGCTGGTCAACAACCCCGGTGACTGGAGTGCGGTGTTTGCACCGCTGCGCCATTCCGAATGGCACGGCTGCACACCGACCGACCTGGTGTTCCCGTTCTTCCTGTTCCTGGTGGGTGTGTCGATGGCGTTCAGCGTCGCACCGCGCGCGCTGGATCCAGGGGCATGGCCGGCACTTGCACGTGGCGTGCTGGAACGCGCACTGCGCATCGCCATTGCCGGCGTGCTGCTGCACCTGCTGGTGTGGTGGGCACTGCATACGCACCACTTCCGCATATGGGGTGTGCTGCAGCGCATCGCACTGTGCGCGGCAGTGGTGGGCGTGCTGGCGGTGTATGCGCGTCCGCGCGTGCAGGCGGCCGTGCTGGTCGCGTTGCTGGTCGGCTACACCGCGCTGCTGCTGGGCGTGGGTGACCTTGCGCCCTGGACCAACCCGGCCAGCCGTCTGGATACCACCTTGTTCGCGCCATGGATCTACCAATGGCAGGCCGATACCGGTCTGGGCCATGACCCGGAAGGATTGCTGAGCAGCCTCGGCGCGTTGGCCAGCACCGTGCTGGGCCTGCTGGCCGGCGGCCTGCTGCGCAGTGGCCGCGCCGGTGCATTGGCTGCGCTGGGTGCGATCACCGCCGTGCTCGGCCTGCTGCTGACGACGGTGTTGCCGCTCAACAAGCAGCTGTGGACGCCCAGCTACGTGCTGTGGACCGGGGGCCTGGCCGCGCTGGCGTTGTGGCTGGGTCACGTGCTGATCGACCGCAAGGGGTGGCCGGCGTTGGGCCAGCGCTTCGGCGTCAATGCGATCACCGCCTATCTGGGGGCTTCGGTGATGTCGGTGATATTGCTGGCGACCGGCGCCTGGGGATGGGTCTGGCAGCAACTGGCCGTGGCGATGCCGCAGGCGCTGGAGCTGGCCTCGATGCTGCAGGCGTTGGTGTTCGTTGCGCTGTGGTGGGGCGTGGCGTGGTGGCTGGACCGACGTCGCATTTATCTGAAGATCTGAGCGCGCAAAGGTCGTAGCGAACGGCCCATCCACGCATGGCGTGGATCTACCGGGCTGGTGGGGCCTGCGGGGTCATACATGCATGGCGTGGATCTGCTGGGCTGTTGGGTTTGCGGGGTCATCCACGCATGGCGTGGATCTACTGGGCCAGGATTGCAGTAGATCCACGCCATGCGTGGATGCTCTTGGCGGGGCAATGATGGTGAACGCATTCATCGATATGCGGGCCGCGTGAGCACTTCCCGATTTCACATCAAAAACGTGACCGCTTGCCTGCAATTTCACCTATCGAAACCATTCATGGCAGGGCAGACTGCGTCAGCAGCGCCGTACATAGCCTCCGCAGTTCCTGATCCCACGACCCAGGAGTGCCGTATGTTCCATGTCGTCCCGCCCGGGTTCCGCCGGCGCCGTTTGACCGTTTCCCTGCTACAGATCCTGGCGGCGCCGTCGCTGCTCGCCCTGGCCGCCCCGGCAGCCTGGGCGGGATGTGATGCCCCCGCCCCCGTCGCCGGGCAGACCGTTACCTGCAGCGCGGCCGCGCCCAACCCCGATGCAACGCCGGTCACCCTTGGTGCTGGAGCCAGCGGCGTTATCGTGAATGTACAGAGCGGTGCGCAGTTGAGTACCAGCAACGCCAACGCCCTCTACGTCGCCCCTACGGCCGGCGGCACCATCAACAACCAGGGCAGCATCGCCGCCAGCGGCACCGTCGGCAGCGGCACCGCCGGTGGCATCAATGCCGATGCGATGGTGACGGTCAACAATGCCGCCAGTGGCAGCATTTCCTCGGCACAGGGGTACGCGCTGTATCTGCAGGGGGGCAGCGGCGTGGTCAACGACGGCCAGATCGGTGCTGCCGCTGGCTGGGGCATCGCCTTCAAAGGTGCAGGCGACAGCAGCGTAGTCAACCGCGGCACCATCAGCGGCGGCACCGGCGGCGTGCAGTTCGGTGCCGGCAACGATCGCCTGCAGATGCTGGCCGGCAGCATCACCGGCGCCGTGCAGCAGGGCGACGGCAACGACGTGCTGCTGCTCAACGGCGGCACGCTCGACAGCCTCGACCAGGGCAGCGGTGATGACCAGCTGACCGTCAACGGCGGCACCATCACCGGACTGGTGACGCAGGGCAGTGGCCGCGATGATTTCGTCATGACCGGCGGCACCATCGGTGCCCTGCAGCAGGGCGACAACATCGATACCTTCCGCATGAGCGGCGGCCGCATCGTCGGCGCGTTCGAAGACGGCGACCAGGCGTGGATGACCGGCGGCCGCATTGGCCGCGTCAACATGAAGCTGGACAAGAACCTGTGGGACATGTCCGGCGGCACCGTCGACGGCAACGTGGTTACCGGCTTCGACACCGACACCATCATCATCTCCGGCACCGCCTATATCGGCGGCAACATCAGTGTCAGCGGCGGCAATGACAGCGTGACCATCACCGATGGCACCGTGCGTGGCCAGGTGCTGTTGAGCACCGGCAACGACACCTTCAACTGGAACGGCGGCGGCATCGTGTACGGCGCCATCGACGCAGGCCCCGATGACGACGTGGCCACGCTGAGCAACCTCAACCAGGGCAACATCGGCGCGGTGCCGCTGTTCGACGGCGGCAGCGGCAATGATCGTCTCAGCTTCAGCAACGTCAAAGGCAGCGGCGTCGCGCGTTTCCAGAACTGGGAAGCGATCAGCCTGGCCAGCAGCACCGAGCTCACCTTCGATGGTGATCTGGTGCTCGGTGACAGTGTCAGCGGTACTGGTTCACTCACCCTGGATGACACCAGCACGATCTATGCAGGCAGCGGGACGCATGCAGTGCGTCCATTCAGCGGCAGCGCGTTGGTCAATGTGGTCAACGCCGGGCGCATCGATCTGACCGGCTCCGCGCCGGGCGATGTATTTACCGTGCGCGGCAACTACCGTGGCGATGGCGGCGGGCTGTACCTGCGTACCGTGCTGGCGGCGGACAACGCCACCAGCGACCGGCTGGTGATCGATGGCGGCACGGCCACCGGCAGCACCGGCATCGGCATCCTCAACGCGGGCGGCAGCGGGGCAGCCACGCTGGTCGATGGCATCCTGGTGGTGCAGGCACTGAACGGTGCCACCACGGCGCCCGGTGCGTTCTCGTTGTTCGCACCGGTCTCGGCCGGCGCCTACGAGTATTTCCTGTTCAAGGGCGGCGTCAGCGCCGGTACCGGTGAGAACTGGTATCTGCGTTCGACAGTTGCGGCCGGGCCGGCCCCCGCGCCGAACGGTGGCGGCGAAGTGGTTCCACCGCCGCCGCCGACACCGCCGGTCGCACCGCCGCCGCCGATTCCCCCGGCACCACCACCGCCACCGGAAGGTGCCATCGATCCGAACCTGACCGCCGGTGAGACCGCGCCACCGCCGCCGCCGCCGGAACCGCCGCCCGTGGCGCCGCCCAGCGATCCACCGGTGCCGGACGTGCCGGTGGCCGGGGGCAGCCTGCCCGGCACCGGTGCGCCGCCGCCCAGTGCGGGAGCAACACCCGCCGCGCCGGACGAGAACGGCCTGGTGCCGCTGTACCGCCTGGAGACCGCTGCCTACGCCGTGGTGCCCCCGCTGCTGCGTGAGACCTCGCTGGCCAGCCTGGGTACCTTCCACGAGCGCCAGGGCGAACAGCGCCTGCTGTACAGCCAGGGCGCGTTCCGCACCGCGTGGGGGCGGCTGGTGGGGCAGAGCAGCGAGATCCACTGGAAGGGCGATGCACGGCCCGGCTTCGATGGCGACGTGATGGGCGTGCAGGCGGGCCTGGACGTATGGGCCGCTGCCGCCGACAACCATCGCAACCAGATCGGCGTGTTCGTCGGCCGCACCCGCGCCGATGGCAGGATCACCGGCCTGGCCGTGGGCTGGGACAACGTGCTGGTCGGCCAGAGCCGGTTGGACGACAAACACGTAGGCCTGTACTGGACGTTGACTGACAGCAGTGGCGGCTACATCGACGCGGTGGCGATGCAGAGCCGCTACGACGGCCGCACGCGTTCGTCGCGCGGGCTGGGCATCGACCTCAAGGGCGATGGCACCACGCTGTCGCTGGAAGCGGGCAAACCACTGCTGCAGGTCGGGCAGTCATCGTGGTGGTTGGAGCCGCAACTACAGGTGATCTGGCAGCGCAGTTCGCTGGATGACCAGCGCGATCTGGTGTCCACCGTTTCCTTCGACAACGACAACGCCTGGACCGGCCGCGTCGGCCTGCGCCTGGCGGGTGATTACCAACTGGCTGACAACGGCTGGCAGCCATATTTCAAGTTGAATTACTGGCACGGCCGTTCGGGCGAGGACCGCATCCTGTTCGACAGCGATGCGATCATCAATTCGCAGCGGTCACGCGCACTGGAAGCCGGTGTCGGCGTGGTCGGGCGCTTCAACCGCACGATCAGCGCATATGCCGTGGCCGATTACACCCGCGAGGTGGGTGGCAGCGACAACGGCAAGCGCCGCATCATCGAAGGCAACATCGGCCTGCGCGCGGATTGGTGACGCCCGCCACTTTGGCTGCTTTGGTGGGTGCCGACCTCGGTCGGCACAAATCCAACCGACGCCATGACCCGCTCTGGTAGGTGTCGACCTTGGTCGACACGAATCTCACCGGCGTCATGACCCGCCCTGGTAGGTGTCGACCTTGGTCGGCACGCCTTGGCAGCAGTCAATCAATTCCCACACACCTGCATCACAACGGCGATCGACCCAGCAACGTACCTGCGTGATCGGCCAGCAGCTGCACCGCATGCAGCAACCCTTCCTCTGTCAGCGGCGGGCATTGCGCCTCCGCGTCGTCCAGTTCACGCGCGGCCTGTGTCGCCAGCAACACGCCACCCAATGCCGACAACGCCAGCAGGCAGCGCGTGGTGCAGGCCAGATCGCGGGCACGCGCCGGCGTGATGCGCAGTTCCGTCCACGGCTCGCCGTCGGCGGCGTGGCAGCGCGTGACGTCGCGTAACCGCTTGAAAAAGGCCGGCGTGGGAGCGGCTTCCTCGGCTTCGGTCAGCGCGTCTTCCAACGCCTCGGCAGTCGCGTTGGACAGCTGCAGGTCGGGCAGTGCATCGCCCAGCAATGTGTGCAGGCGCGGATAGGTGGGGTAGAGCGTTGTCATGGCAACAACCTCATAAGGCAAGGCCACCTGCGGGATGCAAGGTGGCGGGCGGTGCGGGTTGGCGTGCCGGTCAAGAGCAAAGAAGAAGCCGACGGACCCAAGGGTCCCCACGCACCGCCCGCCATGGACCGGCAGGTGGTGCATTGTCGCGAGTGCCTGCAGCGAGGCAATCGGTCATCTTTGCTCATTGATTCGGGACGCCAATCCCGGCCAGCGCAGGTGGCGCTGGCACAGCGACCTTCGCGCGTTTGCCGCCGCGCCGACATGGGCAAAGTTGTAAATCGCAGCCCGATCCTGATGTGCCTGATGCGACACGTCGCGCGACGGCCGAGGCGTTATGCTTCGCCTTCATCCAACGACAGGGAGATGTCGATGCGAAACAGCAAGGGACTGCCGGCACGAGCCGCCTTGATCGCCGCGCTGCTGGCAGCGACCGCTGCCACTGCGGCCGACACCATCGAGATCCCATCACCCGCCGCGCAGGCACAGCTGCTGGACATGCTCGAACGCGAGGCGCTGTACCGAAGCAGGGTCGACTGGCCAGCCACGCGCACGCGGTTGAAGGACGCGCAGGGCGATTCCGCCAAGGTTCGGACCGTGCTGGCCGAAGCCATCGGCCGCAGTTCAGGCGGTCACGGCACCTGGATGACTCCGCAACGACAGCAGCAACGTGTGCAGCGCTTCGCCAAGGAAAATGCCAGCGCCGTCGCCCGCAGCGAAAGCGACGCCACGCACCAACGTGACCCGCGTATCGGCCAGGTGCTGATCGAGGGCTATGCGGCCGACCCCAGTGCGCCGCCGCAGCAGCTGCAGCAGCAGAACATCCAGCGTGCGGTGCGTTGGCAGAACATCATCCGTGAAAAGGACAGCACGTCTCGCTGTGGCTGGATCGTCGACCTGCGCGACAACACCGGCGGCAACATGTGGCCGATGCTGCTGGGCGTTGCGCCGCTGCTGCGCACCTCGGCGATGGGCATCGAGGACGTGGGATCATTCGAGACCGCCGACGGTCCGGTACGGTGGCAGACCACCGCCAGTGGCGTGCGCATGGGCGAGGCGACGCGTCTGGATTTCGGCCAGCCCGGCTATCTACCCAGCCTTGTTGGCGCACCGGTGGCAGTCTTGACCGGCCCGCGCACCGCCAGTTCCGGTGAGGCGACCGTTCTGGCGTTCCGCGGCCGCGCGCAGACCCGCAGTTTCGGCCAGCCCACGGCGGGCGTATCGACTGCCAACGTGGTGCGCCGGCTGGTGGACGGCAGCGCGCTGGTGCTGACCACCAGCGTCATGCGCGATCGCAATGGAAATGGCGACGGGCGGAAGATCGCACCGGACCAGGCCACCGTCGGCGATGCCGCCACGGTGGATACGGCCGAAGCCTGGCTGCTGGCCCAGCCCGCCTGCAGGAAAGGCTGAACCATGCTGCTGATTGGCCAACACGAACGGGTGCTGATTGTCGGCCCCACCGAAGCGCACCACTGCCTGCGCTGCCAGGCTGAAACCGAATTTGCCCCGCAGCTGCGCTACAAGATGGCGCGCATCGACCTGCTGTTCGGCTTCGTCTACCAGCGTCGTTACGAGCTGGCCTGCACCGGCTGCGAACACGGCTGGGTGCTGGATACCGAAAGCATGGACCAGCAGCTGGGCGGGGTGCCGATCCCGTGGCGACACCGCTTCGGCCTGCCGGTGATGCTGGTGGTGGTGGCCGGGCTGGCAGTGGCAGGGTGGATGTGGCGGCAAGGGCACGGTGGTTGAGGACGCGGCCTGCTAAAGTTGCAGCCAGCAATCACGTACCGGAACCGACCATGGACCACGAAACGCCGTTCGAACCCGCCAACGATCTGGAAGTGCGCCTGTTGCAGGCCCAGGATGGAACCCTCACGGCCTCGCAGTTCCTCGACGGCCTGCTGACCGCGCCGGTGTTCGTGCTGCTGGACAAGGCCATCGGTGAAGATGGCGCCTGGGACGAGAGCATTTCGCCGCTGGTGCTGACCAGCGAAGGCGGCGAGCCGATGTTCGCGGTGTTCACTGCGCCCGAGCGCGCGGAAATCTGGCACGAGCAGCTGCCGCAGTTCGCCCATGCCATGCCCATCGCGGTGCATGCGCTGCTGTCGGGCATCGGCGAGGGCGTCGGCCTGGTGCTGAACCCGGGCCTGGACGTGGGCATGGAGATGATCCCCGACGCGGTGGCGCAGCTGAAGGAACGTGCTGCGGCGATCACGCGTGGAATGGCGCACTGATAAAGCTGTGGTTGCCGGCCAGCGGCCGGCACTACCAGATGCTTCAGCGGGCGGCGGCGATCGCCCGTACACGCGCCTTGGCCAGCGCCTCGCCAATGGCCGGCCCCTTCAGGTGCGTGGTGTCCAGGTCACGCGCCTGCACTGACAGCGCTGCCCGGTGCAGGCGCTTCAGCGTTTCGCCCTGCGGGTAGTCGCTGTCCTCGTAACCCAGCCGGCCGCGCTTGTCGGCCTCGCAGCACAGCGCGATGCGGGCCACCCGTTCCGGTCGACGCAGTGCATCGCAGCGGCCCAACAGTTCCAGCACGGTGGCATCGCGCAGTTCGTCGATGCGATGCACGTTCAAGTGCTCGCGACAGACGGCCTCGGCCAAATGCTGGTGCTCGGTCGGAATCTTCAGGCGCGCGCACAGTGCTTTCAGCGGCTTGATGCCGCGCTGTTCGTGCATGATGTGGCGCGGCCATTCCTCGGGCGGGGTCAGGCCCTTGCCGAGGTCGTGGGTGAGTGCGGCGAAGCCGACCAGATCATCACCGGGTGCGAGTTTCGCGGCCATGTCGCTGACCATTTCCTGGTGGATGCCGGTATCGACTTCCGGATGGAATTCCGCGCGCTGCGGCACGCCGTACAACGCTTCGAGTTCCGGCAGTATCGGGCCCAGCGCGTGCGCGTCGTGCAGGGTGCGCAGGAACGCGGACGGGCGCTCACACACCAGTGCCTTGCGCAGTTCCTGCCACACACGTTCCGGCACCAGTGCGTCGAGCTCGCCGCTGGCGGCAATCTCGCGCATCAGTTCCATGGTTTCCGGCGCGACGGTGAAGCCGAGCGAGGCGAAGCGGGCCATGAAGCGCGCCGCGCGCAGCACGCGCAGCGGGTCTTCGACGAAGGCGGGACCGACATGGCGCAGCACGCGCTGCTCGATGTCGCGCGCGCCGCCATAGGGATCGACCAGCGCGCCGCTGTCTTCATCGCAGGCGATGGCGTTGATGGTGAAGTCGCGGCGCTGCAGGTCTTCTTCCAGCGTCACCGCCGGATCGGCATCGACCACGAAGCCGCGGTAGCCACGACCGGATTTGCGTTCGGTGCGCGCCAGCGCGTACTCCTCGCCGGTCTTCGGGTGCAGGAAGACGGGGAAATCGCGGCCCACGGCGGTAAAGCCCTGCGCTTCCATCTGCGCGGGCGTGGCGCCGACGACGACCCAGTCACGGTCGCCGGCAGGGCGCTGCAACAGGCGGTCGCGCACGGCGCCGCCGACAAGATAGATCTTCATGTGGGGGATGATGGCACGGTAGCGCCGGGCCATGCCCGGCGGGATACATCGCGGCGTCCGCCGGGCATGGCCCGGCGCTACCGTCTTCGTGCGATCAATCGCCGCCCTGGTCGGCGTCGGCGGCGCAGGTGAAGCTCTTGCGCTTGTCCACCAGGCGGCCCATCAGGCGGTCGCTCAGCGGCAGTGCGTCGCCATTGAGTCGCCAGTCGTAGATCACGCTGAAGGCCAGCACGCGGGCAACGTACTCGCGCGTTTCCTTGTAGCTGATGGTCTCGATCCACAGGTCCGGATCGAAGCCCGGGCGCTGGGTCTGCCATCGCGCGGTCGGCGTCGGGCCCGCGTTGTACGCGGCGATGGTCACGTAGGGCAGGCCCTCGTACTTGTTCATCAACTGCCGCAGGTACGCGGTACCGATGGCGATGTTGGTGTCCGGGTCGTACAGGCTGTCAGCGCCGCCGTAGCCGGTCAGGCCGATGGACCTGGCAACACCAGCACCGGTCGCCGGCAGCACCTGCATCAGGCCCATGGCGTTGGCAGGCGAACGCGCGCGCGGGCTGAACACGCTTTCCGCACGGATCTCAGCGGCCACCCAGGCCGGGTCCAGCGCATTGCGCGCCGACTCGCGACGGATCGTGGCGTCGTGGTGCAGCGGGAAGCGCAGGTCGTACAGGCGCTGCTCCTGCTTCTGCTTGCCGAGCGAGAACACCGCGCGGTCGAACCAGCCGTTGTCCTGCGCCACGCGCACCGCGAGGCGACGCTGGGTGTCATCGAAGCGCGACAGTGCGTTGTTCCATTCGGCCACCGCCCAGCCGGCGCGGTCGATCTGGTAAAGCGCCATCGCGCGCTGGATGGCCGGATCGCGGGCCACCACGGCCTGCGCCTGCGCGCTGTCGTTGGGCTTCCACGGGCACAGGGTGTAGGGCTGCTGCAGCTTGTCCGCCGCCAGGAAGCCATGGAAGGTAGGCGCGCGTGCGGCTTCGCGGAACAGCGGCTGCGCCTGCTGTGCCTGGCCGGTCTTTTCCAGCATGCGGCCTTCGAAATAGCGCCAGCGCGAATCGTTGCGCTGGGTCGGGCCCATCTTGCGGATCGCTGCCAACGTCGCCGGCCAATCGCCGCGCGACATCGCTTCGCGTGCGCGCCATTCGTGCAGGCGTTCGTCGTAGGCCGCATCGGGTACGGCATTCAAGCGGCGGGCAGAGTCGGGCAGGTAGGACGCCACCGTCCACAGGGCGATCTGGTAACGCACCTGACCCTGCTGTTCGGCGCTCAGGCCCAACGCCTGCGCGTACTGCGGCAGCTGCTGTTCGGTGGCGTCCGGGTCGGCCTTGGCCAGCTTGGCCAGGCCATCGGTGGCGATGCGCCGGCTGCGCTCGTTGCGCGGCCAGTTCAGGGCACTGGCATTGGGCTTGTCGACGAAGGCGGCATAGGTGTTGGCCAGCGCGAGGTCGCCCGCCTGCAGGCCACGTGCGGCCGAACGCATCACCGCCGGCTGCTGGGCATCGGCAGCGGCATCGATGCGCTCCCAGCGCAGGGCATCGCTCATGCCACCCTGCGCCTGCAGCACGGCAAACACGGCGTCGCAGGCGTCGGGAAGCGACTTGCCGTTCTTGCGCCACAGATCCTGTGCCTCGCCAATCCACTGCGGGTCCACCTTGCCGGTGGCTTGGCGCGCCGTCAGCTGCGCACAACGCAGGCCGAGGTTGTCGGTCGGCACCCAGTTGGCCAGCAGCGTCGGCCAGTCCTGCCGGCGCGCCACAGAGGGCAGCCAGGCGCTGCGGAAGCTGTTGGCCACGGCCTGGCCCTGGTAGCGCTTGAGGAAGGCCTGTGCCTGCGCCGTATCCACGGTGTCGATGTTGCGCCGCAGATTGGCGAATTCCAGCCAGCCATACGCTGGATGGCGGCTGAGCGCAGCGGCCTGGCCGGGATCGAACTGGCCCCGTTCGGCGGCCGCGATGGCGGCCTTCAACTGGGCGTTCTGGGCATCGAGGGACTGGGCACTCGCGCAGCCGATCAGCAGCGTGGTGGCCAGCGGGAGCAGGGACAGGGCGGTCGAAGATCGTCGGGTCATGGCGACCAGCATAGCGGGCAGTGGCTGAATTCAGTTTCTCATTGCGTACACGGCAGCAGAGGACAACGACAGCTGAATGATGATGTGATCCGCACTGCCGCGAGGGCGGCTGCCCGGCGTAGGTTTGGGCTGGGGCGACCGGCCCTGCTGCAGGGAGCGGCACATGGCATTCAGTAGCGCAGGAAGAAGCGGCCCACTGGCGGACATCAACGTCACGCCACTGGTGGATGTGATGCTGGTGTTGTTGATCATCTTCATCGTGACCGCGCCGATGTTGTCGCGGCCGATCAACGTGCAGCTGCCGCAGGCCACCGATCGCGTGGTGGATCGCCCCGAGCCACCGCCGCCGATCGAGCTGCGCCTGGATGCGTCCAGCCAGTTGAGCTGGGACGGGCTGCCGATGGCCATCGGCGATCTGCAGTCGCGCCTGCAGGCGCAGGCCAGCGAACATGCCGGCAACCTGCCGGAGCTGCGCATCAGCACCGATCCGTCGGCCGAGTACGACGGCATGGCCAAGATCCTGGCCGCCGCCGAGGCCACCGGCATGGAACGCATCGCGTTCGTGCAGTGAGCGAGTCACCGGTGCGGCCTTCCTGATGGAGGGCCGCACTCGCGCAGGGGCGCTTACAAAGGCACCGTTGGTCAGCGCGGCCTTCGGTGAATACGCAGCGAAATGACGTTATCTGCTTTCAGAATCGTCAAATCTGCGTGAAAGAGTGTCGGGCATCACGCCGCGATCTTTACCGCTTGTTTACAAAGGAGACGCTGCCGCCATGCAGGGGGGAGCGCGGCAGTCCATGTCCCGACATTCCTTTGGAGAGAGAGCGAATGAATTACCTGCACCACCGCCCCTTGGCGGTTGCCGTCGCGCTGTGCGTGACCGCCCTGGCACCGATGGGTGTTGCCGCCCAATCGACCACCACCGACCTGGATCGCGTCGAGGTCACCGGCACCCGCATCAAGCGCGCTGAAGTGGAAGGCCAGGTGCCGGTCCAGACCCTCAATCGCGCCGATATTGAACGCACCGGTCTGACTTCGATCGGTGAAGTGCTGCAGCAGCTCACCGGATCGGGCTCGGCGCTCAATGCCAAATTCAATTCGTCGGGCAACTTCGGCTTCCCGCCCGACGGCAGTGGCGTCGGCGCGGGTTCGGCGCAGGTGGACCTGCGTCATCTGGGTGCCAAGCGTGTACTGGTGCTGGTCGATGGCATCCGCTGGGTCAACGAATCCTCGGCCTCGGGCGTGGGTTCGGCCACCGACCTCAACACCATTCCGCTGGCGATCGTTGAGCGCATCGAGGTGCTGGAGGACGGTGCGTCGTCGCTGTATGGCTCCGATGCCATCGCGGGTGTGGTCAACATCATCACCCGCCGCGACTTCGATGGCGGCCAGGTGACGTTGAACTATGGCCAGTACGGCAAGGGCGATGGCACGCAGAAGGGCGTGGACCTGGCCTGGGGCAAGAGTGGCGACCGTTACAGCCTGTTCCTGGGGGCAAGCTGGACCAAGCAGGACCCGGTGTATGCGAAAGACCGCGAGCAGTCGCGCTTCCCGATCCCCGGCACCGGCCTGGCCTTCGGCAGCGGCGGCATTCCGCAGGGGCGCTTTGCCTTCGTCGATCCCAACACCGGTGCCGAACAGGACATCGTGCCCAACACCGGCGTGAGCAGCCCGCGTTACGACGGCAGCGCCGGCTGCAACCGCACCGACGACTACCACTGCTTCACCAGCGCCGACCGCTTCAACTTCGCCGAATACAACATGGTGCTGACGCCATCGGAGCGTAAGGGCCTGTTTGGCCAGTTCCGTTTCGACATCACCGACAACGTGCAGTGGTACGTCAAGGCACTGGGCAACCGCCGCGAGTCGACCAACCAGGCCGGCCCGGAGCCGCTGTTCTTCGGCCCCGATGGCGCCACCGGCAATCCGCTGGCCGACAACATCGTGGTCTCGGCACTGAACCCGTACAACCCGTTCGGCTTCGACCTGGTGTCATCGGGCAACATGAGCCTGATCGGTCGCCGCCCGGTGGAAGGTGGCGCGCGCGTGTTCGAGCAGCAGGTGGATACCACGTACTTCGCCACCGGCCTGGTCGGCAACTTCCAGGCGGCCGACCGCAGCTGGTACTGGGACGTCAACGGCATGTACAGCAAGAACAAGGCCGAGCAGACCAACTACGGCAGCTACAACATCTACAACGTCAACATGGCGCTGGGCGATCCGGCGGTGTGCGCGGCCACGCCGGGCTGCGTGCCGCTGAACATTTTCGGTGGCGCAGGCTCGATCACCCCGGACATGCTGCGCTGGATCCAGCCGGTGGTGCGCGACCGCAGCCAGAACGAACTGAGCCTGTTCACCGCCAACCTGTCCAGCGATCTGTTCACCCTGCCGGCCGGTCCGGTGTCCTTCGCCACCGGCCTCGAACACCGCAAGTACAAAGGCTCGTACCAGCCTGACCCGCTGACGGTGATCGGCCACTACAACGGCGTACCGTCGCAGCCGACGTCCGGTTCCTACGACGTCAACGAAGCGTACCTGGAGCTGAGCGTGCCGATCTTCGCCGACTCGGCACTGGGCAAGAAGCTGGACCTGAGCCTGGCCGGCCGCTACTCGGATTACTCGACCTTCGGCGGTGAGTTCACGCCCAAGTACGGCCTGCGCTGGCAGGTGACCGATGACTTCGTGCTGCGTACCACCTATGCCGAAGGCTTCCGCGCACCGTCGATCGGTGAGCTGTACGGTTCGGCTGCGCGCGCCGACCTGCAGTTGTTCGATCCCTGCTCGGTGGGCCTGGGTGGCACACCGCCGCGCGGCAGTGCGGCCAACTGTGCCTCGCTGGGCGTGCCGACCGGCTTCCAGCAGGCCAACTCGCAGATCTCGGTGACCACCGGCGGCAACCGCGAGCTGGAACCGGAGCGGTCGCGCAGCTTCAGTGCCGGCTTCGTGTGGAGCCCCTGGTTCGGCAACGATGCGACGTGGTCGGAGCGCTTCGACGTGGAAGTGACCTTCTATCGCCACAACATCGATGGCGCGATCCAGGCGATCAACGCGCAGACCCAGCTGGACCTGTGCGTGGATACGCTGGACCCGATCTACTGCGACGGCATCACCCGTGCCAGCACCGGTGCGGTCAGCAGCTTCAACAACCGCCTGACCAACCTGGGTTCGATCAAGACCGACGGCTGGGATGTGGACCTGTTCTGGACCCTGCCGCAGAGTTCGATTGGCCAGTTCAAGCTGGGATGGAAGAACACGTTCGTCGGTCGCTATGAGGCCACCGGTGCGGCCGGCCAGCGGCAGCCGCAGAAGCCCGGCGTGGAAGTGGCTGACAGTTCGATTCCGGAATGGACCAGCAACGCCAGCATCGGGTGGACGCTGGACAACTGGAGTGCCAACTGGACGGTACGCCACATTTCCGAACTGACCGAAGACTGCGGTGACGCCGTGGCATTCCCGGTGTGCAGCAACCAGGCCGCCGGCACCAACACGCTGTCCGCCACCACCTTCCATGACGCGCAGGTGGGCTACAAGATCGACTGGATGAAGGGGCTGCAGCTGACGGCCGGCCTGAACAACGTGTTCGACAAGGATCCGCCGATCTGCCTGTCGTGCTCGTTGAACGGCTATGACGCCTCGACCTACGACATTCCGCGTGGCCGCTACTGGTACCTGCGCGCGGACCTGCGGTTCTGATGAAGGGACGGCGCCGGGCTCAGCCCGGCGTCCCCATGTGGATGTAGAGCCGAGCCCATGCTCGGATCGATCGCCCACAACGTTGCGAAAGGCAGCCGAGCATGGGCTCGGCTCTACAGGTGCGGGGCGATCGTGCCCCGCGCCTGCTCAGAACGACCAGGTGAAGGTCAGCGAACCGTTGCGACCATCGCCATACGCACCGTAGCCGGTGATCTGCGAGTAGTACTTCTTGTCCAGCAGGTTGTTGAGGTTGGCCTGCACGCTGAATTCCGGCGAGATGCGGTAGCGCACGAACGCACTGACCAGCGCATAGCCTTCCTGTTCGAAACGACCCACCACCGGCGCCGCGTAGTAGATGCGGTTCTGCCAGTTGGCACCACCACCGACGGTCAGTTCCTGCAGCGACTGCGGGGTGTAGCTGGTGAACAGCTTCAGCGCGGTCTGCGGCAGGTTGGTGTTGATGTCGGCGTCGTTGATGTCCTTGGCCACGTAGCGCGACGCACCGAACGTGGCATTCCAGCCCGGTGCCAGTTCGCCGTTCAACTCGAACTCGAAGCCACGGCTGACCGTGCCGCGTGCGGCGACATAGGCCGTTTCATTCTGCTGCCCGTCCACCTTGTCCATGGTGGCCTGGCCGACGTTGTCCTGCTCGATGCGGAACACGGCCAGCGAGGCATTCAGGCGGTTGTCGAACCAGGCACCCTTGACGCCCACTTCGTAGCTCTTGCCATCGACCGGATCCAGGTAGCTGCCCTGCTTGTTGCGCAGCGTCTGCGGCTGGAAGATTTCGGTGTAGCTGGTGTACGCCGAGTAGGTGTCGTTGATGTCGTAGACCAGGCCGGCGTACGGCGTGGTGACCTTGTGCGAGCGATCATTGCCTTCGTCTTCGCTCTTCCAGTCGGTGTAGCGCGCACCGACGATCAGCTTCAGCGGATCAGCCAGTGACAGCCGCGCGGCCACGTAGCCGGCCTTCTGGGTGATGGTGCCTTCGCTGGCCAGTGCCAGTGGATTCCAGTTCGGCTGGGGGATGTTGCCGGTCCAGTTGAGGTAGGTATCGAACGGGTTCCAGCCCGGGCCGCCCATCTGGAAATCGCCGTAGTTGGCGAACTCGCGCTTGTTGTAGCTCAGGCCGGCCATGAACTGGTGCTCGCGACCGAACAGCTGGAACGGACCATCGATGTAGCCGTCGATGCCATCGACCTTGCGCTCGGTGTTGTAGAAGCCAGCCATCGGCGTTACGCCCGCGCCGGTTGTCTTGTCGAAGGCGGTGTAGGACGGATAGAACAGCTTGTCATCGGCCTGGGTGCGATCATGCGTGGCGCCGATCTTGAACTTCCAGCCATTGCCGAACGCGTGTTGCAGGGTGGCGAAGGCGCGCTTGCTGGTGGTGTCCCAGTAGGTCCAGTCCGGCGAGGGGTTGAACGACGTCGGGTAGTGGGTTGAACTACCGTCCGCGTACCACATGGGGAAGCCGCCCCAGGTCGCGCCGCTGGCCTTCTTGTGCTGGTAGTCGTAGCCCACGCTGAGCTGGGTATCGGGGGTCAGGTCGGCATCGATCACCGCATAGCCGAGCGTCTTGCGCTGGTTGTAGCGGTCCATCTGCGCGTCGGTGTCCAGGTAGCTGCCGATCACACGGCCGCGCACAGTGCCGCTGGCGTTGAGCGCGCTGCCCACGTCCACGGTGGTGCGGGTGCGGCCCCAGCTGCCGACGTTCACCGACACGCTGCCGGTCAACTCAGCGCTGTCGGCGTGCTTGCGGATCAGGTTCACCGATGCCGACGGATTGCCGGCGCCACTGAGCAGGCCGGTGGCGCCGCGCACCACTTCCACGCGGTCGTACAGGGCTAGGTCCAGTCCGGAGTCGCCGTAGCTCCAGTTCTGCACCATCTGCGTGGGCAGGCCATCGAACTGGTAGCTGTCGATGTAGAAGCCGCGCGCGTAGAACTCGGTGCGCTCGCTGTCCGACTGCGTGCTGGTCACGCCGGTGGTGTTGCCCAGCACGTCGATGATGTCATCCAGCTTCTGATCTTCGATGCGCTGGTGGCTGATGATGCTGACCGACTGCGGGATTTCGCGCGGCGCCAGGTCGAAGCGGGTACCGGCCGAGGTGCGGCGCACCGAATAGCCTTCGGCGCGCTCGCCCTTCACCACGACCTTGTCGAGGGTGGTCGGATCGGCGGCGGTTTCGGCGAAGGCAGCCGGGGCGGCGGCCACGCAGAGTGCGGCGAACACGGCGGCGGACAGCCGCTGCGGCTGCAGGGGACGGAAGGCGGGACGGATCATCGGGGGATTCCTGGACGGGCACGCGCGTTCGGCCGGCATCCAGGAGGCGAGGCGCTACGGGTAGGGGAAGGGCGGGCAGGCCGTCCTGGCACCACCGGAAACGAAAGAAAGAAATGGTAATACGAACTATTCCTATTTACAAATAATGAACGGGCGGATCCAAGGCGAGGCCCGCGCCGCAGTCAGCGGATGTCTTGCCCCTGCAGCAGCGGCAGTGGGTCGCGGGCACCATCGGCGCCGTAGATGCCCCAATGCAGATGGGGCGGCGTGCCCTTGGCGTTGCCGCTGTCGCCGACATGGCCGAGCAGGTCGCCGGGTTGCACTACCTGTCCGCGCGCCAGGCCATCGGCCCAGTCTTCCAGGTGCGCGTAGTAATAGCGCTCGCGTCCCGGGCCGATGACCCAGACCTGGCGGCCACCGAGGCCGCTGTCGCGGATGTCGGCGATGACGCCGGGGGTAGCGCTGCGCACCGGCGTGCCGCGCTTGCCGAAGATGTCGATGCCCGCGTGCGTGCGGTCGCGCCCGCGTGGTGCTCCGAAGGTATCGGCGATCTGGCGCGGGCGGACGCCTTCCACCGGCACCGGCAGCTGCGTGGCCGGCGGCATGCGCGAGAGCGTCCACAGCATCTTCGGTGCGGCGGCCCACGGGCTGTTCCAGAAGGCCATCGCCGCGATGACCAAAATCAGCAGGATGGCGCCACGCAGGAGCCAGCGGCGCAGGCGATGGGCGGGCGAGTGCGATGTATTCATGGTCTCCGAACGTAGAGTCGAGCCATGCTCGACTGCTTCGGTTCTTGGGGATACGCGAGGGAAAAGCAGTCGAGCATGGCTCGACTCTACAGAAGCGCTACCAACGGTACGTCGAAGCCACGTTTCAACGTGCCCAGCGCCACCGACGTGCGGAAGCGCTCGATGTTGTCATCCGCACCGAACAAGCGCTCGGTGATCGCCTCGTACTCTTCCATCGATGCCGCCGAGAGCAGGAGCAGGAAGTCGCCGTCGCCGGTGATCGAGTAGCACTGCTGCACGGCAGGGTCGTCCTGCACGCGGCGGCGGAACGGGGCGACCTTCTCGCGCTGTTCGCTGACCACGCGCACCTCGACGATGATGGTCAGCGGCCGGCCGATCTTCGTGGCATCGATCACCGCCACATTGGCGGCGATCACGCCGCTGTCCTGCAGGCGCTTGATCCGCCGCTGCACGGCCGGGGTCGACAGGTGCACGGCTTCGGCGATCTGCCGCTGCGGCAGGGTGTTGTCCTGCTGCAGCAGGGCGAGGATGGCGCGGTCGAAGCTGTCCAGCACGGGGGCGGTGGCCATGGTGAGCAGAAGTTGCACGGACGGGCCGTCAATTGAGCCAAGTGCTCGCCGCCGGCGCAATAGACTGGCGGCATGCAGACTTCTCGAATCGCGCCGATGTTGCCGGCGCTGGCGGTGCTCGGCTCGGTCACCGCACTGGCCATCGGTACCTCCTACGCCAAGCAGCTGTTCCCGTTGATCGGTGCGCAGGGCACCAGCGCGCTGCGCGTGGGCTTCTCGGCGCTGTTGCTGCTGCTGTTCTGGCGGCCATGGCGTTGGAAGACCAGCCGCGTGGATGCGATCACCATCCTGCGCTACGGCCTCACCCTGGGCCTGATGAACCTGTTGTTCTACATGGCCTTGCGCACGATCCCGTTCGGCATTGCGGTGGCCATCGAATTCACTGGCCCGTTGACGGTGGCGATGTTGTCGTCGCGGCGGCCGATCGATTTCCTCTGGGTGGGCTGCGCGGCCGTAGGGCTGCTGTTGCTGCTGCCGATCGGCGGCGGCCCGGCACTGGACCCGGTGGGCGTGCTGTACGCCATGGGCGCGGCGGCCTGCTGGGGCCTGTACATCGTGTTCGGCAAGCGCGCCGGCCACCTGCATGCCGGGTATTCGGTGTCACTGGGGCTGCTGGCCGCGTCGCTGGTGGTGGTACCGGTGGGCGTAGTGCATGCGGGGGCGGCGTTGCTGGAGCCGAAGATCCTGCTGGCCGGGCTGGTGGTGGCGCTGGTATCCAGCGCGATCCCGATGTCACTGGAGATGATGGCGCTCAAGCGCCTGCCGAAGGAGACCTTCGGGATCCTGATCAGCATGGAACCGGCGGTGGCCGCGCTGTGGGCGATGCTGCTGCTGCACGAGCACCTGCATGGACTGCAGTGGCTGGCGATCGGCTGCACGGTGCTGGCCTCGGTGGGCAGCACGATGACGGCAAGGCGGTTGAAGGTGCCGGTGGCGCAGGCGGGGTAGCGCCGGGCGATGCCCGGCGGAGAGAGCGTGCGGACCAACGGTCCGCACCCACACGAGCAGCTGTCCGCACCCACACGAGCAGCTGTCCGCACCCACACGAGCAGCTGTCCGCACCCACACGAGCAGCTGTCCGCACCCACCGGATCAGCGTGCCAACCCAGGTTGGCACCTACCAGAAGCGTTAGCGCAGGGCGTCGGCGGGGACGTCGATCGCCATCGCCAGGGCGAGATGGTCGGAGAACGCGGCCGGCACCGCTTCCACGTTGCGGGTCTGCAGACCGCTGCTGACCAGGATGTGGTCGATGGCACGGTCGGGGCGCCAGCTGGGGAAGGTCGGCACGATGCAGCCGGGCGGCTGCAGGCGGGTCTTCTGGTACAGCACCTGCATTTCCGGACGTTCGGCCAGGCAGTTGAAGTCGCCCATCAGCACCGCATTGGGATGGTCCGACAACAGCTCGGCGATGAAACCGAGCTGGGCCATCCGCGAGCCTGCGCCCAGCGACAGATGGGCCACCGCAACGGCCAGGCCATCGCGACCATCGCCGAACTTGGCCAGCAGCACGCCGCGCCCGCCGATGCGGCCGGGCAGGGCGTGGTCCTGCACTTCCACCGGTTCCAGCTTGCTCAGCAGGCCGTTGGCACTGGAGGCAACGCCGCCCATGCGCCGGTTCGGCTGGTGGCTCCAGTAATTGAAGCCGGCGCGCTGGGCCAGGTAATGGGTCTGGTTGGTGAAGCCCGAGCGCAGGCTGCCCGGGTCGGCCTCCTGCAGGCCGACGATGTCATGACCGCGCGCCAAAGTGGCAATCGCGTCAAGGCTGCTGCGCTTGCGACCCGCCGGCAGCGCATGTGACCAGCTGCGGGTCACATAGTCGCTGTAGCGGCGGGTACTTGAGCCGGCCTGGATGTTGGCCGTCAGCAAACGCAGGGTCCGTGTTGTGGGGGAAGTCACGGCCGGGAAAACGTCTCTTTGATCAGTGAGCCTGGGCCGCACCGCGTTCGCGGGCGATCAGGTGGTCGGCAATGCGCAGCATGTCCGGGAAGCTCTTGCCCTTCACCAGGTACTTGCCGTTGACGATGATCGACGGGGTGCCGCTGATCTGGCTGCGCTGGGCGAACTGCTTGGCCGAGTTGGTCTTGGCATTGACCGCGAAGCTGCCCATGGTGGCGGCGAACTGCTTCGGATCGACGCCGTAGGCACCGTAGAACTTGGCGATGTCATCCACCGAGTCGGCACCGCGCTCGCCCTTCAGGGTCTTCTGCGAGTGGATGGCCGAGTACAGCGCTTCGTGGGTCTTCTCCTGCACGCCCAGGGTCTGTGCGGCGTAGAAGGCACGGGCGTAGTTGTCCCAGGTGCCGCCGAACATGGCCGGCACGTAGACGAAGTTCACATCGCTCGGCAGGCCGGCCTTCCACGGGCCGACCAGCGGCTGGAACGCGGCGCAGGCCGGGCAGACGTAACCGAAGATCTCGACCACTTCGACCTTGCCGGCGGCCGGCTGGAACGGCTGGCCGTTCGGGATCAGCTGGTAGTCGGCGCCTTCCACCGGGGCCGGGCCGGTCAGCGCGGCGGTGGTCGGGGCAGGGGCGGTGCTGGCGGCGGTCTTGTCACCTTCGGCAGCCGGTGCAGCGGCTTCGCTGCCTGCGACCGGCGCGGCCGGTTCGGTGCTGGCCGGGGTCGCGGCCGGTTCTGCCGGGGCGGCGGTGTTGGCGGTGCCATCGTCGGCCTTGCAGGCCGCCAGGATCGGCAGCAGCGCTGCGAGGGCGAGGGCGGCGAAACGGGTCTTCATGGAAACGTCTCCAGCATCTGGAAAGGTGGGGCCGGCGTCAGGCGCCGGCCAGAGGGAAATGATGACATGCGGCGGCGACAGCGCCGTGTCGATGGTGTGTGTTGGTTCAGCGGCCGCGGGCGGCGCGGGCCTGGGCGATCAGCGCCGAGGCGATGCGCAGCTGGTCGTCGAAGCTCTTGCCACGGACCAGGTACTGGCCATTGATGATGATGGCCGGGGTGCCCGGCACCTGGGTGCGCTGGGCGAAGGCACGGGCGGCATCGACCTTCTTCTGTACCGCCTCGCCGCGCAGGGCCTGCGTGTAGCGCTCCGGGGTCACGCCGTAGGCCTTGTAGAAGCTGGCGAGCTCATCGGCCGAGACGTTCTGCATCGGCAGCGTGCCGTCTTCGTGCAGAGCCTTGAACACGGCGGCGTGGCTGCGCTTGGCCACGCCCACTTCGTCGGCGGCGTAGTAGGCCAGGGCCCAGGAATCCCAGGCACCGCCGAAGGCGGCCGGGACCGGGGTGAAGCGCACGTCGGCCGGCAGCTTGGCGGCCCAGGCGGCCAACTGCGGTTCGAAATGGGCGCAGTGCGGGCAGGTGTAGCCGAACACCTCGACCACTTCGATCTTGCCGGCCAGCGGTTGGAACGGGCCAGGCTGGGCGATGCGCTCGTAGTCTTTGCCTTCGACCAGCGGGGCGTTGGCGGGGGTGGCGGCGCAGGCCGCCAACGGCAGCAGCACCAGCAGGGACAGCAGAAGGCGGGGAATCAACCTCATCGACACGCATCTCCGTTGAAAATGACAACGCCGGCGCAGCCGCCGGCGTGAAGGAAACATACCGCAGCGGCGGGCCGTCGTGGCGACCCGCGCCGACCAGTGGCGGTCAGGGGGCGGCAGCCGGTCGCGTCGAAGCGCCCTCGGCGGCGAGGTCGTCGGCCTTGTTGTGCAGGCCCTGCAGGTAGCTGGAAAGGGCCTGTACCTCCTGCTCGGTCAGCTTCTGCGCCACCGTGGCCATGATCTGGAAGTGCGCCTTGTCGGTCTCGTTGGTCTGCCCGGCCTGGTATTCCTGCAGGCGCCGGGCGACATAGCTGGCGTGCTGGCCGCCGATGTGCGGGTAGGCCGGGCCCGGGTTGCCGGCACCGCTGGGGCCATGACAGGCCATGCAGGCCGGCAGCCCGCGCTGGGCGTCGCCGCCGCGGTAGAGCTGCTGGCCGATCTGGTAGAACTTCATGCCCTTGTACGGGCCCTCGGCCACCAGCGTGTCGTCGGCGATGCCGGCGTTGGCCTTCTGGGTGGCGAAGAACGCGCCGATATCGCGCATGTCCTGCGGGGTGAGGTTCTGCACGAAGGGCACCATCGCCACAGCAGCGCCGGAACTGCGCTGGCCGTTGGCGATCAGGGCCATCTGCTGGGCGACGTAGCGCTCGCTCTGGCCGGCGATGCTGGGATACATCTCCACCGTGGAATTGCCATCGGCACCATGGCAGGCGGCACACGCGGTGGCTTTGGTCTGGCCGGCCTTGGCATCGCCCCAGGTGGTCTTGCTGAAATCCACCTCGAGCGAGGCGGTCCTGATCGGGCCGTTGTCGGGCAGCGGGGTCAGCGTGGTCTGCGCAAAGGCAGCAGCGGCAACAACGGCAGTAGCAAGGGCGGATACGGCAAGAACGCGAGCGTGGCGCATGCTGAAGCTCCGTATGGACCGGCCGGGCGGCGGCGGCCGGCATCGCCCGGATTATCAACGCCGTTTCAGTACACGGTCAACGCAGCAGTGCAGCATTTTCCCGCAGGAGGCCCGCGGGCCGGGCGCGCGGCGCCGCAACATGCGATCCTATGCGCATGTCATTGCTCATCGAACGCGCCCAATACCACCTCTCTGCCCACAACATGGGGCAGCTGCCGCCCGATGAAGGGTCCGAAGTGGCCTTTGCGGGTCGCTCCAACGCCGGCAAGTCCAGCGCGCTCAACGCGCTGACCCGCCAGAACAGCCTGGCCCGGGTCTCCAAGACGCCTGGCCGGACCCAGCAGCTGGTGTTCTTCCAGGTCACCCCGGACGCCCATCTGGTCGATCTGCCCGGTTACGGCTACGCCAAGGTGCCGCTGGACCTGCAGGCGCACTGGCAGGCCTTCATCGACCGCTACTTCCGCACCCGCGAGGCCTTGAAGGGCCTGGTGGTGGTGATGGACATCCGCCATCCGCTGAAGGACTACGACCGGCAGATGCTGGCCTACGCCGTGCAGCGTGGCCTGCCGGCGCATGCGCTGCTGACCAAGGCCGACAAGCTGAGCCGCAGCCAGCAGATGCAGACCCTGCAGAAAGTGCGCAAGGAACTTCATTCGTCGTTCGGCGATACGGTGAGCGTGCAGGTGTTCTCCGGCGCCGCCCGTACCGGCGTGGATGAAGCCCGCGGCATCATCGGCGGCTGGCTGGGGCTGGAATAAGAAACAGGGCGCCGGGCCTTGCCCGGCGACACTTTTGTAGAGCCGAGCCCACGCTCGGCTGCCGCGCGTAGCGCGGCGAGACCCTGATGGCCGAGCATGGGCTCGGCTCTACACGGCGTCATTTCAACGGCGAGAACTCCGCCGGTACCCACGCATAGGCCTTGCCTTCGCTGCGCACGTGACCCAGCCCGGGGAAGGGCAGGTGCGCGCCGGCGACCCACCAGCCCTTGGCGGTGGCTTCCTGCAACACGCTGCGACGGCTGGCCGTAGCCGCCTTGCGGTCCGAATCGGCCTCGAATGCCGCTTCCGGGTGCGCGAACTGCACTGCATGGAAATGCAGCACGTCGCCCCACACCAGCAGTGACTGGCCCTGGCTGTCGAAGCGATAGGACACATGCCCCGGCGTGTGGCCGTGGGTATCCATCGCCACCGCGTGGCCCGGCAGGGCGTCGCCAGGCTGGAAGGTTTGCAGGCGACCGGCCGCCTGGTACGGCGCCACCGCATTGCGTGCCAGCGCGAAGGCGAAGCGTACGCCTTGCGGCGCCGTGGCTTCGCTGGCCGGGTCGAGCCAGTAGCGGGCATCGGCCTTGGACAACCACACCGTCGCATTCGGATAGGCCGGCTTGCCGTGGGCATCGAGGATGCCGCACAGGTGATCGGGATGGGCGTGGGTCAGCAGCACCTCATCGATCTCGGCCGGGTCCACACCTGCCGCGCGCAGGTTGCCCAGCACCTGGCCCTGGTCAGGGCCGAAGCACTGCGCGGTGCCGGCATCGACCAGGGTCAGGTGCTTGCCCTGGCGCACCAGGAAGGCGTTGATCGCGGTCTGCAGGCCGTTCTTGTCTTCGGGCACGTAGCGGCCTTCGAGCAGGCGGCTGACCAGCGTTGGCGGCACATCGACCACTTCCTGCCGGCCGAGCGCGACCACGCCGTCGAACAGGGCGGTGACCTGCAGCGCACCGATGCGCTGGTGTTGCACACCCGGCACCTGCTGGGTGGGAGCGGGCGAGGTGGCCTCGGCCAGCGCGGCCAGCGGCAGGGAGGACAGGGCCAGCAGCAGGGCGGCGCGCAGCGGCAGGTGGCGCAGGGTCATGGCGGTTCTTCTCGATGAGTGATGGGCAGGCCCGGTGCGCACAGCGTGCCGCGTTGCGCGTGCGTGCGGCGCTCAAACCACTGCGCGGAATGCTCAAGGGGGTTATCGGCAGGGCTGCGCCCTGCACCCGCTATGAGCCACAGCAACAGCAACAGCCGAAGCAAAAGCGGGTTTCCTGTGGGATGGCGGGGTGGGTCCGGTTGCGGGGGACGCTGCAAGTACGTCCATGTAAGCTCGGTCGCCGCATCCATGCGGCTCACGCCCCCGCAACNNCCCGCCTTCGACAGATTCCCGCGATCTGTTGGGATGGCATGACCTGCTCTTGGTGGGTGTCGACCTTGGATCCACGCCATGGGTGGATGCTCTTCGAATTCAATTCGGAATCATCGAAATGAATCGAATGGACGTGGAGGAAATCATCCACGCATGGCGTGGATCTACTGGCCACCAGGAAACTGTCGAAGGCGGGGCACTGTGGGTTTGCGGGGTGTGAGCCGCATGGATGCGGCGACCAAGCCTCCATGGACGGATTCACGGCGTCCCCGCAAACCCACAGTGCCCCGCCATCCCACGGAATGCCGCTTTGGCCTTTGCTGTTGCCGTTGCTTGAAGAGCCTCTGCGGGTGCAGGGCGCAGCCCTGCCGAACACCCCTAGATGTCGGTAGGAGCGAGCCCGTACTGCTCGGCGAAGCGCTTGCTGAAGCTCGCTGCAGAGCGATACCCCGCGCGCGCTGCCACGGTCTTCAGCGGCAGGTCGGTGGTGTACAGCAGTTGCATGCCGTGGGCCAGGCGCGCTTCGGTCAGCAGCTGGCGCAGGCTGGTGGCTTCGGCCGCCAACCGCCGGCGCAGGGTCGCGCCGCTCAGCGCGAAGTGTGCTTCAACGTCGCGTGACTGCCAGTCACGTGCCGGTTCGGCGGCGATGCGGTCGCGGATCTGTTCGCCCAGCGTCGGTGCGTGCGGCAACAACAGGTTGCCGTGGCCCTGCCGGCACCACGCCAGCACCAGCGTGGCCAGCGCCAGCCGTGCTTCGCTGTAGCGGCCATCCTGCAACGACTGCCGCCAGCTGCGCAGCGCCGTGGCGTGATCGCTCAACGC
This sequence comes from Stenotrophomonas sp. Br8, assembly GCF_014763005.1. Taxonomy (NCBI): domain Bacteria; kingdom Pseudomonadati; phylum Pseudomonadota; class Gammaproteobacteria; order Lysobacterales; family Lysobacteraceae; genus Stenotrophomonas; species Stenotrophomonas sp. Br8. The sequence goes on along the minus strand of NZ_JACGTN010000011.1, from coordinate 30,398 downwards.
CTGCCGTGCCAGCGCCGGTCCGGCCGTCGGCAAGGCTTCGCTCCACAGCGTGCGCGCCGCCGCCAGTACTTCCGTGCACAGCGGCACGATCGCGCTGAGGTAGCGGCCGGTCTGCGGGTCCGGTGTATTGACCACGTCGATGCGGCAACGCTGGGTGATCAGCAGGATGTCGCCCGGGACGAAGGTCAGTGACTGGTGGGCGGTACGCACCTGCTTGCGGCCTTCCAGCAGGATCGCGAACTGCGGCTGCGGTATCTCCACCGAGCTGGCGCCATGCTCGCGGCGGGCGGTGATGCAGGCGTAGCCTTCGGCGCGTTGGCAGCCGGCCAGGCTGGCCATCTCCGCCAGCAGTGCCATGGCAGTGGGGGGCATGCCGGTCATACGACGTGCGCGCCCAGCAGGCGGCCGACCGCAGCTGCAGCTGCCATCGCCAGCGCACCCCAGAACATCACGCGCAGGGCACCACGCGTCGGTGACGCGCCACCGGCGCGTGCCGCCATCGCGCCGGTCAGGCACAGGCCGGCCAGCGTGCTTACCGTGGTGGCGGTGGCGACGTTCTGTACTGGTGCCAGCAGTGCGGTCAGCACCGGCAGGGCAGCACCACAGGTGAAGGCGCCGGCCGAAGCCAGTGCGGCCTGCAACGGTCGCGCGCGCAGTTCCTCGGTGATGCCCAGTTCGTCGCGCGCATGGGCGCCCAGCGCGTCGTGGGCGGTCAGCTGCTCGGCGACCTGTCGTGCCAGCGCCGGCTCCAGGCCGCGGTGGCGGTAGATCGCGGTCAGCTCGTCCAGTTCGCTGTGCGGGTCTTCGTGCAGCTCGCGCTTCTCCATCGCCAGATCGGCATTCTCGGTATCGGCCTGGGTCTGCACCGACACATACTCGCCGGCGGCCATCGACATCGCACCGGCCACGGTACCGGCCACACCGGTGGCCAGGATCGTGCTGGCCGAGGCGCCGCTGGCGGCCACACCGACCACCAGGCCGGCGACCGAGACGATGCCATCGTTGGCGCCCAGCACGGCGGCACGCAGCCAGCCGACGCGATCGGCGCGGTGCAGTTCAGGATGTCGTGAATGGCGGCTCATGACCCTGAGTGTACGAGGGTCAAGAGGGTGTCGGTAGGATGCTGAAACCCGTCACCGTCGCATGACGTAACGAGCCGCCACGCTATAGTGCGCCCTTGCGATGCAAGGCTCCCAGCCCCACATCCCCTGCCACCGTCCAGCGAGCCACCCCCTTGTCGAGCCCCAGCCACGTCGCCGATACGCCCATTACCGACCGCTCGCAACTGGTGGCGGAGATCGCCTCCGGCGAGAAGCCCCGTTCGCAGTGGCGCATCGGTACCGAGCACGAGAAGTTCGGGTTCCGCCTGGATGACCTGCGTCCGCCGACCTTCGACGGCGATCGCGGCATCGAAGCACTGCTCAACGGCCTGGTCCGTTTCGGCTGGACGCCGGTGCAGGAAAACGGCAATACCATCGCCCTGCTGCGTGATGGCGCCTCGGTGACGCTGGAGCCCGCGGGCCAGCTGGAGCTGTCCGGTGCGGCGCTGGAAACCATTCACCAGACCTGCGTGGAAACCGGCACCCACCTCAATGAAGTGGCACAGGTGGCCGGCGAGCTGCAGCTGGGCTTCCTCGGCATGGGGTTCCAGCCGAAGTGGACGCGCGATGAAATGCCGTGGATGCCCAAGGGCCGCTACAAGATCATGCGTTCGTACATGCCCAAGGTCGGTTCGCTGGGCCTGGACATGATGACCCGCACCTGCACCGTGCAGGTGAACCTGGATTACGCCAGCGAAGCGGACATGGTGAAGAAGTTCCGCGTGTCGTTGGCGCTGCAGCCGATCGCCACCGCCCTGTTCGCCGACTCGCCGTTCACCGAGGGCAAGCCGAACGGCTACCTCAGCTACCGCTCGCACATCTGGACCGACACCGACGCCGACCGTACCGGCATGCTCGACTTCGTGTTCGAGGATGGCTTCGGTTACGAACGTTATGTCGACTACCTGCTCGACGTGCCGATGTATTTCTCCTACCGCGACGGCATCTACCACGATGCCAGCGGGCAGAACTTCCGCGATTTCATGCAGGGCAAGCTGCCGGTGCTGCCGGGCCAGCTGCCGACGCTGCGCGACTGGTCGGACCACACCACCACCGCGTTCCCGGAAGTGCGGCTGAAGAAGTACCTGGAAATGCGCGGTGCCGATGGCGGCCCGTGGAGCCGCCTGTGCGCGCTGCCGGCATTCTGGGTGGGCCTGCTGTACGACGACACCGCACTGGATGCAGCGTGGGACCTGGTGCGCGACTTCAGCCTGGTTGAACGCCATGCGCTGCGTGATGGGGTGCCCAAGCATGCGATGAACCTGCCGTTCCGCAATGGCACCGTGCGCGATCTGGCGCGCGAAGCGGTGAAGATTTCCGTGGAAGGCCTCAAGCGCCGTGCGGCGCGCAATGCCGATGGCCAGGATGAAAGCAAGTTCCTGGACGTGCTGCAGGAAATCGTCGAGTCCGGCCTGACCCCGGCCGAGCGCAAGCTGGCACTGTTCCATGGCCGCTGGCACGGCGATGTGGATCCGGTGTTCCGCGAGTTTGCTTACTGACCGCCTTGCGGTAGTGCCGGCCGCTGGCCGGCAGATGTACGGGGTAGCCGGCCAGCGGCCGGCACTACCAAAAAAAAACCCCGGCATTGCCGGGGTTTTTCGTTTCCACAACCGACTTGGATCAGGCAGCGTTCTTCATCGTCGCCATGTCGATCACGAAGCGGTAGCGCACATCATTCTTCGCCATGCGTTCCCAGGCTTCGTTGACGTTCTTGATGTCGATCATCTCCACATCGCTGACGATGCCGTGCTCGGCACAGAAGTCCATCATTTCCTGGGTTTCAGCCATGCCGCCGATCGCCGAGCCGGTCAGGTGCTTGCGACCGAAGATCACGCTGCCACCGGTCAGCGGCGGGTCCAGTTCGGTCAGCACGCCGACCAGGCACATGGTCGCCTCACGCTTGAGCAGGCCCATGTACGGGTTGGTGTCATGGCCGACCGGGATGGTGTTGAGCAGGAAGTCGAAGCTGCCGGCATGTGCCTTCATCTGCGCGGCATCACGCGAGACCAGCACTTCGTCGGCGCCCAGGCGCTTGGCGTCGGCACCCTTTTCCGGGGTGGTGGTGATCATCACCACGTGCGCGCCGAGTGCCTTGGCGAACTTCACGCCCATGTGGCCGAGGCCGCCGAGGCCGATCACGCCGACCTTCTGGCCCGGGCCGACCTTCCAGTGTCGCAGCGGCGACCAGGTGGTGATGCCGGCGCACAGCAGCGGCGCGGCGGCCTTCAGGTCCAGCGTTTCGGAGACCTTGACCACGAAGCGCTGCTCGACCACCACATGGTCGGAATAGCCGCCGTAGGTCGGGGCACCGTCGGCGCGTTCACGGCCGTTGTAGGTCCAGGTGGCACCTTCGGCGCAGTACTGCTCCAGGTCGTGTTCACAGGCATCGCAGTGGCGGCAGGAGTCGACCATGCAGCCGACGCCGGCGTGGTCGCCCACTTTGAAACGGGTGACCTCGCTGCCGACTTCGGTAACGCGGCCGATGATCTCGTGGCCCGGCACCATCGGGTAGATCGAGCCACCCCAGTCGTCGCGCGCCTGGTGCAGGTCGGAATGGCAGATGCCGCTGTACAGGATCTCGATGCGCACATCGTTCGGGCCGACCGCGCGGCGCTCGAACTCGAAGGGTACCAGCGGGTCGGTATGGGTATGGGCGGCGTAACCACGGGCGAGGGACATGGGGAATCCTTGGCGGGTTTGTCGAAAGGCGTTTTACAATACGCCCCGTACCGCAAGGTAAGAAGCGCATATATCGGCATGATTCATCAAGGCAGACTGCACAATCATGGCCACTGACAACCTGTCCCACCTGGCCGCCTTCGCCGCGGTTGCCCGCCATCGCAGCTTCCGCCGCGCCGGTGCCGAGCTGGCCCTGTCGACCTCGGCGGTGAGCTATGCGATCCGCGCGCTGGAGGAGCGGCTGGGGGTGGGCCTGTTCCACCGGACCACCCGCAGCGTGGCCCTGACCGAAGCCGGACAACGGCTGCTGGAGCGCCTGCAGCCGGCGCTGGGCCAGGTGCACGATGCGCTGGAAGAAATGAACCACTTCCGCGCCGTTCCGGCCGGCCTGCTGCGGATCAATGCGACGCGGGCGGCGGTAGCGACCCAGTTGGGGCCGCGGCTGGCGCGTTTCCTGCACGCGCATCCGGATGTACGGGTGGAGCTGACCGAGAACGATGGTCTGGTCGACATCGTCGCCGAGGGTTACGACGCGGGCGTGCGCCTGCACGAGTTCGTGCCCGAGGACATGGTAGCGGTGCCGATGGGGCCGCCGCTGCGCGGCTTGATCGTGGGTTCGCCCGAGTACCTGCGGCGCCGGCCGGCACCGCAGCATCCGCGCGACCTGGCCGCGCATGAGTGCGTGCGGTTCCGCTTCGCCAGCGGCCATCTGTACAAGTGGCAGTTCGAGCGCGAGGGCCAGACCCTGGAGATCGACGTACCGGGGCGGCTGACGCTGTGCGAGCAGGGCACCGTGGTTGGCGCGGTACTCGATGGCATCGGCCTGGCCTATGTGCTGGAAGACACCGCGCGCCCGTACCTGGACGATGGCCGACTGGTGGCGGTACTGGAAGACTGGAGCGAACCGTTCGCCGGGTTTGCGTTGTACTACCCGAAGCAGCGGCAGATGCCCGGCGCGTTGCGCGCGTTCGTGGATATGTTGCGCGAATGAATTGGGGTGGGCCGCATCCACGCATGGCGTGGATCTACTGACCATCGCCGCATGCCCATTTTGACTCCCCCCATGTGTGGATGCCGTTCCGCAGTAGATCCACGCCATGCGTGGATGGCGCAGGCACGCGCTAAGGTAACCACCCTCATCCAACAAGGACGTCCATGAGCACGCTCGCCGATCTCGAACAGGCCTCCAGCCAAGCCTTTCCGCCGCTGTTCCACCAGCTCGTCGCAGGCAACCAATTCAGCTGGGGCGAACAGGGGCCGCGCTGGTACCGTGAGGTGTTCCCACAGGTACAGGCACAGCCGCCAGTGCTGCTGTACGCGAGCGAGTACGAACCGATCGAGCCCAATGAACTGCGCGCGGCCTGGGAAGACCTGACTGCCGAAGATCACTACAACCCGTTGCGTGAAGACCTGAAGCTGCTGCCGTTCGCACGCACCGGCGCCGGCGACAACTATTGCTTCTGGACCAACGCACCAGGCTTCGCTGAGCCGCCGGTACTGCTGGTCTGGCACGACGATGATCGCGCCGACCTGGTGGCGGCGAACCTCCAGGATTTCCTGTTCCGCAAGATGGCCGAAGCGGTGGTTGAACTGGAGGAAGATGATTCGCTGCTGTCGGAAGGCGATATCGGTGCGAACCTGCAGGCCTGGCTGTCCACTCATCGCGGTTGGTTGCGTGGGGATCAGGTGGCTGCGCTGGAAGCGCTGTTCGCGCGCGTGGATGACATTGCCGGCGGTGGCATCAGTGAAGAGGACGTACAGGCATTGCTGAAGCCGCTGGTCGGCTTTGAGCGGATGGACAGCAGAATGCCGTACGTACGGGATTGAGCTGCGCGGGTGCACGGCATGGATACCAAGCCACGCATGGCGTGGCTCTACTGCCTGGTCCTTCCTGCGGCGCGATGGATGAGTGCCGACCAACGGTCGGCCTCCACCTTCTGGCAGTAGATCCACGCCATGCGTGGATGACGCCACGCTACGCAGCCTGCAGCATCGGCTCCATCAACTGCAGGCAGTCACGCAGGTGCGCATCCACCGATGCGTCTTCGGCAACCACGCCGATGGCGCGCTCGCGCAGAGGTTCTGCCACGGCCATCGACAGCACCAGGCGCGCCATCCGTTCTGGATCACCGGCGCGCAACAGACCACGCTGCTGCTGCCGCCGCAGCCAGTCCGCCAGCAGCGCACGGCCGCGGCCGATGCCGTTGTCCAGGTAGGCCCGCAGCAGCGCGTCCTTGCCCGGGAAGTCGGTGGTCAACAGGCGGAACACCCGCACCGCCTGTGCTGACAATGCCTGCGCGCACACCGCCTGCAGGATGTCGTGCAGCAGTGGCAGCACGTCTTCGGCGTGGCGGGCATCACGTTGCAGCTGTGGTGCGAAGCCATCGGTCCACTCGCGCACTGCCAGGCCCACCAGTTCGTCGCGATTTCCGGCATGCCGGTACACCGTCTTCTTGGCCACGCCGGCATGCGCGGCGACGCCTTCGATGGTGGTCGCTTCGTAGCCCTGCGCCAGCAGCAGATCCAGCGTCGCCTGCAGCACGGCATGGCGGACGTCGGCCTCTGGGCGTGCAGGACGGCCGCGGCGACGGGGCGGAGCGATCAGATCGGGCGGGGCGGTAGCGGTCATTGCGCACATTCTAGCGCATTTCGATAATTGCGAAACGATGTGCGTTTCCGTATTGTCCGATCCTCATCTCCCGAGGGATTCACCATGGAAACCGTTGCCAACGCTCACGCCTGGCTGGACCACCACGACCTGCTTGATCCGGCACCGATGCACCTGGAGACCGGCATCCAGCGTCGCGCGGACGGCACCCTGCTGGTCGCGGTGCGCACCGATCTTCACGGCTGCAAGGGGCGCATGCTGGACTGGTGGTTCACCTTCTTCGAGACCACCCAGCACATCCGCTGGTGGCACCCGCTGGACCACGTCGAGCACCGTGGCTGGGACGCGGCTTGGCAGCGTGGGCGCAGCTACCATGGGGCCAGCATCCATGCCGTCGAGTCGCTGGCCGACATCCCGCCGGTGGCGGCACGCCTGAAGTTCCACGATCCGCGCACGTTGCTCACACCCGAGCGTCTGCAGGCGGCGCAGGATGCCGGCGATGTCTCGGCGGTGATCGCCGCGCGCATCGGTTTTGGTGATCACGTTCGGCTGGATGCGCACGGTGATCCCTGCGACGGCCAGATGCTGCACGTCGCCCGCGATACGCCGTTCGGCTGCGTGCTGCGCAGTCGCTTCGTGCTGGGCCTGGATAGTGAAGATCCGCAGCGCGATGCCAGCGATGCGATCGGCCTGGGCCTGCTCAAACACTGCTACACCGAGTTCAGCTTCCTGTCGCGGCTGCTGCCGTCGCTGTACTACGGTGAGCGCGCCAATGGTGAGGCGGTGCCGTTGCCGTGGTGAACTCGCGTGCTACGCCAGCAGAGCGTCATAGCCTGCATCGCTGAACTGGAGCAGGCAGAAGCCATGGCCGAAGGGATCGGCCAGCACGGCGATCCTTCCCCAGCTGTGTTCGCGCACGGCCTGTTCAAGAGAAGCGCCGGCTGCAACGGCGCGGGCAAGCGCAGCGTCGATATCGGCGACTACCCAGTCCAGATGCACGGGCGTCCAATGGCGCTCGTAATCGCGCACATCGCCGTCTTCGGTCGCTGCGCTGCCGGCGTCGTTCTGCAGCAGGTACAGCGGCGTGGGACCACCGAGCAGTTCCAGCGCGCCGGGGCCCAGGCGGCGGCCGATCCTCAGGCTGAAAGCTTCGGTGTAGAACGCCTCGGCCGCTGCAAGATCGGGGACGTCGAGGTTGACGATGAAGGAGGCCGCTGAGCAGTTCATGGGGCAGGACCGAGGCCGGACCGGGCCACGATGCACTCGTGGCCCGGCGGGATCAAGGCGCGGCATCCACGCATGGCGTGGATCTACTGTGCGAGCGGGTAGTCGAGGTAGCCCTCGCTGCCACCGCCGTAATAGGTGCTGCGATCGGGTACGGCCAGTGGCACATCGCGCTGCAGGCGCTCGACCAAATCCGGGTTGGCGATGAACGGTTGGCCGAATGCGGCCAGGTCGATGATGCCGTCCTCGACCAGTCGCAGAGCACGCTCACGGGTGAGCCCACCGGCGAGGATCACGGTGCCGCCGTAGGTTTGCTTGAAAGTCTTCAGGAACGCCTCGCCGATGACGGGCACGCCGCGCAGGTAGTTGTCGTTCAGATGCACATACGCCAGCCCGCGCTTGCCAAGCTCTTCGGCCAGATAAAGATAGGTGGCTTCGTTCTCTGCATAGGCCGGCATGTCGAAGGTCTGGCTGTTCGGCGCCAGGCGCACGCCGACACGATGCGCGCCGATGCGCGAGGCCATCGCATCCACGGTGTCCAGGATCAGCCGTGCGCGGTTGCGCAGTGAACCGCCGTACAGATCCTGCCGATCATTGGTGATCGGGTTGAGGAACTGCTCGAACAGGTAGCCGTTGGCAGCATGCAGCTCGATGCCATCGAAGCCGGCAGCGATGGCATTTTCAGCGCCGCGTACGAAGTCGCTGACGATACCCGGCACTTCGTCGGTGCGTAGCGCGCGTGGCGGCGTCGGATCGGCATGGCCACGGCTGCCGTCGTCCAGATACACGAACGAGGTGTTCTTCGGATCGCTCGCTACCGGCCGTGTACCGGCGCTCACCGGCTGGCCGCCGTCGGGCTGCAGCGAGGCGTGTGACATCCGCCCGACGTGCCACAACTGGGCGAAGATCGCGCCCTGCGCAGCGTGTACGGCGTCGGTGACGAGCTTCCAGCCGGCGACCTGTTCAGCGGACCAGATGCCGGGCACGTCGATGTAGCCCTGGCCCTGCGCCGACACCGGCGTGCCTTCGCTGATGATCAGGCCTGCGCTGGCACGTTGCCGGTAGTACTGCGCAGTGAGTTCGTTGGCGACCGCACCGGGGTTGCGGGCGCGGGTCATCGGCGCCATCGCGATGCGGTTGCGCAGTGGTGTTCCGGCCAGGTCGTAGGGGTGGAAGAGGGGGGAGGTCATGTCAGTCATCTCGGAGCGGGGGAGGGCGCCAACGGCGCGACAGCACCATGATGGAGTTGACATGAAGGCACATAAAGACGGTAAATTTCCCGTCAAGCGGGACTATCTGTCCCCAATAAGCGAGTCCGCCGATGCTTCCCGTCGAATCCCTGAATGGCCTGGCGACCTTCGTCACCACGGCGCGCTCGGCCACCTTCACCGAAGCGGCCGATGCCCTGGGCATCTCGCGCTCGGCGGTCGGCAAGGCCATCGCCCGGCTGGAAGCGCGGCTGGGGGTGCGCCTGTTTCATCGCACCACCCGGCGCATCGCGCTGACCACCGATGGCGAGGCGTACTACGCCTCCTGCGCTGCGGCGCTGGATGAAATCGCGGCGGCCGAAGCGTGCCTGGGCTCGGCTGCGCATCTGCCGAGCGGCCGTCTGCGCATCGACATGCCGTCCTCGTTCGGTCGGCTGGTGGTGCTGCCGGTGCTGCTGGAAATGTGCCAGCAGTATCCGGACCTGCAGTTGACGATGACCTTCACCGATCACTTCGTCGACCCACTTGAGGAAGGCATCGACCTGCTGATCCGCTTCGGCGGCCTGCATCACGCCGAGCACCTGGTCGCGCGCAAGCTGGCCAGCCAGCGGCTGGTGACCTGCGCCGCGCCGGCCTACCTGCAGGTTCATGGCACGCCACGGACCATTGACGATCTACATGCACACCGCAGCATCGTCGGCTACCGCCATGGACAGCCCGTGGCCTGGCGGATGGGAGACGCGGGCACCCAGGGGGTGTTCATTCCCAGCGGCACCTACCAGCTCAATGATGGTGATGCGGTGATCGAAGGCGCGCTGGCTGGCCTGGGCATCTGCCAGATGCCGGTATCGCTGGTGCGCCGGCATCTCGAATCCGGGGCGCTGCAGTCGTTGCTCGATCACTGCATGCAGCACCACGTGGACATCCACGCGCTGTGGCCGCAGACGCGGCACCTGCGGCCGAAGGTGCGTTACGTGGTGGAGGAGCTGAGCCGACTGGCCGCAGAGGGCGTCTTCGATTGAGGTACGGATCGGCTTCTGTATACTATCCCCCAGTATAGTTCCGAGGCCGGCCTGCCATGCCGCACTCCCCCGAAGAAAAAAAGAAGGTTCTCGCCCGCGTACGCCGCATCCGCGGCCAGTGCGATGCGCTGGACCGCGCGCTGGAAGCCGGCGCCGACTGCGGGCCGGTGCTGCAGCAGATCGCCGCCATCCGCGGGGCGGTCAACGGCCTGATGTCCGAAGTGATGGAAGCGCACCTGCGCGAGGAGTTCGGCCAGCCCGCTGCGTCCGATGAACAACGCGCCGAACGCGTGCGCGACATGAGCGCGTTGATCCGCTCGTACCTGAAATGAACGACGGCGCGACACAGCGCCGCGCATCCTGTTTTCCGCAAGCCTTTTTGGAGAGTGCCATCATGAAATCCCGTGCCGCCGTCGCCTTTGGTCCCGGCCAGCCGCTGCAGATCGTCGAGATCGACGTCGCCCCGCCGAAGCAGGGCGAAGTGCTGGTCAAGATCACCCACACCGGTGTCTGCCACACCGATGCGTTCACCCTGTCCGGCGATGATCCGGAAGGCCTGTTCCCGGTGGTGCTGGGCCATGAAGGTGCCGGCATCGTGGTGGAAGTGGGCGAGGGCGTGACCAGCGTGAAGCCGGGCGACCACGTGATTCCGCTGTACACCGCCGAGTGTGGTGAATGCCTGTTCTGCAAGAGCGGCAAGACCAACCTGTGCGTGTCGGTGCGTGCCACCCAGGGCAAGGGCGTGATGCCCGATGGCACCAGCCGATTCAGCTACAACGGCGAGCCGATCTACCACTACATGGGCTGCTCGACCTTCAGCGAATACACCGTCGTTGCCGAGGTATCGCTGGCGAAGATCAACCCGGATGCGAACCCGGAGCATGTCTGCCTGCTCGGCTGTGGCGTCACCACCGGCATAGGTGCAGTACACAACACCGCCAAGGTGCAGGAAGGCGACAGCGTGGCCGTGTTCGGCCTGGGCGGTATCGGCCTGGCCGTGATCCAGGGCGCGCGCCAAGCCAAGGCCGGCCGCATCATCGCGGTGGATACCAATCCGTCCAAGTTTGATCTGGCCCGCGAATTCGGCGCCACCGACTGCATCAACCCGAAGGATCATGACAAGCCGATCCAGCAGGTCATTGTTGAAATGACCACCTGGGGCGTGGACCACAGCTTCGAGTGCATCGGCAACGTCAACGTGATGCGTGCGGCGCTGGAATGCGCGCACCGCGGCTGGGGCCAGAGCGTGGTGATCGGCGTAGCCGGTTCGGGCCAGGAGATCTCCACCCGTCCGTTCCAGCTGGTCACCGGCCGCAAGTGGATGGGTACCGCGTTTGGCGGCGTGAAGGGTCGCAGCCAGCTGCCGGGCATGGTCGAAGACGCGATGAAGGGTGATATCGAGCTGGCGCCGTTCGTCACCCACACCATGGACCTGGACAAGATCAACGAAGCTTTCGACCTGATGCATGAAGGCAAGTCGATCCGTTCGGTGGTCCATTACTGAGGCGTGTCATGGGCTGGCTGGATGCCCTGCGCCGGCCGCGTGCGGAAGACCCGCGCGCGGCCCTGGTGGCCCCGATCGAGCAGGCGCTGCGCGCGCTGGGCTGGGTCGTGGGCGAAGTGGGGCCACCGCGTGCGGTGACCTCGGCCTTCGGCAGCGACGATGGCATGTCGTTCGAGCAGTGGCTGGGGCAGGTATTCCTGCCGCGTCTGCATGAGGCCCGCGCTGATGGCCAGTGGCCGCCGCGCAGCAACGTGGCGGCGGCGGCGTATCGCAATCTTGATGGCCAGCCTGACGTCGAGCCGTTGCTGCGCTTGCTGGCGCAGCTGGACGAACTGATCAACAAAGGCATCCACGCCGTGCGTGGATAAGCCGACCAAGGTCGGCATCTACCAGAAGCACGCGTGCGCTGACGCGCCGCGCAGGAGAACATCATGGAACGTATCGAACACCGCGCCTGTGCCGGCGGTTGGCAGGACGTCTACCGGCATCATTCGACCACGCTGGGCTGCGACATGCAGTTCGCCGTATACCTGCCGCCGCAGGCCGCCAGCCAGAAGCTGCCGGTGCTGTACTGGCTGAGCGGGCTGACCTGCACCGAGCAGAATTTCATCACCAAGGCCGGGGCGCAGCGCTATGCGGCCGAGCACGGCGTGATCATCGTCGCCCCGGATACCAGTCCGCGCGGCGATGACGTAGCCGATGCCGAGGGCTATGACCTGGGCAAGGGCGCGGGCTTCTATCTCAACGCCACCCGTGCGCCGTGGGCGAAGCACTACCGCATGCACGACTACGTCGCGCAGGAACTGCCGGCGCTGATCGAAGCGAACTTCCCGGCTACCGATGCGCGGGGCATCAGCGGCCATTCGATGGGCGGCCACGGTGCACTGGTGATCGCGCTGCGCAACCCGGGCCGTTACCGCAGCGTGTCGGCGTTCTCGCCGATCGTCGCGCCCAGTCACGTGCCGTGGGGACAGAAGGCGTTCACCGCCTACCTCGGTGACAACCCGGCCGACTGGTCGCAGTGGGATGCCTGCCAGCTTGTGGCCAACGCCGGAGAGCGCCTGCCGCTGCTGGTCGACCAGGGCGAGGGCGATGAGTTCCTGCACACCCAGCTGCAGCCGCAGCGCCTGCAGCAGGCCTGCCAAGCGGCCGGCCATCCGCTGAGCCTGCGCCTGCAGCCGGGCTACGACCACAGCTACTACTTCATCGCCAGCTTCATCGGCGAGCACATCGCCCACCACGCGCGCGCACTGAAGGCCTGACCCTGTAGCCGAGCCCACGCTCGGCTGCTCTGGCTTGTCCGTAGCGTCGAGCCGCCACGCATGGCGTGGCGTTTATACGTCGTCGTCTTCTTCCGCCGCTTCACGGCCCTGCTGGCGGATCAGGGCTTCTTCGCGCGCATCGTTGATGGCGTGGCGCACGCTGTCGAGGTCGACGGTAGATTCATCGTGCACAAAGGTGCCGGTGAGCTCGCTGTCCGGCAGCAGGCTGCCAGCCTCGAACAGCGCCCACATTTCCTCGCCATACCAGCTGTCCAGCAGTTCAGGGGCGAAACGGCCCAAGTAGGCGGTGAGGTTGTTGACGTCCCGCAGCAGCATGCTGCGCGCGGCGTTGTTGCCGCCTGCACTGACCACCTGGGGGAAATCGATCACCACCGGGCCATCGGGACCGACCAGCACGTTGTACGGCGAGAGATCGCCATGGATCAGGCCGCAGCACAGCATGCGCACCACCTGGCGGACCAGGGTCTGGTGGAACTGGCGGGCCTGTTCGGGCTCCAGTTCCACTTCGCCCAGGCGGGCGGCGGAGAAACCGTCGGCATCGGTGACCAGCTCCATCACCAGCACGCCGTGGAAGTAGCCGTATGGCTCGGGCACGCGCACGCCGGCATCACGCAGCAGGTACAGCGAGTCCACCTCGGTGTTCTTCCAGGCCGTTTCCTGCTGCTTGCGGCCGTACTTGCTGGCCTTGCCCACCGCACGCGCCTCACGGCTGCCGCGCACCTTGCGGCCTTCCTGGTACTGCACGCGCTGCTGGAAGCTGCGCTGGGCCATGTCCTTGTAGACCTTCGCGCAGCGCACCTCGTTGCCGCTGCGTACCACGTACACGGCCGCTTCCTTGCCGCTCTTGAGCGGGCGTAGCACTTCATCGATCACGCCGTCGTCGATCAGCGCGCGCAGTCCTTCGGGGGTTTTCACGGGATATCTGGGGTGGCCGGCGCGGAGGCGCTCGCCAGGATGGGGAGGGATTTTCGCATTTTACAGGTCGCGGCTGTCGGGCGGCTTCCCGGCTGGCCCGCGAGCGTCGCCGGGCAACCATTTCGCGAGACGGCTGCCACTGTCGCGTATCCGTCTTTTCCAACGCGGATCACGCCGCTGTGGCGTGGCGGCGCGCTATCGTGCCGCCATACGGCCTTGCGCATGGGGGATGCATGCTGGTTGTGCTGGCGCTGATGTTCGTGATCTGCCATGGCGTGGTCGTGGCGTTCTGGCCGGGTACGGCCGGTGGGGGATCGTTCGTGTTCCTGACCGCGGCGCCTCTGCTGGCCGCCGCGGCCTGCCTGTGGCGTGGCCAGCGCGACCGCGCTGCACTGGGCTGGCGGGCCACTGCAATCGCGCTGCTGCTCTGGGCCGGTGGCATGGCCTTCAACATGGCCGACGCACTGGGGGCCGGACGGTCCGACATCACCCCGCGCGCCAGCCTGCTGTTGTATGTGCTGTACGGCGTGCCGCTGGTGTTCATCCTGGCCCGCGCCCGTCGCGAACGCCGGATGATCAGCCTGATCGACGGCGTGATGGCCGCGCTGCTGGGCGTGCTGTTCTTCGTGCATACCCAGTCCTTCGCCGACCGCATCGACATCGATGACCAGGCGATGGCCCACATGCAGCGCATGTTCGACATCCAGAACCTGTGCATCGCCGGCTTCGCGGTGGTGCGCTGGGTCGCCGGCGACGCGCCTGAACGGCGCAGCTTCTACCGCGCGCTGGCGCTGTACGCATTGTCATATCTGCTGCTGGCGTTCTACATCAATCACTACACCTCCGAACAGTCGTTCGGCGCCTACAACGATCTGTTGATCGACCTGCCGTTCCTGCTGTTGGCGGTACTGGCGCTGCGCCAGGCGCCTGCGCCGGGCTTCGTGCTGCATCCCCGCCTGCTGCGATTGGTGCAGGCGGGTGGGCCGATCATCCTGCCCTTGCTGCTGCTGGTGGTCGGCACTCTGGTGGTGGACCACGCGCGGCCTTTGGCAGTGACTGGCTTCGTGGTGGCGACACTGGGCTTCGGCCTGCGCAGCACCCTGCTGCAGATCGACCTGCTGGAACGGCAGGCGGGCCTGGATCAGCTGGCGCGGCAGGATGGCCTGACCGGCGTCGCCAATCGCCGTCAGTTCGATACGCTGCTGCTGGCCGAATGGAACCGCGCGCGCCGCAGCGGCAGCGAGATGGCGTTGCTGCTGGTGGATATTGACCATTTCAAGGCATTCAACGACCAGCACGGTCATCCCGCCGGTGACCGTTGCCTGCAGGCGGTGGCTGCGGTGCTGCAGGCCACCGCTGGGCGCGCGGCCGACAGCGTGGCGCGCTATGGCGGTGAGGAGTTCGCGGTGATCGTGCCCGGCAGCCCGCTGTCGGGTGTGCTTGCGCTGGCCGAGCGTCTGCGCGAGGCGGTGGAAGCATTGCCACTGCCGGAAGGCCCGGTCAGCATCAGCGTGGGTGTGGGCTACCTGCATCCGCCGGCGCTGGCCAGCGCCGAACAGCTGCTGGCCGATGCCGATGCGGGCCTGTACGCGGCCAAGCGTGCAGGCCGTAACCGGGTGATCCTGCACGCGCACGTGCTGGACGACCACGGGGGCGCGCACGACACGCTGGACTGTTAGCACGCCTGGACTACCGCCGCGGCAGGAAGGTGCGCGGCCGATCAGCGTTGGCGCAGCCACCCGGCCGGATCCAGCAGGCGTAGGCCCACGGGTGACAGCGACCGTTGCCGCAATATCAACGGCGTGGCGTGCACCGCCGCCGCACAACATGCCAGTTGTCGACGCAGCGGCGCCAGCACATCGTCCTCGCGTGGGCGTGCGTGCCGCCATTGCGCAATGCGCAGCAGACAGACCAGCACGTCCAGTTCGCTGGCGGAAATGAAGGGCGATCCGGCCGGCAGCAGTTCGATCGGTGCATGTGGCGTGGCCAGTAGCGGCAGCAGTTCACGGAAGGCGTCGCGCCCTTCGGCATCCAGGCCCAGGGCGGCCAGTTGCAGCAGGCCCTCGGCCTGCAGCGCAGGGTCGCCCAGTTGCCGCAGTGCAGCCAGCAGGGCTTGTTCGCCGCGACTGAATTGACGGCCGAAGGCGCGATAACTCACGCGGGTGGGAAATACAGGGGAACGTGAGGCCATGCCGGGAGTACCTACGGATCGCGCGTTTCCACCAGCACCGGGCAGGGCGCGTGGTCGATGGTCCATTGCCCGACCGAGGGCTCGAACAGACGCTGCAGACGTGACAGGTGGCGGTGGCCGATGACGATCAGATCGCACTGCAGGCGGCGCGCCTGCGCGCTGATCACTTCGCCCGGGTCGCCGGACGGTAGTTGTGCGATGGCGTCCACGCCGCGCTCGCACAGCTCGGCCAGGGCGTCGGCAAGCACGGCTTCGGCGTGCGCCTGCTGCCGGGCGGCGGCGGGATATTCGCGGCGGTCGGCATCGCTGGCATCTGCTGCAAGTGCGAATTCGGGGTCGAGCACGCACAGCAGGTGCAGACGGCCGCGGGGGCCAGCCATGGCGGCGGCGAGGTCCAGCACGCGGTCGTGCTGGGGGCCGCCATCAAGCGCGACCAGCAGGGTGTTGAACATGAAAAGCTCCTTTGCAGGGCGGTGATGGTCGCGCATGTCGTCGCGCGCACCCATGCCGTGCGCCGCAGTCAATGCGTGCGCAGGACGCAACTCTGGTTGGTTTGGATTGCAGTAGAGTCATCGCATTTACGGGAGACTGCCATGCCCCTGCCGGACCTGAACCTGTTGCTCGCACTGGATGTGCTGATCGACGAATGCAGCGTGGCCGCCGCCGCGCGGCGGATGAATCTCAGTGCGCCGGCGATGAGCCGTACCCTCGGCAGGGTGCGCGTGGCGCTGGGTGATCCGGTGCTGGTGCGCGCCGGCCGTGGCCTTGCCCCCACACCCCGCGCGCTGGAACTGCGTGAGCAGGTGCGCGATGTGATCGAGCAGGCACACCGCGTGTTCAATGCCGGCCGCGAGGTCGACATGGCCACCTTGGAACGCACGTTCAGCGTGCGCGCCAATGATGTGTTCATCGGCAGCTATGGCGGCCGCCTGCGTGAGGTGTTCCGCCAGCAGGCACCGCGTTGCATGCTGCGCTTCGTGCCCGAGGGCGATACCGATGACGATGCGATGGTGCAGGGGCGGATCGACCTGTACATCAGTACGGCGGGCAAGCACAGCCCGGAAACCAAGGTGCAGCACCTGTTCACCACTTCTCTGCTGGGCGCTGCACGCGAGGATCATCCGTTGTTCGACGGCGACATCAGTGCCGAGCGCTTCGCGGCCTGCGACCATATCGCCGTGTCCCGGCGCGGGCTGGCGCACGGCCCGATCGACGAGGAACTGGCCGTGCTCGGCCTGCAGCGGCGGGTGGCGGTGGTCATCCCCACCTTCCACGGTGCGATCTTCGCTGCTGCTGATTCAGACCTGGTCCTGCCGCAGATGCCGAGCGTGATGCTCGACCGCATCACCCACATGGGTCTGCCACTGCGCATGTTCCCGCTGCCGGTGCCGGTACGCACCGTGGCACTGGTGCAGGCCTGGCACCCGCGCATGGACAACGACCCGGCGCACCAGTGGCTGCGGCGGGCGATCAAGGTGATGTGCGATTCGGTCGAGGCGGCCCGCCACTGATCGCCTGCAGCCGTGCGCCGGACGCACGACTGCGATGCCGGACACGCCATTTTTCGCAGGCAACGGCCTTTCTAGACTGCGCTCCCGATAGTTTCACTGAGCGCAATCCAATGACTCCACATATGCCGTGCACTGCACGGATCGGCGGCCGGCAGTGAGCACGCCTGTCGCCGTACTTCCGGCGCCGGCAGCGCCCCGGCCCGTCGCCGCACCCGGGCTCGACCGGCGCATCCTGGTAGGGCTGTGCGGTGTGCTGCTGGCGGTGCTGGTGTCGGGCTTCAACGAGAACGTCACCAAGGTCGCACTGGCCGACATCCGCGGGGCGATGGGTTTCAGCGTCGATGACGGCAGCTGGATCGTGGCGCTGTACAGCGCGATGTCGGTCAGCGCGATGGCGTTCGCACCGTGGTGCGCCGCCACCTTCTCGCTGCGCCGTTTTGCGTTGGCGATGATCGGCGGCTTCATGGTGCTGGGCGTGCTGTGCCCGCTGGCACCCAACCTGCAGACCTTTCTGGTGCTGCGCGCGTTGCAGGGCCTGTGCGGTGGCGCGTTGCCGCCGCTGTTGATGAGCGTGGCGCTGCGCTTCCTGCCGCCGGGCATCAAGCTGTACGGCCTGGCCGCTTACGCACTGACTGCCACCTTCGGGCCGAGCATGGGCACCCCGCTGGCCGCGTTCTGGGTGGAGCAGGTGGGCTGGCACTGGGCGTTCTGGCAGATCGTGCCGTACTGCCTGGCAGCGATGGCGATGGTCGCCTGGGGGCTGCCACAGGATCCCCTGCGGCTGGAGCGCTTCGCACAGTTCGACGGCGTCGGCCTGATGCTCGGCCTGCCGGCGCTGGTGCTGCTGGTACTGGGCCTGGTGCAGGGCCCGCGCTTGAACTGGTTCGACTCGTCGTTGATCACCCTGATG
The DNA here is from genome assembly GCF_014763005.1 of Stenotrophomonas sp. Br8. Classification (NCBI taxonomy): domain Bacteria; kingdom Pseudomonadati; phylum Pseudomonadota; class Gammaproteobacteria; order Lysobacterales; family Lysobacteraceae; genus Stenotrophomonas; species Stenotrophomonas sp. Br8. The sequence continues at coordinate 12,243 of NZ_JACGTN010000011.1, read as the reverse complement.
CTGGGTGGCGGTGCGGGTCTGCTGGTGCTTTTCATGGTCAACGAGTGGTTCCATCCGTTGCCGTTCTTCAAGCTGCAGCTGCTGGCCAACCGCAACCTCAGCTATTCGCTGATTACTCTCGGTGGCGTGCTGTTCGTGCTGCTGGCGGTGATCTCCATTCCCTCCGGCTTCCTCGCCAGCGTGCAGGGCTATCGGCCGCAACAGACCGCGCCGATGCTGCTGTGGGTGGCGGTTCCGCAGGCAATCGCGCTGCCGTTGGTAGCCGCATTGCTGAACATCCGCGCGGTCGATTGCCGTTGGGTGCAGGCCACCGGCCTGGCGCTGCTGGCACTGGCCTGCTGGTTGGGCGCACATCTGGACGTGAGCTGGATCCGCGACAACTTCCTGTGGGTGCAGTTGCTGCAGGTGTTTGCCCAGCCGATGGCGGTGCTGCCGCTGCTGATGCTGGCCACCGGTGGCCTTGCGCCACAGGACGGCCCCTTCGCCTCGGCGTGGTTCAACACGGTGAAGGGCTTTGCCGCGGTACTGGCCAGCGGCGTGCTTGAAGCGGTTGCGCAGGGACGCCGACATTTCCATTCCACCGTGCTGGTCGACCGCCTCGGCGAACAGCCGTGGCTGGCCGAGGGGCCGCAACTGGGCGCGCGCCTGCATGCGCAGGTGCAGGCATTGACCTCGGCCGATCTCTACCTGCTGGTCGCGTTGGTCGCGCTGGCCTTCATTCCTCTCATTGCCTGGATGCCCACCCGCATCCATCCGCCACGTGCCGTGGCCTGATCCCCTTCGCAGGAACCCCCTCATGACAATCAATCGAACGTATCTCAACGCCGGCCTCGGCCTGGGCGTGCTGGTGCTGGCCGGCGCCGCGTGGCTGCTGCTGCGCGATGGCCGCCACCAGACCACCAACAACGCCTATGTGGTTGCCGACTACACGGTGGTCGCACCGAAGATCGCCGGCTTCGTCAGCGCGGTGGACGTGCAGGACAACCAAGCGGTGAAAGCCGGTGACGTGCTGGCCCGCATCGATGACCGTGACTACCAGGTCGCGTTGCTGGCCGCCCGCGCCGACCTGGCCAATGCGCGTGCGCAGCTCAGCAACGCTCAAGCAGCGCTGGCACAGCAGGGCTCGCTGATCGAACAGGCCAGGGCGAGCGTGGATGTCAGTCGCTCCGAGCTGACCCTGGCCAGTGCCGACCAGCAGCGTTACCGCGAACTGGCCCGCGATGGTGCCGGTACCGTGCAGAACGCACAGCAGGCGCAGTCGAAGCAGGCGGTGGCCAGTGCGCACCTGCAACAGGGACAGGCCGCATTGTCGACCGCGCGCCAGCGCACCGACATCCTCACTGCCGGGGTGCAGGCCGCGCAGGCAGCCGTGCAGCGTGCCGAAGCCGCACAGGCACGCGCCGAACTGGATCTGTCGCACACCGAGCTGCGCGCACCGATCGACGGCATGGTCGGGCGCCGCGCAGTGCGCGTCGGTGCCTACCTGACCCCGGGCACGCCGGTGGCCGCGGTGGTGCCGCTGCAGCGCGCCTTCGTGGTCGCCAACTTCCAGGAAACGCAGATGACCCGCATGCAGCCGGGGCAGCAGGTTGAACTGACGGTGGACGTGTTCCCCGGCACGCCGCTCCGTGGCCATATCGACAGCATCGCACCAGCCACCGGCGTGACGTTCGCCGCGATTGCACCGGAGAACGCGACCGGCAACTTCACCAAGGTAGTGCAGCGCATTCCGGTGAAGATTGTGCTGGACCCTGGGCAGGCATTGCTGGGTCAACTGCGTGCCGGCATGTCGGTGGAAGCGAGCGTGGATCTGCAGAGCCCGCAGCACGTGCAGAGTGCGCAACGCGAGCAGCACCGCAAGGGCGGGGAGGGCGCATGATCCGCGTATTCCCGCGTGTACTGGCTGCAGCGGCACTGTGCACGGCGCTGGGCGCCTGCACGCTGGGCCCGGACTTCGTGCGCCCGCAGGCCGAACTGCCCACGCAATGGCAGGGCGAAGCAGTGGCGTCAGCTGTGCTGGATGACGATGCCCGCTGGTGGTCCGGTTTCGACGACCCGCTGCTGGGGCAATTGGCGACGCAGGTGCTGCAGGCCAATCTCGACCTGCAGCTGGCCGCCAACCGCGTGCAGCAGAGCCGCGCCGCGCGGGGTGTCACCGCTGCCGATCGCCTGCCCAGCGTCAGCGCCACCGCCAGCGGCGTGCGCGCGCGCAACAGCGAGGTAGGTCTGAACGATCCATCCGGTAATGGCGGTCGTGATGACTATGGGTTGTTCGAGACCGGCATCGGCATGAGCTGGGAACTGGATCTGTGGGGCCGCGTACGCCGCCAGGTGGAAGCCGCCGACGCACGCGTGCAGATGGCCGAGGAAGATGCACACGCGGTGCGTATCGCCCTGCTGGCGGAGACCGCGCGCGATTACCTGCAGTTGCGCGCAACACGCCAGCTGCTGGCCATCACCGATGACAACCTCAGCATCGCCCACGACATCAAGCGGCTGACCGAAGCGCGCCAGCGCCAGGGCGTGGCCAGCACGTTGCAGGTGTCCAGTGCGGCGGCACAGGTGGCATCGTTGCAGGCGCGCATCGCGCCGTTGCGGCATCGCGAATCACAATTGCGCAATGCGCTGGCGTTCCTGCTGGCGCAGCCACCGCAGACGTTGGACGCGCAGTTGCAGAACGCGCGCCGCGACTGGCCAGCGTTGCCGACTGTCGCCGTGGGCGTGCCCAGTGAACTGGCCGAGCGTCGCCCCGATGTCCGCCGTGCCGAGGCCGCACTGCATGCAGCCACGGCGGATATCGGCGTGGCCAAGGCCAGTTTCCTGCCGCGCATCACCTTGAATGGCGATGCCGGTTTCCAGGCCAGGCAGCTGGATGACCTGGATGGTTGGAACGCGCATCGCTTCAGCGTCGGGCCGTCGATCAGCCTGCCGATCTTCCAGGGCGGACGCCTGAAGGCCAACCTGGCGTTGAGCAGGCTGCAGCAGCAACAGTCGGCGCTGCAGTTCCGCCGTACCGTGCTGCAGGCCTGGCATGAAGTGGACGATGCCATCGACGGCTATGCCGCCGAACAGCAACGCACCGCGCAGCTGCATGTGGCGGTGGATGAGAGCGAGATGGCGCTGGGCGCTGCGCGTCGGCAGTACCAGGCAGGCGTGGTCGACATGCTGGATGTATTGAGCACGCAACGCATCGCGCTGGACAACCAGGCCGCGCTGGCCAACAGCCAGGCCACAGCCGCGATTGCGCGCGTGGAGCTGTATCGCGCGCTGGGCGGTGGTTGGTAGCACGCGGGATGGGTAGTGCCGGTCGCTGGCCGGCAGCTGCGGGATGCATGGGTTGCCGGCCAGCGGCCGGCACTACCCTGGTCGTCAGTCCGACGACTTCTCGCGCTTGCGGAACAGCAGATAAGGCCAGATGCCGATCAACACCGCTGCGATGACCGTGCCGTAGACCAGCGCGAACACCGACTTGCCAGGCTCGGTCCAGACCATGCCCAGCAGAAGCAGGCCGAGCACGATGGTCGGTCCGCCCAGCAGGATCATTGCGAAGGTCTTTATCCGTCCACTGGTGGGCGCGTTGGCGAGCTTGCCGACCATGTCGGTACCACCGAAATGCACCTGCAGTGCATCGTTGGTGGAACGGGCGGGCTGCGGCTTTGCGGGTTCCGGCGGCGCCACCGGTTGCTGCAGGTCCATTTCCTTGGGCGCCGACGGCAGCAGGTCCGACAGGTTGGTCTGCTCGATGAGGGCTTTGAGCTTGGGGTCCATGTGCAATCCGTGCAGTCGCCGTTGGCGGCGGCACGATAGCAGCAGATCCTGGTGCTCGGTAGTGCCGGCAACGAGGAACTGGTAGATGCCAACCTTGGTTGGCATCTTTTTGGAAAGCGCCAACCAAGGTTGGCACCTACCAAAGCGGGTGGCCTCAACGCACGTCGCGCAGTTCCCAGTGGTGCCCGGCCAGCAGGCGCAGGCGCTGCTTGAACACGTCACTGTCGATGCGGGTGGTGGCCACCAGGTTGATGCGCAGATCCTTCTGCTCACCGGTCACGGTGGCCTCCGGATCGGTCACGCCCCACTGCGGTTCCACCGCATCCGGGTCCGGCTGCTTGTCGCGCCAGCGCTCGAACAGGCTGCCATTGCGCAGCGCGTTCTGCAGTTCTTCGGCGAAGCCGGCCGCGCCCTGCGAATGAAAGGACAGGTCGGGGTCGTTGCCGCGGGCCTTGGACGGTTCGGGCAGGCTGATGTGGTACTGCGCAGGCATGTTGATCTCCTTGAGGTGCAGCTAGGCTGGCATAAGCGCGGTGGAATCGATGTGCAGATTCCAATGCGTGGTTGGCCTTCATTCAAACCGATGCGGCCCATCGGCGAAGCCCACGGTGACCGCGCCCTTGCCGACGTTGACCATGCCGGTCAGGCTCATCACCGATTCGTACACGGTCACGCCATGGCCGGCGCAGACCTCCTTCATCTGCGCGTAGCCAGGCAGGGCGCGCAGTTCGTCCAGTTCGCCGCCGTAGCTGACGCACACGGTGGGCGTCATCAGTCCGGCGCGTACGCGCTGGCCGACCACGCCGAACAGCTTCAGCACGGCATTGTCGAAACCCTTGATCTTCGCCACCGGCCCGGTCTCGCCGCGATAGCCATGCAGCACCGGCTTGATGTCCAGCGCACTGCCCAGCGCCGCGCTGAGCAGGCCGACGCTGCGGTCGCCCTTCTGCCGGGCGCGGGCACGCATGTAGTACAGGTCGCGGGTGACCATGTAGCCGTGCACGTTGCCGGCCAGTTCTTCCAGGCGCTCGCGGATCTGCTGAACGCTGGCGTCGCTGGCACGCAGGCGCACCGCTTCCACCGCCGTCACTGCCTGTGCCGCGAACAGGTTCTGGGTGTCCAGCACGCGCAGCGCGAACGGCGAGTTGTAGCCTGCCGCCTGCCGCACCGGCTTGTAGTCGTTGAGGATGGCGAAGCTGGCCTGCAGCGCGTTGTCGTGGATCGGGCTGCGGGTCTTGGTGATGGTCATGCAGAACACGTGGTCGTAGTCGATCACCAGCCGCTGCAGGAACAGGTCGCGGATCTGGTTGACGCTGAAGGGGATGGTCTCCGCTTCGGCGCCGTGTTCGGCTACGTGCGCGTGCAGGAAGCTCAGCGTGGCCTGCTCGTCGCGGTGATCGGCGAGCACGGCTTCGCCGATCCGTACGGTGATCGGCAACAGCACGATGTTGTGCTCGGCAATGAAGTCCTGCGGCAGGTCGCAGGCCGAGTCGACGACGATTCCGATGCGCATCCGCGGCTCCCCCTCCAGGGCGGTTGTAGGTTCGGAAATGTGAAAACTATCTCAAAACGGGATCGGGCGCGCGAGGGAAATGCGCCACTGCCTGTTCAGCGACTGCGCTGCACCGCCATCGGCAGGGCCACCGCCTGCTGCCAGTCCGGCCGATCCAGCAGGCCCGGGTCGTCCAGCACCGCCGCCATCAGCGGGTGGGTATCGTTGCCCCAGAACAGTTCGCCGTCGATGGCCAGGGTCGGCACGCCGAATACGCCGGCCTCGATTGCCGCGTCGGTGTTGCGTCGCAGCTGTTCCTTGATTGCCGGCTCGCCAATGGCCGCCTCCACATTGCTGATACCCAGCCGGGTGGCGGGTTCGCGCAGGGCCGGGGCGCTGTCGGCCGCGTGGCCGTCGCGCCAGATCCAGTCGAACAGCACATCCACCGCCTCGGTGCTGGCGCCCGCGGCCAGGCACAGGCGCAGGGCCGCCAGCGGGTTGAACGGATGCCCGGGCGGGAAGCGCAGAGGGGTGCCCTCTGCCTGCGCGGTCCACAGCAGCTGGCGGTACATGAAACGGCGCTTGGCCGGGATCTCCGCCGGGCCGAGGTTGCCCAGATGGTGCAGGACCGCACCGAAGGCGATCGGTACCGGTTGGATGTGCTCGAACTGCGGCAGCCGCTTCACCTTCTGCCAGTGCAGGTAGGAATAGGGCGAGACGAAGTCGAAATACCAGCGCAGGGTGGGCATCGGTGGCTCCTTGTAACGATCAGGGCTGCGCGTTGCGCTGCAGGTAGCGGTCGCGCAGTTCGGTCTGGCGCGAGCGCATCGGCATCGCACGACCGCCCAGCCAGACCTGTTCGGCATAGTGCGCCACATCCAGCGGATCACCTTCCCACAGCACCAGGTCGGCGCGCTTGCCCGGCTCGATGCTGCCGATCTGGTCGGCCACACCCAGCACCTCGGCCGGTACCCGGGTCAGCCCGGCCAGGCCGTCGGCCCAGGGCAGGCCATTGGCTACCGCATTGCCGGCCAGCTGGCGCATCTTGCGCGCGTTGTGCGAGGCATCGTCGCGCTGTGCGAAGGCCACCGGTACGCCGGCGCGCTGCAACCGCGCGGCGTTTTCCAGGGTGGCGCCGATCTGGTCGAAGGTCGTCGGCAGGTTGCCCAGTGCGTCGACGAACACCGGCACCTTGGCCGCTGCCAGTTCCGGTGCCAGCTGCCAGGCCTCGGCACCGCCGGCAATGGCGATCTTCACTTTTTCGCGGGCTGCCCAGCGCAGCAGCTGGCGGATGTCGGCCGCGCGGTCCACTTCCACCACGATGCGGCCTTGCCCGGACAGATAGCGGGCCAGCGTGCGGCGACCGGCCGGGGTCAGCAGCGCATGCGGCGAGTCGGCGGCGACCTGGCCACGTGCTTCATCGACCATCTGCTGCAGCAGCATCCACTGCGCCGCGCGCGATTGCCCGGTCAGTTCAGACGCCGCCGCACCCAGGCGCAGGAACAGGGCGCGCGGGCCGATCGGGTCGGCACTGCCATCGAAACGCACCACGCCACCCTGGCCGGCGACGAAGCCACCGCCGGTGGCAGCGCCGAGCGCGGTGAAGCCGATACCGTCCAGGCGTGCCACCGGAATCAGCACCGAAGCAGGGTTGTAGGCCAGGGTCACGTCGAATTCCGGACGCAGCGGCTGCTCACCGATCTTCAGCGCGCTGTCGACCGTGCTCGATTCGCCGGACACTTCCTCGATGCCGATCTCGGTGATACCGCCGAACAGGGCAGGGGTCAGCGTGCGGCCCTTGGCCTCGACCACCGGCACGCCGGCCGGTGCGGACAGGCCTTGACCCACCGCGCGGATGATGCCGCCCTGCACCAGCACGTCGGCGTCTTCCACGTTGCCGCGTGCGCTGGCGGTAGCGACGGTCGCACCGCGCACCAGCAGGTCCTGCGCCTGCGCAGACGATGCGATGCAGGCCAGCGCCATGACGGCAGCGCCGAGCGTTGCGGCAGGCTTCGCCATTGCCTTGAACATGCCCATCAGCGCAGCTCCTGCCCAAGTTGGAAATCCGACCGCGGCGTTGCCGCCGGCGTACTGCGGTCGTACACGCGGCGACCATCGACGAACACCTGTTCGGCCAGTGCATACGAACTGAAGGGGTTGCCGTTCCAGATCACCACGTCGGCCATCTTTCCGGCCTCCAGCGTGCCGGTCTGCGCTTCGATGCCCAGCGCCTTGGCGGCGTTGGCGGTCATCCAGGTAATCGCGCGTTCCGGCGCGATCTCGGGCATGTGCGCGCGGCGCGCGGCGGCCATCACCTTGGCCGCTTCCTGGTTCAGGCGCTGGATGCCTTCGGGCGAGTCAGAGTGGACGATGGCGCAGCTGTTCTTCGGTCGGTCGACCAGCGCGATGTTCTCGGCGATGCCGTCGAAGGCCTCCATCTTGAAGCCCCACCAGTCGGCCCACAGTGCCCCGCACACGCCTTCGGCCGCCAGCCGGTCGGCCAGTTTGTACGCCTCCACGCCGTGGTGGAAGGCGGCCACCTTGAAGCCGAATTCCTTGGACAGGTCGAGCATGGTGGCCATTTCATCGGCGCGGTAGCAGTGGATGTGCACGCGGATATCGCCCTGGATCGCGCCTGCAAGGGTATCCAGCTTGAGGTCGCGCTTGCCGCCGGCGTCACCGGCGCTGTCGCCCTTGTCGCTGCCGAACCAGCCCTTGCGCTTGGCCGGCTTCGGCGTGCTCTTGGCGATGTAGTCGGCCGCGTCGATGAAGGCTGCGCGGTAACCGGCCACGTTGCCCATCCGCGTTGCAGGTGCCACGCCCTTGCCGCCACCGTAGACGCGCTTGGGATTCTCGCCGCAGGCCATCTTCAGGCCCCACGGCGCGCCGGGGAACTTCATCGCCTGGTAGGTGGTGGCAGGCACGTTCTTCAGCGTTACGCCGCGGCCACCGACCAGGTTGGCCGAGCCGGGCAGCACCTGCATGCTGGTCACTCCGCCTGCCAGCGCCGCCTGGAAACCGGGGTCCTGCGGCCATACCGAATGCTCGGCCCAGACATTGGCGGTGACCGGCGCGGTCATCTCGTTGCCGTCGCTGTGCGCGCTGACGCCAGGGCTGGGATAGACGCCCAGGTGCGAATGCACGTCGATCAGGCCCGGGGTCACCCATTTGCCGTCGGCGTTGATGCGGGTGACGCCAGCGTCGACCTGCAGCGCATCGCCGACGGCGACGATGCGGCCATCGCGCAGCAACACATCGGCGTTGTCCAGGCGCTGGCCGGTGCCGGTCAGCACGGTGGCGTTCTGGATCAGCAACGGCCCATCGGGATGCGCCTGGTAGGTGCTCGGGTAGGGATCGGCCACGAAGCGCGAAGCGCCCACGGCCGGCGCCGTGCTCAGCGATACCAGCGCCAGACCCAACCCGGCGCGCAACAACGTCGATGTCATGCAGATCCCCTTGGCAGCGTGTTCAACCCACCGACGCTAGCCGGGGACCGGCCTGCTTGCCAAGTGTCCTTTTTCACGGGGCGTCATCTGCCATCTCGACGGCAACGTCCGCCTCCCGGAAAATGGTGCTCCCCACGCCGCACCGGACCGCCCATGAAGAGCAAGCAGGACATCGTCGACAACTGGCTGCCGCGCTATACCGGCGTGCCCCTGGACCAGTTCGGCCAGCACATCCTGCTGACCAACTTCGGGGGCTACCTGCATACGTTCTCCGCGCTGACCGGTGCGCCGGTGATCGGCCTGGACCGGCCCATGGCCAGCGCCACCATCGACGGCATCACCATGATCAACTTCGGCATGGGCAGCCCCAACGCCGCGATCATCATGGATCTGCTGTCGGCGGTGATGCCCAAGGCCGTGCTGTTCCTGGGCAAGTGCGGGGGGCTGAAGCGCAAGAACGAGCTGGGCGACCTGGTGCTGCCGATCGCGGCCATCCGCGGCGAAGGCACCTCGGGCGACTACCTGCCGCCGGAAGTGCCGGCCTTGCCCGCCTTTGCCCTGCAGCGTGCGGTCTCCACCATGATCCGCGACCTTGGCCACGATTACTGGACCGGCACCGTCTACACCACCAACCGCCGGGTCTGGGAGCACGACGAGGCCTTCAAGGAGCGGCTGCGGGCGATGCGCTGCATGGCCATCGACATGGAAACCGCGACGATCTTCGCCGCCGGCTTCGCCAACCACATTCCCAGTGGCGCCCTGCTGCTGGTTTCAGACCAGCCGATGATCCCGGACGGGGTGAAAACCGAGGCGTCCGACGCCAAGGTCAGCTCGCAGTTCGTGGAAAACCATATCCAGATCGGCATCGAGGCGCTTAAGCTTATCCGGCGCAACGGCAAGTCGGTCCGCCACCTGCGCTTCGACGAATGATGATGATGGCCTGGCGCGGTGCGCCGGCCTTGGGGAGTAGGTGATGGACGTTGCCGCGCAAGTGGTGGAATTCTGGAAGGACGCGGGCCCTGAAAAGTGGTTTGCCCGCGATGATGCGTTCGATGCACGGTTCCGTACGCTGTTCGCGGACGAACACCATGCCGCCGCATCGCGCGCGCGCGAGCACTGGCTGGGCAGCGCCGAGGGTGCGCTGGCGCTGATGCTGCTGCTGGACCAGTTCCCGCGCAACTGCTTCCGCGGCACGGCCCATTCCTATGCCACCGATGGCCTGGCCAGGCACTACGCCATGCGCGCGATCGAAGAGGGGCTGGACCTGCAGCTGGTTCCCAAGCTGCGCGCCTTCATCTACCTGCCGTTCGAGCATTCCGAAGATCCGCTGGACCAGGACCGCTCGGTCGCGATGTTCGACGTGCTGGGTGACAAGGAATACCTGCAGTACGCCGAACTGCACCGCGACATCATCCGCCGCTTTGGCCGGTTCCCGCATCGCAATGCGGTGCTCGGCCGCATGCCGTCGCCGGAAGAACTGGACTACCTGGCCGAAGGCGGGTTTACCGGGTAAGAAACAAAAAACGCCGGCTTTCGCCGGCGTTTTTGTGGGTTTCAACTGCAGCCGATCAGTACTTCGGCACGCCGTTGTCCACTTCGTCCGACCAGGCATCGATGCCGCCGGTGACGTTGAACACCTTGCTGAAGCCCAGCGTACGGAACTGCTCCGCTGCCTGTGCGCTGCGGCCACCGTGGTGGCACAGGAAGGCCAGGGCGGTGTCCTTCGGCAGGGCTTCCAGCTCGGCGCGGCCGTTGCCATCGAAGCTCTTGAACGGCACGCCGACCGCGGCGATGGCACGTTCTTCGGCCGGGCGCACGTCCACCAGCATCACGTTGCCGGCACGCACCAGGTCGTCGGCATCGCGCACGCTGATTTCCTGCACCGGCTTTGGCGCGTTCGGGTTGTCGATCGCCAGGCCCTTGCCACGGATGTCGTCAACCCAGTCGATGGTGATGCCATCGGCGCGGCGGGCGCTGGCCAGGTCGAACTGCACGCGCAGGCCGTTGGACTCGGCGGCGATCGCGCCTTCGTCGTACGGGGCCAGCTGGAAGTTCGGCTGGAAGCGGGCATCGATGCCAAGCTGCAGCGACGCACCCGGCGAATCGGCCAGCGCGCCCTTCAGCATTTCCACCGCAGCCGGGGTGACGGTGATGCGCGGCGGGGTGCGGTCCGGTGCAGCCAGGCCCAGCACGCTGCTCAGCTCACCACTGGCGGCCATCTGCAGCACGATGTCGCTGCCGCCGACCAGGTCGCCGTCGATGTACAGCTGCGGGATGGTCGGCCAGTCGCCATAGGCCTTGATGCCTTCGCGGATCTCTGCGTCGGCCAGCACGTTGACGTGGGCGAATTCCACGCCCAGGTCCTGCAGGGCACCCACGGCCTTGGCCGAGAAACCGCACTGTGGCATCGACGGCTGGCCCTTCATGAACAGCACGACGCGGTTGTCGTTGAGGATGGTTTCGATGCGCGAACGCAGGGCGGGATCGAGGGACATGGCAGTCAAGGGTCCGAAAAATTCGAATCATCAATTCTACCCCCCATGGCATCATGGGGAATGACCAACGCAGGAACATTGCATCGCATCCCGACCCGGCCCTGGCGCTGGGTGCCCTGGCTGGTGCTGTCGCAGCTGGCTGTGATCCTGGTCTGGATGCTGGCCGGTTGGCACTGGGGGCTTGCGCTGATGGTGGCAAGCCACGCGTTGTTCATGGTGCCGGTGTTCCTGCCCAACAGCCGCTTCTACGCGCCGGTGCTGAGCCGGTTGCCCGATGCCGGCAACCGCGTCTGGCTGACCATCGACGACGGCCCCGGGGAGCAGACCCCGGCGGTGCTGGATCTGCTGGACCGGTACCAGGCACGGGCGACCTTTTTCCTGGTCGGCGAGCGCGCATTGGCGCATCCGGCCCTGGTGGAGGAGATCCTGCGTCGCGGACACGACCTCGGCAACCACAGCTACAGCCACCCGCAGGCGCGCTTCTGGCGGCTGGGCCCGGGCACGATGGCGGCGGAGATCGAGGGTTGCCAGCAGGCGCTGCAGACGGTGAGCGGGCGACCGGTGCGCTGGTACCGCTCGGTGGTGGGCATGACCAACCCGTTCGTAGCGCCGGTGCTGCGCAAGCTGGGCCTGGTGCGCGTGGGCTGGAGCGCACGCGGCTACGACGGCGTCGGCTGTACGCCGGATGGCGTGCTGGCGCGTCTGCTGCCCGACCTGCGCCCGGGCGCGATCGTGCTGTTGCATGAAGGTGCCGCCCACGGCCACAACCTGGCCATCATCGAACGCGTGCTGCAGGCGCTGGACGAGCGCGGCCTGAAGGCCGAACTGCCGGCCGGCTGACCGGTAGCGCCGGGCCACGCCCGGCGAGCGCGTAGCGCGGCAAGAGCGAAGCGACCCGCTTTTGCTCTTCGCTTTTCTCTCTTGTCTTCCGTGGTGGACGCCCCCGTAAACCGTCCGTGGCCGGGTGGGTGGGCTGCACAGGGGCGTGAGCCGCATGGATGCGGCGACCGAGCTTACATGGACGTACTTGCAGCGCCCCCTG
>NZ_JACGTN010000010.1:0-2500 GCF_014763005.1 Stenotrophomonas sp. Br8 | reverse complement strand
GTCATGGCCAGGGTGAAGGTGCCGTAACAGGTACTGGAGGCCCGAACCCACGTCTGTTGCAAAAGACGGGGATGAGCTGTGATTAGGAGTGAAAAGCTAATCGAACCCGGAGATAGCTGGTTCTCCTCGAAAGCTATTTAGGTAGCGCCTCATATGTATCCTCTCGGGGGTAGAGCACTGTTATGGCTAGGGGGTCATCGCGACTTACCAAACCATTGCAAACTCCGAATACCGAGACGGACTGTATGGGAGACACACGGCGGGTGCTAACGTCCGTCGTGAAAAGGGAAACAACCCAGACCCACAGCTAAGGTCCCAAATTCACTGCTAAGTGGAAAACCATGTGGAAAGGCACAGACAGCCAGGAGGTTGGCTTAGAAGCAGCCACCCTTTAAAGAAAGCGTAATAGCTCACTGGTCGAGTCGGTCTGCGGGGAAGATTTAACGGGGCTAAGCAGTGAACCGAAGCTTGGGGTGTGCATATTTATATGTACGCGGTAGAGGAGCGTTCCGTAAGCCGTTGAAGGTGGATTGAGAAGTCTGCTGGAGGTATCGGAAGTGCGAATGCTGACATGAGTAACGATAATGCGGGTGAAAAACCCGCACGCCGAAAGCCCAAGGTTTCCTTGCGCAACGTTAATCGGCGCAGGGTGAGTCGGCCCCTAAGGCGAGGACGAAAGTCGTAGTCGATGGGAAGCAGGTTAATATTCCTGCACCTCGCGTAAGTGCGATGGAGGGACGGAGAAGGTTAGGCATACCGGGCGTTGGTTGTCCCGGGGAAAGGCGGTAGGTTTGGATCTTTGGCAAATCCGGGATCCTTTAAGACCGAGCACCGAGACGAGCCTTTATGGCGAAGTTGCTGATACCACGCTTCCAGGAAAAGCTCCTAAGCTTCAGCTTACGCAGACCGTACCGTAAACCGACACAGGTGGGTAGGATGAGAATTCTCAGGCGCTTGAGAGAACTCGGGTGAAGGAACTAGGCAACATGGCACCGTAACTTCGGGAGAAGGTGCACCCTTTTTGGTGGCTCATGCGAGCTATAGCTGAAGAGGGTCGCAGTAACCAGGCCGCTGCGACTGTTTATCAAAAACACAGCACTCTGCAAACACGAAAGTGGACGTATAGGGTGTGACGCCTGCCCGGTGCTGGAAGGTTAATTGATGGGGTCAGCCGCAAGGCGAAGCTCTTGATCGAAGCCCCAGTAAACGGCGGCCGTAACTATAACGGTCCTAAGGTAGCGAAATTCCTTGTCGGGTAAGTTCCGACCTGCACGAATGGCGTAACGACAGCGGCGCTGTCTCCACCCGAGACTCAGTGAAATTGAAATCGCTGTGAAGATGCAGCGTTCCCGTGGCAAGACGGAAAGACCCCGTGAACCTTTACTATAGCTTTACACTGAACGTTGAGTTCGTCTGTGTAGGATAGGTGGGAGGCTATGAAACTGTGGCGCTAGCTGCAGTGGAGCCATCCTTGAAATACCACCCTGTCGTGCTTGACGTTCTAACCTGGGTCCATTATCTGGATCGGGGACCGTGTATGGTGGGTAGTTTGACTGGGGCGGTCTCCTCCTAAAGAGTAACGGAGGAGCTCGAAGGTACGCTCAGCGCGGTCGGACATCGCGCACTGTGTGCAAAGGCATAAGCGTGCTTGACTGCAAGATCGACGGATCAAGCAGGTAGGAAACTAGGACTTAGTGATCCGGTGGTTCTGTATGGAAGGGCCATCGCTCAACGGATAAAAGGTACTCCGGGGATAACAGGCTGATACCGCCCAAGAGTTCATATCGACGGCGGTGTTTGGCACCTCGATGTCGGCTCATCACATCCTGGGGCTGTAGTCGGTCCCAAGGGTATGGCTGTTCGCCATTTAAAGTGGTACGCGAGCTGGGTTCAGAACGTCGTGAGACAGTTCGGTCCCTATCTGCCATGGGCGTTGGAGATTTGAGAGGGGCTGCTCCTAGTACGAGAGGACCGGAGTGGACGAACCTCTGGTGTTCCGGTTGTCACGCCAGTGGCATTGCCGGGTAGCTATGTTCGGAAGCGATAACCGCTGAAAGCATCTAAGCGGGAAGCGCGCCTCAAGATGAGATCTCCCGGGGCACAAGCCCCCTGAAGGAACCATGTAGACTACGTGGTTGATAGGTCAGGTGTGTAAGTACAGCAATGTATTGAGCTAACTGATACTAATGATCCGAGAGGCTTGACCATATAACCTCAAGTTGCCTTGGCCGACATGACATGTCGATAGATCCAAGTGCACGCTACGTCACAAGACCAAACGAGAGGCAGGCGCTCAGGCGCGTCTCTTTGCAACGCTGGCATCACCATGCCCGCTCCCTGCAAAGACACGACGTCCAAGCGACACTCCAACCGCCTCCCTGGTGAAATTAGCGCTATGGAACCACCCGATCCCATCCCGAACTCGGAAGTGAAACGTAGCTGCGCCGATGGTAGTGTGGCCTAAGCCATGCGAGAGTAGGTCATCGCCAGGGTTTATACC
>NZ_JACGTN010000001.1:0-232236 GCF_014763005.1 Stenotrophomonas sp. Br8 | reverse complement strand
GTGTCGACCTTGGTCGACACAGTAGATCCACGCCATGCGTGGATCTACGTCAAACCGGTACTTACGACTTCTTGATGGCGTGGCCGCCGAATTCGTTGCGCATTGCCGACAGCAGACGGTCGGTGAACGAGTTCGACTCGCGCGAACGCAGGCGTTCAAGCAGGGACAGGGTGATCACCGGCGCCGGTACGTCCAGCGCAATCGCTTCGGCGACGGTCCAGCGGCCTTCGCCGGAATCCTCCACGTACGGTGCGATGCCATCCAGCGAGGGGTTGCGCTTGAGGGCTTCGGTGCTCAGATCCAGCAGCCACGAACGCACCACACTGCCGTGGCGCCAGACTTCGGCCACCTGGGCCAGGTCCAGTTCCATCTCCTGCTTGCGCTCCATCAGCGCGAAGCCTTCGGCGTAGGCCTGCATCATTCCGTACTCGATGCCGTTGTGGACCATCTTGGTGAAGTGGCCTGCGCCGGACGGGCCGACGCGCGCCCAGCCGCGGTCCTCGGCCGGTGCTAGCGTGCGCAGCAGCGGTGCGATCTGTTCGACCACCGCTGCATCGCCACCCACCATCAGGCTGTAGCCTTCCTGCAGGCCCCACACGCCGCCGCTGGTGCCACAGTCCACGTAGCCCAGGTCATCTTCGGCCAGCGCCTTGGCGCGACGGATCGAGTCCTGGTAGTTGGAGTTGCCACCGTCGATGACGACGTCACCTTCGGCCAGGTGCGGGCTCAACTGGCCCAGTGTCTGGTCCACGGTCTCGCCGGCCGGCACCATCAGCCACACCACGCGCGGCACCGGCAGCGCGGCCACTGCGGCGGCCAGCGAATCCACCACCTCCAGGCCGGCCTCGGCGGCGCGCTGGCGGGCGCCCTCGCCCGGGTCGTAGCCGACCACGCGGTGGCCACCGCGGTGCAGGCGCTGGGCCATGTTGGCACCCATGCGGCCGAGGCCGATCATTGCAATATCCATTGTTTCACCTTCAGTTGGGGTCTAGGGTCAGGCTGCCTGGCCTGCCGGTGGCTGCGCAGTGGCGCAACTGCGCCTCGCGCCAACGCCGGTAGAGCGTGGTATGCAGATTGTGCAACGCCAGATCGATGGAAAACGGCGTACGCGGATTGCGGTCGAGCAGGCGGATGACGTGGTAGCCGACAGGACGTATACCGCGTGGGTGCGCGTAGATCACGAACTGCTGGTAGAACGCATCGTCCAGCAACTGATCCATCTGCTGCACGACGTCACGATAGCGCGGGGCCAGCTGCTCACGCAGCACCGGATCGCGCTCGTACAGCAGCCGCTCGAAATAGCGTTGACCGACGCGCGGAATGCCCTGCGCCAGCTGCCACAGGGCACGATTGCGCTGGTCGTACCAGGCCAGGCCGCCGTGCGCGGCCAGCGCCTGCGCGGCACCCTCGCCCACCTCCACCACGACGAAGTTCTCCGCCTGGTTGCTGAGATCGTCCAGCGTGCCTTTGTCGAATACGTGTTCGATGAAGCCAGGCAGTCCGGCGAATGCCTGCCGCCCCATCGCCGAGGTGCGCACGGCCTTGCCGTCGGCCAGGAACTGGCCGGCCTGCGCGCCCAGCAGGATGCTGTCGGTGTCGTGCAGGCCAAGGAAGGTGCCGATGGACAGTTCGTCCGCAGTGAACTCCGCATCGAAGGCCGCATCGCCGTACAGCTCGCGCTGCGTGGCCAGCTGCGCGACCTGACGGCCGACACCGCACTCGGCGCGCACGTGCCCGGTGTAGAACGCATCCAGTGCGCGGCTGTTGCTGGCAGCCGGTACATACCCACGACCGAAGCTGCGCACCCGCTGCCAACCCTGTGCCGGGGCGCCGCGTGCGCCAAAGCCGATCCAGCCCAGCTGCACACCGGTGAAGCGGAAGGATTCATTGTCCTGCAGTGCCTGCGTAGCGCGTTGCACGGCACCGCCCAGTTCAAAGGCGTAGGCACAGACCGTGGCCGGGTCGTCCAGCAGCTGCTGCAACAGAGCCTGCCGATCGGCGTCAGCCATCGTGTCCGGCCAACGCACGCGCAGATCACCGGCCGCCTGCGCCTCGGCCAGCGAGGTTCGCGTACAGACCGGCCCACCGTGTACCTGCGGCGCGGTGATCGCGGTGGTTTCAAAGCGCCACCCCAGCCGCTGCAGCAGGCCCTGGGTGCACTCGGCCGTAGCGGCCAGCGCGCTCAGGGGCCAACCCAGCAGCAGGGCCCATGCCATCACCCTGCCGCGCACGTTCAGCCCTGGTCCGTCGCTGCCGGCACTGGTTCGGGCTCGGGCCCGGCCGCAGGCTGCGGCGACGCGGCCGGTTGCGGTTGCGGCTCTGCTTTCGCTGTCGCCGGCAGGTACTGCTGCAGGCGCTGGAAGAAGCGCCGATAGAACTCGGCATCGGTGATCGTGCTGCTGGCCACTTTCACCAGCGAGTCGTCATTGCTGCCGAACGGCAACGACACCGAGCCCAACGCGCCCACGCCGACACTGGCCGAGGTCGGGCTCTTCTTCAGCGCATAGCGATCCTGCACGGCGCTGACGAACACCAGCGCCTGGCTGCCACGCGGCGCGCACGAGATACGCAGCACCAGTTGTTCGTGGTCATCCTCGCGCGGCTGGAAATTCTTGTTGCCTTCCACCTGCGCGTCGTCGGACCGTGCGATGGCATAGCCCTGGCTGAGCAGCGTGCGCCGTGCCGCCTCGCAGGCTTCGGCCGGACGCCCATCGACGGTGCGCGAGAACGTATCCCCCGAATCGAAAGACTCACGCAGCACTGTGCTGTCGGCGGCGCGACCACCACAGGCGGACAATGCCAGGGCACTGGTGGCGGCCAGCAGGGAAGCAGAAAGAAGGGAGGCCCGCATGGGTACTCCTGCGAAGACGGTAACCCTGAGGGTAGCCCCCTGCCCGTGTGCACCGGGTCGAAAACACCGGCCCCCTCCCCCACCGTTGTTCCCGGTTCATGCAAAAAGGGGACGGAGGGGATTAAGTCGTTTGTGCTACTAACGACTTAATCCCCTCCGTCCCCTTTTTCACTCAATCAGTCGGCCCAGCGGCCTGCGGCGGTGGACTGCGGCAGCACCTGTGCCGACAGCGGACGGTCGGCCTCCAGCAGGTTCACTGCGTCGGCCAGGATCGAGGCCGATTCACGCAGCAACGGGTCCGGGCGCTTCTCGGCGGCCTTCTCGCGGGCGGCATCCTTGACGATGTCGCGCTCGTTGCCGGTCAGGCCG
Source organism: Stenotrophomonas sp. Br8 (assembly GCF_014763005.1). Classification (NCBI taxonomy): domain Bacteria; kingdom Pseudomonadati; phylum Pseudomonadota; class Gammaproteobacteria; order Lysobacterales; family Lysobacteraceae; genus Stenotrophomonas; species Stenotrophomonas sp. Br8. The sequence continues at coordinate 229,016 of NZ_JACGTN010000001.1, read as the reverse complement.
TCATCGCTGCTGTCATCGGCCAGCGGGTCCAGGGCCAGGCCCAGTTCCTTGCGTACGATCTGGCGCTGCTTGCGCTGGGTGTCCTGGCGCTCGCGCTCGGCACGACGGGTTGCTTCATTCAGCGAGACGTACTTCTTCGCTGCTTCGGTACGGAACTGCTCCACGTCCTCGTTCCACCACTGGAACTCCTTGTCGGTGGCGATACGCGCGTCGTGGCGCGTTTCCAGCTTGGGCAGCAGCGGCGCGAAGTTGCCGTACTGGGTGTGCGGCACTGCGGCGATGCGGGTCCACGGCAACGCGTTGTCGTAGGTGCTCTCGCCGAACTCGGTGGCATCGACGCTGGCCGGGAACGCCAGGTCCGGCACCACACCCTTGTGCTGGGTGCTGCTGCCACTGATGCGGAAGAACTGGGCGATGGTCAGCTTCACCTGGCCAAAGCGCTGGGTTTCGCCGCTCGGCCAACGGTCCAGGTCGACGATGTTCTGTACGGTGCCCTTGCCGAAGCTGGTTTCACCGATGACCAGGCCGCGACCGTAGTCCTGGATGGCACCGGCAAAGATCTCCGACGCCGACGCCGAACCACGGTTGATCAGCACTGCCAGCGGGCCATCCCATGCCACGCCCTGGTTGCGGTCGCTGTTGACGGTGACGCGGCCACCGGATTCGCGCACCTGCACCACCGGACCCTGCTCGATGAACAGACCGGTCAGCTCGATGGCTTCATCCAGCGAACCACCACCGTTGTTGCGCAGGTCCAGCACCACGCCGTCCAGCTTGTCGGTCTTGAAACCAGCCAGCAGCTTGGCCACGTCGCGGGTGGCCGACGCATAGTCGGCGGCGTTGCGACGACGGCCTTCGAAGTCCTGGTAGAAGGTCGGCAGCTTGATCACGCCAACCTTGCGTGCCGGCTCGCCATTGGTGGCCGGGATGGTCATGGTCTCGCCCTTGGCGGCCTGTTCGGCCAGGCGCACCTTCTGCCGGGTCAGCACCAGGGTGTGGTGCTTGCCGTCGACGCCGGCTTCGGCCGGAATGAATTCCAGCTTGACGTCGGTGTCCTTGGCGCCACGGATCTTGGCCACCACATCATCGATGCGCCAGCCGATCACATCTTCCACCAGCCCGGACTTGCCCTGGCCGACACCGACGATGCGGTCACCCGGCTTCAGCGTGCCATCCACAGCCGCCGGGCCACCGGCGATGATCTCGCGGATCACCACCACATCGTCCTGGCGCTGCAGCTGCGCGCCGATGCCTTCCAGCGACAGCGACATCGCCTGGTTGAAGTTCTCGGCGGTACGCGGGGTGAAGTAATCGGTGTGCGGATCAACCGCGCTGGTGTAGGCGTTCATGAAGAACTGGAAGGTGTCTTCGCCCTTCAGTTCGTTGACCGACTTTTCCAGGGTGGCGTAACGCTTGTCCAGCGTCTTGCGGATGTCATCGGACTTCTTGCCGGCCAGCTTCAGGCGCAGCCAGTCGTTCTTCACCGACTTGCGCCACAGCTCGTCGAGTTCGGCATTGGAAGCGGCCCACGGCACCTCCTTGCGGTCGTACTCGAAGCGCTCGTCGGTGGTGAAATCCGGTTCCTGCTTGAGCAGCTTGCGCGCATAGGCCACACGCTCGCCGACGCGCTGCTTGTAGATCGCGAACACCTGGAAGGCCGGCTCCAGTTCGCCGCCGCGGATGGCATTGGCAATGCCGGCCTGGAACGGTGCGAAGCGGGTGATGTCGGCCTGGGTGAAGTACTGCTTGCCGCCGTCCAGCGTCTCCAGGTAGCGCTTGAACACATCCTTGGAGGTGGCTTCATCGAGCGCACGCGGGCGGTAGGCGTAGCGGCTGTCGGACAACAGGCCGTACACCAGCTTGGAGGTGGTCACCTGATCGGCGGTGGCGGCAGCCGGCAACGCCGGTGAGTCGGCCTTGGCCGCCAGCGCCAGCGGCGCGACCAGCGCCAGGGCCATCAGGAATGCGGGGGCTTTGAATTTCATTGACGTGCTCGAAGGCGCCTTGCCAAGGGGGAGACTGCAGGGTGTTCAGACACCGCGACAGTGCCGAAAGTTGCCGGGTTTGTCACCCGCCCACATTCGGTGGAAAACCAGCCTAGCGGGGCCGGTGTAGCAAATTGTGAATGCAGGCGAAGGCGTGCGGACCAACGGTCCGCACCCACCATGGTGGTGGTGACACCCATCGGTAGCGCCGGGCCATGCCCGGCGGTAACCGCTTACTGGACGCCGGCGCCCTTGGCCTGCACGTCGGCGTGGTACGACGAGCGCACCATCGGGCCGGAGGCCACGTGGCTGAAGCCCAGCTCGTAACCGTAGACTTCCAGCGCCTTGTAGTCTTCCGGCGTCCAGTACTTCAGCACCGGATGGTGATGCGCGGTCGGCTGCAGGTACTGGCCGATGGTGATCATGTCCACGTTGTGCGCACGCAAGTCGCGCATGGTGGCCTTGATCTGTTCGAAGTCTTCGCCCAGGCCCAGCATGATGCCCGACTTGGTCGGCACGTCAGGGTGCTGCGCCTTGAAGTTCTTCAGCAGGTTCAACGACCACTGGTAATCGGCACCCGGGCGCACGTTGCGGTACAGGTCCGGCACGGTTTCGATGTTGTGGTTGAACACGTCCGGCGGATTCTGCGCAAGGATCTCCAGCGCGCGCTCCATGCGGCCCTTGCCGCGGAAGTCCGGGGTCAGCACTTCGATGCGGGTGCCCGGCGACTTCTCGCGGATGGCGGTGATGCAGTCGACGAAGTGCTGGGCACCGCCGTCGCGCAGGTCATCGCGGTCGACGCTGGTCACCACCACGTACTTCAGGCCCATGTCGGCCACGGTCTGGCCGAGGCTGGCCGGCTCGTTGGCATCGGGCGGCTTCGGCCGGCCGTGGGCCACGTCGCAGAACGAGCAGCGACGGGTGCAGACCTCGCCCAGGATCATGAAGGTGGCGGTGCCGTGGCCGAAGCATTCGTGGATGTTCGGGCAGCTGGCTTCTTCGCACACGGTCACCAGACGGTTCTCGCGCAGCTTGGCTTTCAGGTTCTGCACGGCATTGCCCGAAGGAATGCGCACGCGGATCCAGGAGGGCTTGCGCAGCACCGGCACGTCGGCGAACTGCACCGGCGAGCGGTTGATCTTGTCCCCACCCATCTGCTTGACCCCGGCCTGCAACGGCGCGGTGGACGGAAGCTCGGCCTGCACGATCTGCAGGGGAATGGTGCGGGCAGTGGTTTCAGTCATGGCGTTTCCGGGGGCGGTCAGGCGGCCGCAGAGAGATCAGGCAGTTCAGGCACGGGCTGCAGCAGCAGGCCGAACTGGCGGGCCAGGTGGTCCAGCAGCACCGGCTTGACGGCGTCCATCCCGGACGGTCCGCCCAAGTCTAGCACCGTGGTCACCTGCAACCCCTCGTAACCACAGGGGTTGATGCGGTGGAAAGGGTCAAGGTCCATGGCCACGTTGAAGGCCAGGCCATGGAAGGTGCAGCCGCGGCGCACGCGGATGCCGAGCGCGGCGATCTTGGCGCCGCCGACGTATACGCCCGGCGCGCCGTCGAGCCGTTCGGCACCGATGTTCCACTCGGCCAGCGTATCGATGATGGCCTGTTCGATGCGGCACACGTAGTCGCGCACGCCGATGCCCAGCCGCGGCAGGCGCAGCAGCGGGTAGATCACGATCTGGCCGGGGCCGTGGTAGGTCACCTGGCCGCCGCGATCGACGTGGACAACCGGGATCTCGCCCGGCGCCAGCACGTGTTCGACCTTGCCGGCCTGGCCCAGGGTGAACACCGGATCGTGCTCGACCACCCACAGCTCGTCGAGCGTGTCGTCGTCGCGCTGGTCGGTGAAACGCTGCATGGCGTGCCAGACCGGTTCGTAGGGCTGGCGCCCCAGGTCACGGACCACCGCCGGGCGCGGCGGACGCGCCTCGGGGGCCGCCACTTCGGCAGGGCAGCTGACGGCTACACCGTCCACTTCACTTCCGGGTGGTCGCGCAGGGCCTGGTGGGCCACGTCGTACTGTTCACGGTTCTCGGCCCGGAAGACCAGGCGCACCGAGACGTACTTGCCGTTGGACGAATGCTTCCAGCTGATGCGCTCGTTCACCACGTCAACGCCAGCAGCCAGCAGCAGGCGGGGGAGTTCATGCTCCAGGCCGCGGTTGGCCGGGCCCATCGCGCTGAGCTCGAACTGACCGGGGAACTGGAAGCCGTGTTCGGGATTGTCGGACTTGATTTCCATGCGCCCATTATCGGGCCGCAGGGCAACAAACCCAAGAGTATTCATATAGGCCGGCGGCACCGCAGGCGGGCCGCTGCGTTGCAGCTGAACATCCATTCAGGCCCGGACCCGGGTCTCAGGGCCCCCGCGTCCATCCGCGCAGCTGCCCCTGCGGTAACCAATTGTGTCGATCAGACAATGTTGTTTTCGGAACAGACAAGTGATCCCAGCGCGCTCGTTCCGTCACAGCACCGGGAGTAACGTGTCGTTGCATAAAACGACAAACAAAAGCCCCCTTCCCGATGATCATCCCATCCATGCGTCACCTCGCAGCCTTCGGGCTGTCCGGCCTGCTGGCCACCGCCCTCCCCCTTTCCGCCCAGGCGGCCGAACAATGCGGCCCGGACGCGATGCGCGAGCATCCGCCGCAGGTCAATTTCCGCGTCGACAACGACCTGTTCGGCGGCCGCCACCAGGACCAGGGCTATACCAATGGCGCCCAGCTGACCCTGGTCTCGCCCAACCTGGTCGACTACACCGATGACCCCTGCCTGCCGCGCCTGGCGCGCTGGGTGAACAGCCACCTGGAAGCGCTGCACCCGGGCAAGTTCGAACAGCAGAACATGATCTTCAGCGTGGCCCAGGGCATCTTCACCCCTACCGATCCCACCCGCAGCGACCTGATCGAGGATGACCGGCCGTATGCCGGCGTGCTGCTGGTCAGTTTCGGCTTCAACGCGCGCAGTGGCGATCGCCTGCAGACCACCCAGCTGTCGCTGGGCGTGGTCGGGCCGTGGGCGCAGGGCAAGCAGGTGCAGGACGCCGTGCACAGCGTGCTGGGCGATGAGAAGTTCAAGGGCTGGGACAACCAGCTGCACAACGAACCGGTGTTCATGCTGACCCACGAGCGCATGCGCCGCTGGCCGGGCGATGCCAGCATCAATGCCGACGGCTGGGGCTGGGATGCGATCAGCCACTACGGCGGTTCGATCGGCAACCTGGAAACCAAGGCGAACATCGGCGGCGAAGTGCGCTTCGGCTGGAAGCTGCCCGACGATTTCGGTAGCACCCCGCTGCGCCCGGCCGGCGAGAACACCGCGCCGACCCGCGGCGGCAAGCCGTCCGGCTGGTCGTGGCACCTGTTCGCCACCACCGATGCGGCGTGGGTGATCCGCGATATCACCCTGGACGGCAACACCTTCCGCAACAGCCACAGCGTGGACAAGCGTCATGTGGTCGCCCAAGGCGGTTATGGCATCGCGGTGATGCGCGGCCGCTGGAAGTTCGCGATGGCGCGCTACCACAGCACCCGCGAATTCGATGGCCAGCGCCAGTCGCCGGTGTTCGGCAGTTTCACCGTCAGCCGCTCGCTGTAAGCAATCGGGCTGAGGGTGGTGCCGGCCGCTGGCCGGCTCCAGGCATAGCCGGATGGGCTGGTGGTAGTGCCGGCCGCTGGCCGGCTCCAGGTATATCCGGATGGGTTCATGGGGAGCCGGCCAGCGGCCGGCACTACCCGTATCTAGTCGGGTTCATGAGGAGCCGGCCAGCGGCCGGCACTACCCGCATCCGGGCGGCATCGTGAGCGGCCGGCATTACCGGCATCCGGACGAGTTCATGCGGAGCCGGCTCCCGGAACAGAAAAGGCCGGCATTCGCCGGCCTTTTCCGTTCACCGCAGCACGCTGCGGATCATTCCGATTCCCACCACATCCAGAAGCTGTCCCACAGGCGCTTGAAGAAGCCGGCCTGCTCGACCGCAGCCACAGCCACCAGCGGCGCTTCGGCCACCAGCTTGCCATCCAGGGTGACCTTGACGGTGCCGATCTGCTGGCCAGCGGTGAACGGCGCTTCCAAGGTCTTGGGCACGTCGATGCTCGGCTTCAGGTCGTTGTAGCGACCGCGCGGCACGCTGACCAGCATCGGCTGGGCCACGCCCAGCTGCACCTTGTCGGTGGTGCCCTTCCAGACCTTGTGCTCGGCCACGGCCTTGCCCGGCTCGTACAGGCGGTGGGTTTCGAAGAAGCGGAAGCCCCAGTTCAACAGGGCCAGGCTGTCATCGGCGCGCTGCTTTTCCGACGCGCCGCCCAGCACCACGGCGACCAGACGCTGGTCACCGCGCTGGGCCGAACTCATCAGGCAGTAGCCGGCTTCGGAGGTGTGGCCGGTCTTGATGCCGTCCACGCTGCCATCGCGCCACAACAGCAGGTTGCGGTTCGGCTGCTTGATGGTGCCGACCTGGAATTCCTTGATCTTGTTGTACGCGTAGGTTTCCGGGTAATCGCGCACCATCGCGCGGCCCAGCAGGGCCAGGTCGTAGGCGCTGCTGTGATGGCCCGGGGCGGTCAGGCCGTGGGCGTTCACGAAGTGCGAGTTCTTCATGCCGATCTTGGCGGCGTAGCTGTTCATCAGCGAAGCGAAGGCTTCTTCGCTGCCGGCCACGTGCTCGGCCAGGGCGATCGCGGCGTCATTGCCGGACTGGATCGCCATGCCCTTTTCCATGTCTTCCAGGCGTGCGGTCTGGTTGACCGGGAAGCCGCTGTAGCTGCCGTCGGTGCCGGCGCCACCTTCGCGCCAGGCGCGTTCGCTCATCATCACCTGGTCGTCGGGACGGACCTTGCCGTTCTTGACCTCGGCAGCGATCACGTAGGACGTCATCACCTTGGTGATGCTGGCCGGGGCCAGCTGTTCGTTGATGTTCTCGCCTGCCAGCACCTGGCCGGTGGCGTAGTCCATCAGCACCCAGGCCTTGGACACGCTGGGTGCCGGCGCCGGCGGCGTGGCCACGGTAGCGGGGGCAGCGGCGGCGGCAGGCGTCGGGGTGGCCGGGGTCGGCAGCGGCGTCTGGGCGGAGGCCAGACCGACCACCAGGGTGGCGGCCAGGGCAGTGGCGGCGGAACGGAAATTCATGGGACAGCAGGCTCCAGGGGACGGCCGGAAAATGAAGGATGGGACAAGGTGGCCATTGTAAGGCCGGGGTGGCAAGGGCCGGCAGCACCGGCCCGGGCGGAATCAGTCCTTGACGATCTGTGGCGAGCCAAGGCCCAGACCCGAGATGCGCCCGGCAAGTTCCGCCGCGCTGGCGTGGTCGCTGGCAGGTACCCGCAGGCGCCACAGGGTACGACCACCGGCAGCAATGTCGCTGATGGTGGCACCGACGATGCCGGCAGCGTTGAGCTGGCCCATCGCCCGGTTGGCGTTGTCGCGGCTGGAGAAACTGGCGACCTGCAGCATCACCGCGCCCACTACCTTCTGCGACAGGCTGGCCGGGGCCGGGCTGCGCGGCATGGCGGTGGCCACGACCGGCGCGGCGGGACGCGGTGTGGGTGCGCTGGGCGGCAGACTGCTGACCGCCACCTCCGGCATCGTGCTGACGGCGGCCTGGGTGGTGGCCGGCTGGCCACGCGCCGGCGCCCCATCGGCAGGCAGGCGGTTGACCAGGCGATCGATGTCGCTGTCGGCAACCGCGCGTGCGGCAGGTGCGGGGCGTGCGCTGGCGACAGCAGCAGTGGCCGCCGCCGCTTCAGCAGCACGGCGTTCGCGGCGCGACGGCTTCTGCGCCATCAGGTTGGTTTCACCCGGCTGCACCGCGCGCACTTCCACGTTGCCGGTACCGCGCTGGGTGATGCCCAGGCGCACAGCGGCGGCATAGCTGAGATCGACCACGCGGCCATCGTGGAAAGGACCACGATCATTGACGCGCACGATCACCGATTCGCCATTGTCCAGGTTGGTCACGCGGGCGAAGCTGGGCAGCGGCAGCGTCTTGTGCGCGGCGGTGAACTGGTACATGTCGTAGACCTCGCGGTTGGAGGTCAGACGGCCGTGGAACTTGGCGCCGTAGTACGAAGCGGTGCCGCGCTCAACGTAGTTGCGGGTGTCGTCGAGCACCTTGTACTGCTTGCCCAGCACCACGTAGGGCGATTTGTTGCCGATCGCCGAGCGGTCTTCATTGGTGACCAGCGGCTCGGGAATGCAGGCCACGTTGGGCACATAGCTGGGCGTAGTGTCTTTCACGCCCGGCTTGTACAGGCCACCGGCGGTGTAGTTGCCACGGGTGGACAGGTCCTCGGTGGCGGCCGCGTACGGCGAGCCCTCCGGACAATGCGCCGGACGCCCGCCCTTGCCCTGCACCACCGTGCCGGACGGCTTGCCACCATGGCCGGCGGTCGCCGGCTTTTTCGGCGCGCTGCTGCAGGCGGCCAGCGCGAGGACGATCAATCCAGGGACCAGCCATCTGATGTTCATGCCGGGGGCAGCTCCTGTCCGGCAATGGCCTGCGACAACTGGAACACGGCCATCGCGTACATCTTCGAGAGGTTGTAACGGGTGATCGCGTAATAGTTCTGGAAGCCCAGCCAGTACTGCTTGCCGGTGCTGCCTTCAAGCGTGATGGGGGTGGCGGTGGCGCCCGGCTGCACCGGTGCGCTCGGCTGGTAGCCACGCTGGGCCAGATCGGACAGCGACCAGGTGGGCATCCACTCGGTCGGGTTGAACTCTTCGCGGCCGGCAGCGAGCGTGGCCGGCACAGCAACCTGGCCGCCGCGCACCCAACCGCCCTTCTTCACGAAGTAGTTGGCGATGGACGAGAACACGTCGTCGTAGCTGGTGAACAGGTCACGGCGACCATCGCCGTTGCCGTCCACCGCGTAATCCAGATAGCTGGAGGGCATGAACTGGCCCATGCCCATCGCGCCGGCATAGCTGCCCTTGAGCGTGGTGATGTCCAGCTTTTCCTCGCGGCCGAGCTCGAACAGCTTGGCCAGCTCATCGCGGAAGAACAGCTCGCGGCGCACTTCGCGTTCCAGCTTGGCCGGGTCGCCACTGCGCGGGTAATAGAAGGCCAGCGTATACAGCGCGTCGAGCACGCGATGGCTGCCGGCATTCTTGCCGTAGCTGGTTTCCACGCCGATGATCGCCACGATCACTTCAGCCGGCACACCGGTGCGCTGCTGTACGCGGTCCAGTTCAGCGCGATGCTGGGCAAGGAACGCCTTGCCGCCATCGATGCGCGCCTTGCTGATGAACATCGGCCGGTATTCGTTCCACGGCTTGACCCGTTCGGCCGGGCGCGACATGGCGGCGATGATCGGCTGGCGCACCTGCGCCTGGTCGAGCACGTTGCGGATCTCGTCGGGCTTCAGGCCGTAGCGCTTGGCGGTGTCGGCAATGAACTTGGCGCGCGCGGTTTCGAACGGCACCGGGGTGAGATCGACCGGCGCAGCCGTAGCGGCTGCCGCTTCCGGCGCGGCTTCGGCCGGGCCCTGAGGCTTGGCCGCCGGGTGGCGCGGCGTACTGCTGGCCTGGGGCGAAGTCGGAGGGGACGTCGGCTGGGTCGCACAGGCGACCAGGCCGAGGGTGAGCATGCAGGCCAGAGAACGTCGAATCATCACCGCAGGTTAGCAGGTCATGGATGAATTAAAACCCCTAAGACCATGAATCACAACGATTTGCTCGCGTTCAGCGAGAAATGTGAAGGCGTCGTGATTGACCTGCCCCATTCAGGCAGAGGTTGCCGGTTGCGTCCCCATCCCCGCAGACGCAACCGGCCGCCGGACCCGGTCGGTACCTGCGCGGCTGCCGCTCCCCAGTGGCAGTGCTCCGCGCTCCTTGTACCTGTTGGATCAGTACTGCTTTCCCATCCGACGCCCCTCGCGCTGCATCAAAGACGGCGCGCCATGCCGAACGGGCCGCCATTGTGCAGGCCGATTGCGACAAGTCCATTGATCAGGATCAACGCGGCGTCAAAATGTGAATTGGCGCCCACTTTTAATGGAACTTCGTCAGCGGGCATGCTGCTGTGCGGCGTTGTGGGAACGATTACAGAAATGCGCTTGCGCAGATTCATGCGTGCATCGGCGGCGAAGGTCGGCGAACGGCGCAGCCCCTCGTGGGTGGCCGCAAAGCGATTCATGGGGGGGCCGGGTAGATGGACTGCGCAGGGGCCGCTGCAAGTACGTCCCTGTAAGCTCGGTCGCCGCATCCATGCGGCTCACGCCCCTGCGCAGCCCATCTACCCGGCCACGGACACGTTCCTGTGGCGTCCACCCACGCAAAGAGAAAAGAAGAGCAAAGAGCAACAGCGGGTCGCTTCGCTCTGAGCCGGGTCGGCCACGCTGCTTTTGCTTTTGATCTTCTTTTTCTTTTCCGTGGGCTGGCCGTACTCGGGAACTGTCAGGGGCCGGGCGGGTGGGCTGCGCAGGGGTGTCTGCGGCATGGATGCCGCGGACAAGCCCCCATGGATGGGTTTACGGCGTCCCCTGCACAGCTCACCCGCCCGGCCCAATCGATGAATCGCATTGAGCGGCCCACCCGCGAGGGGCTGCGCCGTTGGCTGGAAAGCTACGCGTGTACCGGCCGGTGCCCGCGCACCGCCATCACCAGACCGATGCCGGCCAGCAACGACACCGCCGAGGTGCCGCCGTAGCTGATCAGCGGCATCGGAATACCCACCACCGGCAGCAGGCCGGAAATCATCCCGCCGTTGACCAGCACGTACACGAAGAACGCCAGGCCCAGGCTGCCGGCCAACAGCCGCGCGTGCGTGTCGCGTGCCTGCACCGCGATCGACAGGCAGCGCCCGACCACGAACAGATACAAGGCGAACACCGTCACCACGCCGATCCAGCCGAATTCCTCGGCCAACACCGAGAACGCGAAATCGGTGGTGTACTCCGGCAGGAAATCCAATGTCGCCTGCGTACCGTGGCCCCAGCCACGCCCCTGCAGGCCACCGGAACCGATGGCGATGCGCGACTGCAGGATGTTCCAACCGGTGCCCAACGGATCAGCCGCCGGATCCAGGAAGGTCAGCACACGGTTCTTCTGGTACTGCCGCAGCAGCCCGAACCACGCCAGCGGCGCCGCCACCGACACCGCACTCAGGCCGGCCACCACCCAGCGCCACTGCAAGCCAGCCAGCAGCAATGCAAATACGCCACTGGCCGTCACCAGGGTAGCGGTACCGAGATTGGGCTGCATCAGGATCAGCACCGCTGGCACCCCGATCAATACTGCTGCCGTCAGCACCGTGCGCGGTGACGGCGGCAGCGGCTGACGGTGCAGATACCAGGCCATCATCAACGGCAGGCTGAGTTTGAGCAGCTCCGAGGGCTGCAGGTAGAACACGCCGAGGTTGAGCCAGCGTTGCCCGTATTTACCGGTACCGATCACATACACCGCCATCAACGGAAGCATCGACAGCGCATAGATGGCAGGTGTCCACGCGCGCAGGCGCAGCAGCGAGACCCGCGACAGCAGCCACATCGCTAGCAGACCCATCGCAAAGCGCATCGCCTGCCCTGCCACCGGTCCGTTCACGCTGTGCAGCACCGCAAGGCCCGCACCCATCAGGATCAACAACGCCACCAGCAACGGCAGATCGATCGTGCGCACTGCCTCACAGCAGCCGCCAAGCATTCGTTTCCATTTCACCCGTGGCACGGTAGCAACCGGCGCTTTCGCGAAGCTGTCAGCGCTGTTTGTCGCTATCGACACCGCGCGTGGCGGATGCCTTTGGCCTGCGGATTTTCCGGGTTTCAAACAATTCTGATTGGAGCCGCAAGGGCCCCGTGCACATCATGTAGTGCCACCGACAACGGGTGGCACGGGACTCCAATCCCGTTGACCCAAGTGTTGTTTACGCTTGCCAGCCGGCGTCGCTTTCTCCTTGTTGAGCGGCGTCGGCTGGCAATCCGTCCGTGCGTCTTTGGCGGACGGTGCGTGGAGGGCCTTGTGCCCGCCGGCGCTTTCACACTTGGTCACCGGTATTGGAGCCACGCATCGTCCGCCACCCTCGCATGCACGTGGGGTGGCCCTTGCCTACCGCACAAGGATGCCGCCATGTCCGCTTCCACCTACCCGTACCTGTTCGCGACCTTGGGCGAGGCCGCCCACCAGCTGCCGGACGACATCGCCCGCGCACTGGAAACCACGCTCACCGCCACGCAGGCCGCCAACAGTCCAGGCAACCCTACCCTGCTGGACTGCCTGCAGCGCATCCGTCAGGTTGAAGCGGCGGATGGTCAGCCGTGGCCACACAAGGGGCGAACGCAGGCGCAGTGCATGGCGATGGCACGCATCGACCGCGCCAATGCCGGGCTGACCTTCCTGCTGGAACTGCTGCACGCCAGCGAACGCGTGCGCGTGGACGGCGACGACACGCAGCACCTGGGTGACGACGCCCGCGAAGGGCTGCTGCTGGCCTGCCGAGGCCTGTCGGAATATGTGGATGTGCAGCTGCAGGCGGCGTGATGCGTGCATTCCTGAGCCGAGCATGGCTCGGCACTACAAAGAGCGAAGCGACCCGCTTCTGCTCTGCTTTATTTCTCTTTGCGTGGGTGGCCACCGCAGAAAACTGTCGGGGTCCGTGCCGGTGGGGGGCGCAGGGGTATCCGCGCCATGGATGGCGCGGCTAAGCCTACAAGGACGTATTCACGGCGTCCCCTGCGCCCCCCACCGGCACGGGCCAACGCATGAAGCCCGCCGTTGATCGGCCACCCACGAGGGGCTGCGCCGATGGCTGGAAACTACCCATACCCGCCATGCACCGGATTGTGACGACGCACCGCCATCACCAACCCGAACCCCGCCAGCAGCGACACCGCCGACGTACCGCCGTAACTGATCAACGGCATCGGCACACCCACCACCGGCAGCAGGCCCGAGATCATCCCGCCGTTCACCAGCACATAGACGAAGAACGCCAGCCCCGTTGCGCCGGCCAGCAACCGCGAGTACGAGTCGCGCGACTGGTTGGCGATCCACAGGCAGCGCCCGATCACCACCAGATACAGCGTCAGCACCAGCGCCACGCCGATCCAGCCGAACTCCTCGCTCAGCACCGAGAACGCGAAGTCCGTGGTCTGCTCGGGAATGAAATTCAGGTGCGACTGCGAGCCTTCGCCCCAGCCCTTGCCATCGAAACCGCCGGAACCAATGGCGATCTTCGACTGGATGATGTTCCAGCCCGCGCCCAGCGCATCCATCTCCGGGTCCAGGAACATCATGATGCGGTCCTTCTGGTACGGCCGCAGCAGCCAGAACCAGGCGACGGGTGCGACCGCGGCCACACCGCCCACGCCCAGCCCCACCCACCACCACGGCAGGCCGGCCAGCAGCAGCACGAACACACCACTGGCGGCGATCAGCACGCCGGTGCCGAAGTCCGGCTGCAGCATCACCAGCCCGGTCGGTACGCCGATGATCACCATCGCCACCAGCACCGTGTTGAAGCGCGGCGGCAGCGGCATCTTGTGCAGGTACCAGGCCACCATCATCGGCAGGCTGACCTTGAGCAGCTCGGCCGGCTGCAGGTAGAAGAACTTCAGGTCCAGCCACTGCCGGCCGTACTTGCCCGTGCCCAGCACGAACACCGCCAGCAACGGAATCATCGAGATGGCATAGATCAGCGGCGTCGCCGAGCGGATGCGCAGGATCGGCACCCGCGAGATGCCCCACATCGCTGCCAGGCCCACGGCAAAACGCACGCCCTGCGCCATCACCAGGCCATCGCCGCCAGCACTCTTCAACGTCGCCAGGCCGATCACCATCAGCGCGCCCAGGGCGAGGCACAGCAGCCAGTCGAGGCTGCTGAAGAACCGCTGCAGCATTTCGCCGGCCCAGCGCAGGAACTCCTTCATCGCGCAGCCTCCGCAGCAGCAGTCGGGCGCGTGCCGGCCGGCACGGTTGCCGCAGAAGGCGCACCGGGCGCAGGTGCCGGCACAGGCTCCGGCGCAGGAACACCGATCAGTACCGGATGCTCGGCCAACTGCGCGGCGGCGATATCGCCGGCCTGGCGTGCGCCCACGTCTTCATTGTCGAAGGCAGTCGCACCGATAGCAGTAGTGCCGCGCTCGCTGTCCAGCGGCTGCATGCCCTCAGGCATCTTGCCCAGCAGCCAGGCATCGAAGATCTTGCGCGCGATCGGTGCGGCCGCCGCGCCGCCATAACCGCCGCCTTCCACGGCGATGGCCAGCGCGATCACCGGCTGCTCGGCCGGCGCGAAGCCGACGAACAGCGCACGGTGGCGCAGGTGCATCGGCAGGCTTCTGGGATTGACCGCGGCGGTGCCCTTGCGGCTGACGACCTGCGCGGTACCGGTCTTGCCCGCCATCGTGTACGGCGCGCCGGCCGCCATGCGTGCGGCGCTGCCGCCGGGAAGCATGGTGGCCATCATGCCTTCGCGCACCGCCTGAAGATTGTTCGGGTTGGGGCTGACCGGCTTGCTCGGGCCGGGCTCTGTCGCCACCCAGTCGCTGTCGAAACCAGCACGCTGCTGCATCACCAGATGCGGCGTGCGCAGCTGGCCATTGGCCAGGCCGCTGACACCACGGGCCAGCTGCAGCGGGGTGACCTTCCAATCGCCCTGGCCGATGCTGATGTTCACCGTGTCGCCGGGATACCAGGCTTCCTTGCGGCTCTTCCGCTTGTAGGCCGGCGACGGCAGGATGCCGGAGATCTCGCCGGTCAGATCGATGCCGGTCGGCTGGCCGAAGCCGTAGTACTCCATGTAGTGGTCGAACCGCTCGATGCCCAGGTCCAATGCCAGCCGGTAGTAGTACGTATTGACCGACTGCGCGATGGACTTGCGCAGATCGGTCCAGCCGTGACCGCCACGGTGCGAATCGCCCCAGCCACGCGAGGTGCCGGGCAGGTAGAACATGCCGGTCGACAGCACCTTGTCCTCCGGACGGCGAACGCCCGAATCGAGGCCGGCCAGGCCGATCAACGGCTTCAGGGTGGAACCGGGAGCGACGCCGCCGAGTACCAGTCGATTGAACTGCGGGCGCGACGGGTTGTCGTTGAGCGCCTTGAAATCGGCATGCGAGATGCCGTTGACGAACAGGTTCGGGTCGTAGGACGGCAGGCTGACCATTGCCAGCACTTCACCGGTTCGCGGGTCCATCGCCACGGCCGAGCCTTCCTGATCGCCGAAGGCGGCCACCATCGCCCGCTGCAGGTCGGCGTCGATCGACAGACGCAGGTCGGCGCCGGACTGTGCGGCGACACGGCCGATGGTGCGGATCGCGCGGCCCTGCACGTTGGTCTCGACCTGCTCGTAGCCGACCTTGCCGCGCAGTTCCTGCTCGTAATAGCGCTCCAGGCCCGACTTGCCGATGTGGGTCAGCGCGGCATTGCCTTCGCCGAGGATCTCAAGATCCTTGTCGTCCACGCGGCCGACGTAACCGATGATGTGCGCGAACAGGTCGCCATAGGGATAGCGACGGGTCAGGTACGGTTCCAGCTCGACGCCGGGAAAGCGCCAGCGGTCCACGGCGAAGCGCGCCATTTCCTCATCGCTCATGCGCAGCTTCAGCGTGACCGGCAGGAACTTGCGGCGCGCCTTGCGCGACTTGTTGAACGCTTCCAGTTCTTCCGGGCTGATCTGGATGATCTTCGCCAGCCCTTCCAGGGTGGCATCCATGTCCTTGACCTTGTCCGGGGTGACATCCAGGCGGAACGCCGGCACGTTCTCGGCCAGCAGGCGGCCGTTGCGGTCATAGATCATGCCGCGCCCGGGCACCACCGGCCGCGGCTTGATGCGGTTGGCTTCGGATCGGGTGGCGTAGATGTCGTGGTCCAGCACCTGCAGCTTGAAGTACCAGCCGCCCAGGCCCAGCAGGCAGACCAGCACGCCGAAGAAGCCCAACGCCGCGCGGCGCCGGAACTGTTCGGCTTCGGCGTGCGGATTCTTGACCTGGCGGCGCGGCAGCATGGCTCAGCGCCCGCGCTTGCCGAAGCGCACCGCATCCAGCAGCACGAACACCAGCGGCCACAGGCCCATGCCGAGCAGCGGTGCCCACCAGTACGACCACGGCAGGGTGGGCTCGCCCACCATGATGTGGACCAGCGCGCTGACGATGCGGTCGTTGAACAGCAGGCCGCCGATGGCCAGCATCTGCTGCGACATCGGGAAGAAGCGGATGCGTGCGCGGAAGCGCTGCAGGATGAAGGCCAGCATCACCAGCCGCAGCGCCTGTTCGCCCAGCACCCCGCCATACAGCAGGTCGGCGACGACGCCGCTGGCGAAGGCGATGCCGAGGCCGACGCGTTCGGGCGCTTCGATCACCCAGTAGGCCAGCACCAATGCCAGCCAATACGGACGCAGCGGCTGCAGCAGCGCCGGCAACGGCAGCAGGCCCAGCAGCAGGGCCACCACCACGCTGGCCGGCAGCACCCAGCGGTTGTCGCGAAGGCGGCTCATCGTTGCGCCTCCGGTGTGGTCGGCTGAGGTTGAGTTTGCTGCGGTTGCCGGCCAGCGGCCGGCACTACCGGAGAGCTTTGCGTCGCCGAAGGTGTGGGGGCAGCCGTCCCCGTCGAAGACGAGGACGGTTGCTGGCCAGCGGCCGGCACTACCCGGGTGGGCTGCGCCGTCGAAGGCGCCGTCGGCGCGGCGCCGGTCGGCAGCGCTGTGGCATCGGCCGGGCCACCGGGAGCGGCCTGTTCCATCTGCAGGCGCAGGTTCGGCGGAATGCGGATCGCTGCGCCCGGGCGCAGCAGCAGCACGTCTCGGCCGCGATCAAGCTGCGCGGCCGGCTTCAGTTCGCCCACCAGGAAGGCATGGGTATCGTCCGGGCGCAGCCCGGTGATGGTGCCGACCGGGAATCCCGCCGGGAAGCGACCGCCAAGGCCGGAGGTGACGATCTCATCGCCTACTTCCACGCCGGCGCTGAGCGGGATGTCGCGCAGTTCCAGCTTGTCGCCGCGGCCGTAGACGATCAGGCGCACGCCATTGCGGGCCACGGTCACCGGCACCGCGTGGTCGGGATCGGTCAGCAACAGCACGGTGGAGCTGCCCGCGGTCACGCTGATCACCTGGCCCATCAGGCCGCCGGAATCGATCACCGCCTGGCCGACGTGCACGCCTTCGCGGCTGCCGGCGTCCAGCACCAGGCGCTGTTTGACCGGGTCCAGGTCGATGTCCAGGATCGGCGCCAGCTGCACGTCCAGGCCACTGCGCTCGGCCACGTTCAGCAGTTCGCGCAGCTGGGCGTTGTCCAGCGCGGCGGTCTGCAGGCGGGTCAGGCGGGCGTTGGCCAGCAGCAGCTGGTTGCGCAGTTCGCGGTTCTCGGTCACCAGCTGGCCGTGGCTTGCGGCGGTATCCCGCACCTGCCCGCCGAGCTTGCCGGGCAGGCCGGCCAGGGCCCACACCGGCTGCACCAGGCTGTTGGCCTGCTCGCGCAGACGCGCCAGCCAGCCGGCCTGGTCGTCGAGGACGATCAAGGTGATTGCCAGTGCGAGATAGGCCAGCAGCCGCAGCGGGCTGGCGGCATCACCGGATCGGGAAGCGACGGGAGGTCCGGCGTAGGGCGGCACGGCAGCGATTCAACTGGCAGAAGGCGGAAGGGAAACACGCGGGCGCCCCGCCGGTGCCGACCCGCCGATGTGGCGGGCCGCACCCCGGAGGGGCGCTGCGGGCGCAGGCAGCCGGGACGGCTTATTCCGGCGCAAAGAACTCGTTGCCGTGCATGTCGACCAGTTCCAGCGCACGACCGCCACCGCGGGCCACGCAGGTCAACGGGTCGTCAGCCACCTGCACGTGCAGACCGGTTTCCTCGGAAATCAGGCGGTCCATGTCGCGCAGCAGGGCGCCACCACCGGTCAGCACGATGCCGCGCTCGGCGACGTCGGCGCACAGTTCCGGCGGGGTCTGTTCCAGTGCCAGCTTGACCGCGCTGACAATGCCCGACAGCGGCTCGTGCAGCGCTTCAAGCACTTCGTTGGAGCTGATCTTGATCATCTTCGGCACGCCCTCGGCGAGGTTGCGGCCGGAGATTTCCATCTCGATCGCTTCCGCCTGCGGGTAGGCACAGCCCAGTTCGACCTTGATGCGCTCGGCGGTGGCTTCACCGATCAGCATGCCGTGGTTGCGGCGCACGTAGTTGGTGATCGATTCGTCGAAGCGGTCGCCGCCGATGCGCACCGAGGCGGAATAGACGATGCCGTTGAGCGAGATCACCGCCACTTCGGTGGTGCCGCCGCCGATGTCGATGACCATCGAGCCACGGGCCTCGGTGACCGGCATGCCGGCGCCGATCGCGGCCGCCATCGGCTCTTCGATCAGGAACACGTCACGGGCACCGGCCTCCTCGGCCGATTCCTTGATCGCGCGGCGCTCGACCTGGGTCGAGCCGGCCGGCACGCAGACCAGCACGCGCGGGCTCGGGCGCAGGAAGCGCGACTTGTGCACCTTCTTGATGAAGTGCTTGAGCATCGCCTCGGTGTAGGTGAAGTCGGCGATGACGCCGTCTTTCATCGGGCGGATGGTGGTGATGTGGCCCGGGGTACGGCCGAGCATCTGCTTGGCCTCGGCGCCAACGGCTGCCACCGACCGGGTACCACCAATGGCGCGATCCTGGCGCACCGCGACCACGGACGGCTCGTTCAGCACGATTCCCTGCCCACGCACATAGATGAGGGTGTTGGCCGTGCCCAGGTCGATGGACAGGTCATTGGAGAACATGCCGCGCAGTTTCTTGAACATCTGGGAGTTGATCCTGAGGGGTGTCGCGCCCAACGCGGGATGGCGAAAAAATGGGCAGAAATCGAGGTCGACAAGCCTAGCAACCTGCCTGCCGCCGAGCAAGGAGAAAACTAGCTGAACCCGCGCCTTCACAGGCTTTCGGCCTGATCGGGCATCACCCGGTTCTGGCCCTGAGCGGCACCAGCGGGTAACCTTTGCGCCGTCGGGCGCCCAAGGGCGCCGTTTGCTTGCCTGCCGAAGTGGGCCGGCCCATCCCAAAATTCACCGCATAGGCTTACATCGATGTCCGCTCTGATCTGTGGTTCTCTTGCCTTCGACACCATCATGGTGTTCCCGGACCAGTTCAAGAATCACATCCTGCCGGACAAGGTGCACATCCTGAACGTGTCGTTCCTGGTGCCGCGCATGCGCCGCGAGTTCGGCGGCTGCGCCGGCAACATCGCCTACAACCTGCACCTGCTGGGTGGCGATCCGATCCCGATGGGCACGGTGGGTTCGGACTTCGGCCCGTACCGCGAGCACTTCGATGCACTGGGCATCGACCTCACCCGCGTGCGCGTGATCGATGAGCTGTTCACCCCGCAGGCGTTCATCACCACCGACCACGACAACAACCAGATCACCGCCTTCCACCCGGGCGCGATGATGCGTTCCTACGAAAACCACGTGCGCGACGTGCCGGGCGTCAGCCTCGGCCTGGTCGGCCCGGACGGCCGCGAAGGCATGATCCAGAACGCACTGGAATTCCACGAAGACGGCGTGCCGTTCATCTTCGACCCGGGCCAGGCGATGCCGCTGTTCAACGGCCCGGAACTGCGCGAGTTCATCGAGCAGGCCGATTACGTGGTGGTCAACGACTATGAGTCGAACCTGCTGCAGGAACGCACCGGCTGGAACGAAAAAGAGATCGTCAGCCGGGTCAAGGCCTACATCACCACCCGTGGCCCGAAGGGCGCGGTGATCCACACCCCGGAAAAGAGCTACGACATCCCGCCGGCGCACGAGCGCCGCGTGGTCGATCCGACCGGTTGTGGCGACGCCTTCCGCGCCGGCCTGATCTACGGCATCCAGAAGGGCTTCGACTGGCTGACCATCGGCCGCATGGGCAACCTGATGGGCGCGCTGAAGGTCGAGCACCCGGGCACCCAGAACCAGCGCTTCACCTTCGATGAGTTCAACGAGCAGTTCAAGCAGCAGTTCGGTTACGCGCTGAGCGTGTAACCAAACTGCCCGCGCACCCGCTCGGTGGGTGTCGACCTTGGTCGACACTGCCGGCCAGCGGCCGGCACCGCTCTGGTAGCGCCGGGCCATGCCCGGCGGCTTTCCGACCAGACACCTTCGACTCCGGATGCAGCCCGCGCTGCGCGCTCGCCGGGCATGGCCCGGCGCTACCTCCAGCTCAGGGCTTGGCCTTCTCCGGCAAGCGGTACAGCTCTTTTTCGTAGGCCAGCGTGCCCCACATCGCGTAGGCATGTGCGCGTCGTGCCAGTTCCGGCCGCAACGGCTGCGGCTGCAGCTGATCGCTGGCCGGGTCATAGCGGAAGCCCTGCGCTGGCTTGTCCGGCTGCAGGATGGCCACATCGTTGCCCTCCATCCACGCCAGGTTGCGGTCGTACTGCATCAGCGCGCGTCCCGGCTGCAGCCGCTGCAGGTCGGTCAGGTCCTGTCCCACCGTCGGGGTGGGATCGGCAATGCCCAGCAGTGACAGCAGGGTCGGCGGCAGATCGATCTGGCTGACGATGCGGGTATCGCGGCGCGCCTCGATGCCACCGCCGAGGATCAACCCGGGAATATGGAAATTGCCGATCGGCACCATGTTCTTGCCGAACACCCGCGAATCATGGTCGGCCACCACCAGGAACACGGTGTCCTCCCAGTACGGTGAGGCCATCGCCTTGCGGAAGAACTCGCCCAGCGCGTAGTCGGCGTACTTGGCAGCGTTGTCGCGGGTCTGTTTCGGTTGCTCGTACAGGTCGATGCGGCCGTCCGGGAACTCGAACGGATCGTGGTTGCTGGAGGTGAACACCAGGCCGAAGAACGGCTTGCCCTGCGCTTTCAGCTGCCGGAACTGCTGGTCGGCCTGGCCGAACAGGTCTTCATCCGACGCCCCCCAGGAACCGACAAATGCCGGCTTGCGGTAATCCTTGCGATCCACGATGCGGTTGAAGCCATTGGCGAGGAAGAACTCGCGCATGTTGTCGAAGTGGCTTTCGCCGCCGTAATAGAAGCCGGTGTCGTAGCCATGCCGCCCCAGCACATCGGCCAGGGTGAAGAAGCGCTGGCGGCTGGCGGGCAGCTTGACCACCGATTCGGCCGGCGTCGGCGGGAATCCGGTCAGTACCGCCTCGATGCCGCGTACCGAACGCGTGCCGGTCGCATACAGACGCTCGAACGCCCAGCCCTGTGTGCTCAGGCGGTCGTAATTGGGCGACAACGGCCGCCCGCCGAGACTGCCGATGAACTGCGCGCCCAGGCTTTCTTCCAGCACGATCACCAGATTGCGCGGCTTGCCCTGGTACTGCGGCGGACGCAGCGCCAGGCTCGGCAATGCGTCGGAGACATACGCCGATGCCGGCAGGCCGCTGCTGGCGCGCAGTTCGCTGACCACCTCGGCCAGCGGCAGGTCACCGTAGACGCGCGAGGTTTCGCTGCGGGTCGCCAGTTGCCGCGCGGCATAGCCGACGGTGTACAGCGAATTCAGCGGCAAGGCGTTGATGGTCGGGTCGGTCGAGAACGCCACCAGTGCCGGATTCAAGGGCCGATGACCCAGGCTGGAACGCACGCCCAGCGCCGCCAGCAGCAGCACCAGGAACGCCAACGGCAGCCGCCACAGCCATCCCGCTTCGACTGCGACCATCGGGCTGTTGCCGACCCAGCGCCGCGAGCCGCGAAGCAATGCCCAGAACAGCACGACCACCGCGGCAACTTCGATCACCACGGCCAGCAGATGGCCGCGCAACAGCGTCATCCCGACTTCTTCGGGATAGATCAGATATTCCAGGAACAGGCGATTGGGGCGCAGGCCGTACTCGGCCATGAAGCTCGGCGTGGCCAGCTCCATGAACACCAGCAGCACGCTGGCCAGGATCAGCCACCACCGCAGCAGATGGCGCCACGCGCGGCCCACGCGTCCTTCCAGCGGCAACAGCAGCGCCAGCACCGCCGGGATGCCGTACAGCAGGCACAGGGTCGACACATCCACCCGCAGCCCCTGCAGGAACACCGTGGCCCAGCCGTCAGCAGCACTGACCCGCGCGGCGTGCCACAGCGCCAACCCCAGTCGCGACAACGACAGGGCGACCAGGCCAAACAGGAAGAAGGCGGCAATCGGACACAGACGCCGGTACAGCGACACCCACACAGCTCGGAGCATGAAAGGAATCCAGAAATGGAGCAAAGGACACCCACGCCCCATCCTTGGCAGCGGGCCACACCGGACAACGTGTTACCCGACACAACCACCAGCGCAGCGAAACCACCCGCCGGCACCTTCAACGCCTACTGCGGCTTCGATCAGGCCGCGGCAGTGAGCGGCGACGGTTCCCCAACCGCCTCCGCTTCACCCCCGGCCGGGCATTCGCAGAACGTCCAGCCGGCCTCGCACAATACACTGTGATGACAGTCGAGAGTTGACCGCCGTGGCGGGGCCCAGATTCCCGCCACAGCGCGTACAGGGCGCCGCGCTAGCCTCGCCAGCGCTCCAGCACCGCCGCGCAATCGGCCAGGTGCCAACAGGCCATGCCGGGCCACGGGTTGTCCGGGGCATTGACCAGCAGCGTGCGACTGCCCGCCGCGCGGCCGCATTCCAGATCGAAGCGGTAGTCGCCCACCATCACCACCTGCGAAGGTTCCACCTGCCAGCGCCGCAGGAAGTACTGCAGCCCGGCAGGTGAAGGCTTCGGTTCGGCCTCGTCGCGACCGATGATGTCGTCTTCGGCAAATACGTCGCCCAGCCCGATCGCCTGCAGGGTGACCTGCGCGAGGCTGCGCACGTTGCGGGTCAGGATGCCCAGACGGCAACCGGTGCCCTGCAGCGTGCGCACCAGCGCCACCGCCCCCGTCGCCGGCTGGGACGCAGCGGCCAACGCGCGCTCGTGCGCCAGCAGCCAGGCATGCTTGGCGCTGGCCTCCGCGGCTGGCAACCCAGCCAGGTGGGTGAGGATGTCATCCTCCTGCGGAATCGCCAGTTCGCGCTTGATCCGCGCGAAATCATGCACTGCCACGGTCAGCGTGCCATCCATGTCGAACACCCAGTGGCGGATCGTCGACAGCGCCGGCGCAGCCACCCGTGCATTCACAGTCAATGCCACCACGCCGGCATGCGGCTGGCATCCACGCCACCGGTCTCGAACACGGCCGTGCGCGTGCCACCGGCCTTGACCGGGAATTCGATGCTGATCGACTTGCCCTTGGCTGCCAGCTTCCACAGCGCCTTCTGGTCGGTGATGAACATGGCGATCGCCTCATCGGTCTTCGGCCGCCATGCCGCCATGGAGATCGGCTTGCCACCGTCCACCGTGACCTTCACCGTGCACTGCGGGCAGCGGAAATCGCCGGCCTGCAGCACCAGGTAGGCATGACGCTTCCATTCGGGGTGATCGCGGAACACCAGCTGCACCGGCTTCGCGCCGCTGCCATCCACATCCACCCGTTCCTTGCTGAAGATCTGTGCCGACACCTGGTTGCCCTTGTTGCCGACCGGAATCTGGTTGTACTGCCACAGCCCCTGCATGCGGCGCAGGTCGCGCGCGGCATCGCCCTTGGCCTTGACCTCATCGAAGCCGGCGGCGATGCGCTCGGCGGCGGCGGTGTCCTTGTACTGGTCCAGCAGCGAGGCGCCATGCAGGCGCGCGCGTTCCCAGTCCTGCGCGGCCACGGCCGTGTCGTACTGCTTGGCCACGTCCTCGGCCTTGGCTTCCTTCTGCGCCTGCACGGCGGCAGCGGCGGCCTCCTGCGCCTTGCGTTCTTCCTCGGGGTTGCTGCAGGCGGCCAGGGCCAGCGTGCAGGCGGTGAGCAGGATCAGTCGTTTCATGGCGGAGGTCCTTCGTGTTTGCGCTTTTTTGTAGAGTCGAGCCATGCTCGACTGCTGTTGAAAAGCCCGTCGAGCATGGCTCGACTCTACAAAAAAAGCGCCGGGCAGTGCCCGGCGCTTTTTCTTACTTCGCTTCAGCCTTGGCCAGCATGTCCTGCACCGAGGCGGTGGTGATCGGGTGGTAGCCCGGCTTGGCCTTTTCGAACGCCTGCTTGGCCAGCTCCAGACCCTTCGGGGTCTTCACCAGTTCGGCGTAGATCGGCAGGATCAGCTTGCGACGACCGACACGCTCGATGAACGCAGCCGCCGCTTCATTGGCCTGCTCGTAACCGCTGCGGATGGTCAGCGGGTACCAGCGCATGGCGATCTCGCCATTCGGGGTGCCGGTGAAGTGGAAGGCCTTGTCCAGCGTGGCCAGCTTGTCCAGCGGCTGGGTGGCGCCCAGGCCGTCGATGAAGCGGACCCACTCCTGGGTGCTCCACTCGGCGATCACCTGGCTGCTCGGCACGGTGCCGGCGCTGGCGAAAGCGATGCGCGCGGTATCGACGCTGCTGAAGTTGCGCGACTGCGCCTTGGCCGCGAACGACGGAATGCCCGGCTCGTCCAGCCACGCCTTCAGTTCGGCTTCGGTGACCGCCGACGGATTCTTCGGCAGCAGGTTCTTCTTCAGGTACTCGACGAACTGGTCAGTGTTGGCGCTCTGGAAAGCGTGGTCATCGAACCAGCCGCGCAGGAACGGATCGAAGGTTTCGCGGCCGAAACGCTGTTCCAGGAATTCCAGGAACCACGAACCCTTGACGTAGGCCACCTGGCTCAGGGCTTCGTCCGGGTCACGCTCGTTCAGCGGCGGCAGCGCCAGCGCCTGGTCGGCCGGGCTCATGTCCTTCACTTCGGCCAGCAGATCGGTCTGGTCGATCTGCTTTTCCATCTCGGCCATCTCCTTGCCGTACAGGGCTTCGGTGATGCGGCCCTGGACGTAGGTGGTGAAGCCTTCGTTGAGCCAGATGTCCTTCCAGCTGGCGTTGGTCACCAGGTTGCCCGACCAGCTGTGTGCCAGTTCATGGGCGACCAGCGAGACCAGCGACTTGTCGCCGACGATCACGGTCGGAGTGGCGAAGGTCAGGCGCGGGTTTTCCATGCCACCGAACGGGAACGACGGCGGCAGCACCAGCATGTCGTAGCGGCCCCAGCGGTATTCGCCGTACAGCTTTTCGGCGGCACCGATCATCTTCTCGGTGTCTTCGAATTCCTTGGCGGCCTTGTTGACCATGGTCGGCTCGGCCCAGACGCCGGAACGGCCGGAGATCGGCTCGAACACCAGGTCGCCGGCGGCGATGGCCAGCAGGTAGGACGGAATCGGCTGCGGCATCTTGAAGGTGTAGTCACCGTCACGCGCGGCCTTGGGATCGTTGTCGGCGCTCATCAGCACCATCACGTCCGGGCGCGAGACCACGTGCGCGCTGTAGGTGAAGCGCACGCTCGGGGTGTCCTGCAGTGGCACCCAGGAACGGGCGTGGATCGCCTGCGACTGGCTGAACATGAAGGGCAGCTTCTTGCCCTCGGTCATCGACGGCGCCAGCCACTGCAGGCCCGACGCGGTCGGTGCGGTGTGGTAGGTCACCTCGACCTTGGCCGGCTGGTCCGGGGTTTCGATGGTCAGCTTGCTGCCGAACACCTTGTCCACCGGGGCCAGCACGAACTGCAGCGGGCTGCGCGCGCCGTCGGCGGCGATCGCTTCGACCTTGGCGATGCTCAGCTCGCGGGTGTCCAGCACCAGCTGCTTGGCATCCTTCTGCTTCCATTCCAGGGTGTAGGTGGCGGTGCCGCCGATCTGCTTCTGGTCGAAGTCCAGCTTCAGATCCAGCGCGATGTCCTTGACGACGACCTTGTCCGGCTCGGCGTACGAGCTTTCATCGTGGCTGCGGTTTTCGGCGTTCACGGGGGCGGCGGGAGCCTTCTGGGCAGTCGGAGCGGCGGCGGGTGCGGCCGCCTCCTGGGAGCAGCCGGCGGCCAGGGCCACGGCCAACGGAAGGAGCATCAGCGGATTGCGCATGAATCGGGACCGTTACGGGGATCAAACCCCAATGGTACCTCTCCCCCGGCCGGGAAGCGTTGCGCGGTGCGGGGTAATGGCGGCGGGCGCGCGGTGGGGGCCCATGCCGACCAAGGTCGGCATCTACAGGTAGGTGCCAACCTTGGTTGGCACGGATCCATCACCGCTCGCGGCGGGCGTGTGCCAACCAAGGTTGGCACCTACCAAAGCGAGGCTTACAGCTTGTAGCCGGAGTGGATCGAGACGATGCCGCCGGTCAGGTTCTTGTAGTGGCAGCGCTCGAAGCCCGCCTGCCCCATCATCGCCTTCAGCTCTTCCTGCGGCGGATGCTTGCGGATGCTCTCGGCCAGATACTGGTAGCTGTCCGAATCGTTGGCGAACAGCTTGCCCAGCTTCGGCAGGATCTTGAACGAGTGGAAGTCGTAGATCGGCTTGAACCAGTCCGCGGTGACTTCGGAGAACTCCAGCACACGGGCCTGGCCGCCCACCTTCAGCACGCGGAACATCTCGCGCAGGCCGGCGTCCTTGTCGGTCACGTTGCGCAGACCAAAGGCGATGGTCACCAGGTCGAAGCTGTTGTCCGGGAACGGCAGGGCTTCGGCGTTGCACTGTACGTAGTCCAAGCCGAGCACCAGGCCGCGGTTGGTCAGGCGGTCACGGCCGACCGACAGCATGCCGGCGTTGATGTCGCCCAGCACCACCGAACCCTCGGCACCGACCCGCTCCTTCAGCAGCGCGGCGATATCGCCGGTGCCACCGGCCAGGTCGAGCACGCGGTCACCCGGCTTCACCTGCGCGGTGGCTACGTAGTAGCGCTTCCATGCCCGGTGCACGCCCATGCTCATCAGGTCGTTCATCAGGTCGTAGTTGCGCGCGACCGACGTGAACACCTGGCCGACCAGCTTCTGCTTGTCCTTGGCGTCAACGTCGCGGAACCCGAAATGGGTGGTACCGGATTTGTAGGGGGATTCGCTCATGCCCCCGATTATCGCACCGCAGGGCCCCTGCGGGGAACGCTGGCCGTATCATGGCGCCCCACGACCTACCGGAGCCCCGCATGATCACCACGCCCGACTACCAGGCCCTGTTGCAGACCGCCATTGCCGAAGCCCGCCAGGGGTTGGCCGAAGGCGGCGTGCCGATCGGCGCGGCGCTGTACCACAACGACGGCCGCCTGCTCGGCTGCGGCCACAACCGCCGCGTGCAGGAAGGCGACCCGTCCGTGCATGGCGAGACCGATGCCTTCCGCAAGGCCGGCCGCCAGCGCCGCTACCAGGACACCATCATGGTCACCACCCTGGCTCCGTGCTGGTACTGCTCGGGCCTGGTGCGGCAGTTCAACATCGGCACGGTGGTGGTCGGCGAATCGCGCACTTTCCAGGGCGGCATCGACTGGCTGCGCGAAAACGGCGTCAACGTGATCGACCTGGACAGCCAGGAATGCGTGGACCTGTTGGGCGGTTTCATTGCGCAACATCCGGAAATCTGGAACGAAGACATCGGCGAATGAGCATCCGCCACGGCTGATGAGCCCGCCTTGATGAACGCTTCAGTGCCGGCACACCCTTGTGCCGGCAGCGTCTGCCTGCTTCAACGTGAACTGCTGCGCAGTCAGCTGCGTGCAGTGCACACGCGCCACTAACATCCTGCTGCGCTGCCACGTCTAGGGTGGAATGCAACCGGGGCCCCCGCCCCGGCTTGGAGTCGACCATGCAAGCGCATGCCGTACGTCCTCCCAGCGACCCGGCCCTGGCCGCGATCTGGGACCGACTGCAGCAGCAATACGCACTGCACCAGCGCAGTGCCCCGTTCTGGAGCGCCTACCAGGACATGCAGCAGGATCTGCTGCTCGATCATCCCCGCGACCTGGTGCGCCTGTGCAATGCGATGGCCGGCATGGCCGAACGCCTGGGTGCGGTTGAACACGCACAGCTGCTGCGCCATCGCCACGCTGGCTGCACATCGCGCTGACGCGGCATGCACCACCGTCCGGGCCAGACTGTAACGGGCCCCCACTCCCTTTCACCTTCAACCGATTGGATCGTCATGCACGCTGAAGTTCCCGCCATTCCCCCGGTCATCAATGTCGATGCGGAGCTGGATTACTGGCGCCGCCAGCACGCCGATGGCGCACTCGCGCACACTTCGTTCGGCACCTATGTGCCGTGGATCAAGTTCGCCTGTGATTCGCTGATCACCCAACCACGCGCCAGCAATGCGCAGCGCGATGAGCTGTTCCAGACCCAGTACGCCCTGCAGATCATGCCGCGCCTGACCGAAGCACAGGCCCGCGAATTCGTCGAACGCTGCTGGCAGCACGTCTACCTGGCCAGCCCGGTGCGCAGCCAGGAAGCACCGCGCCTGCGCGCCTGAGCCCACGCTCGACTGCACGGCACCTGCACGGCCACGTGCCGATGATCGTCGTCATTCCAGTGGAACGATGACGATGAGCGCAAGGAACCTGTTCAATACGATCGCCAAGAAGGCCGCGGCCGCCACCGGCTCGCCGTGGACCTTCCTGGCCGCGGTGGCGATCGTCGTGCTGTGGGGCATCAGCGGCCCGATATTCAAGTTCAACGATACCTGGCAGCTGGTGATCAACACCGGCACCACGATCATCACCTTCCTGATGGTGTTCCTGATCCAGCACACGCAGAACTCGGACACGGCGGCGATGCAGATCAAGCTGGATGAACTGATCCGCGCCACTGCCGAGGCCAACAACGAGCTGCTGGACCTGGAAGAACTGGACGAAGAGCGTCTGGAAGAGATCCGCGCCGAGTACGAGAAGATGGCGCGCGAAGCCGGCGACGCGCTGACGCGGGTACGCTCCTGCCGCACCGAGCGGCGGGATGACGAAGCGGTGTGACCGGTAGTGTCGGCCGCTGGCCGGCAACTGCACGATCTCCGATGATCCCGACCTTCGGGTAGCGCCGGGCCATGCCCGGCGAGCGCGAAGCGCGGTCTGCTTCAGACACCCTGAATGTCGGGCGGAAGAGCCACTGGGGAGGGCCCGGCGCTACCGGAGTGCCCACACACGGATGGCATCCCACCTGCGCGCAGACTGGACGATCCCCACAAGAATCAGTGGCGATTACCGATACGAGCAGACACGTTGTTCCCACAGACTGGCTTCATGTCCAGTCGTCATCTCGCCCGTGGCCGCGATTCCCGGGTCGATAGCTGCTATGTGCTCACCACTGTCGTACGGCAGCGGCGTCGGGTTTTCGAAGACCCCGACCATGCCGCATGCCTGCTGGAAGCGTTGCGGTTCGTGGAACGTGCAGGCATGAGCCACTCCTATGCCTGGGTCATCATGCCCGATCATCTCCACTGGCTGGTGCAACTGCGCAGTGGAACGCTTGCCCGACTGATGGGAACGGTGAAGTCACGCAGCAGCCGACAGTTGGGGCAACAGTTCGGCGTGGATACACCGCTTTGGCAGCCCAGCTACTTCGACCATGCGGTGCGTCATGAGAAAGCCTTGAGACGTCACGCTCTCTACATCCTGGGCAATCCCATCCGAGCGGGACTCACCGACCAGTTGGATGAGTATCCATTTGCGTGGTGCCGCTGGCCAATGCGGTAGCGCCAGGCCATGCCCGGCGAGCGCGCAGCGCGGTCTGCTTCAGGCGCCCTGAATATTGGGTGGAAGAGCCGCCGGGCATGGCCCGGCGCTACCGGAATCAGCGCGGCTTACCCGCGCTCGTGCCAGCCGCCGCCCAGCACCTTGTACAGCGTGATGCGGTTGGACTGCTGCGCCAGCTGCGTCTGCAGCTGTGTCTGCTGCGCGTTGTAGGCGGTACGACGTGCATCCAGCAGGGTGACGAAGCTGTCCAGGCCGGCGTCATAGCGTGCCTGCGACAGACGGTTGGCCTGCTCGGCCGCTTCCACCAGGCGCTGCTGCGAGGCGGCCTGCTCATCCAGGCTGACATTCAATGCGAGCGCATCGGCGGTTTCGCGGAAACCGCTCTGGATCGATTTTTCGTACTGCGCCAGCGCGATATCGCGATCGGCGTTGGCCACTGCCAGGTTCGCGCGCAGCTTGCCGCCCTGGAAGATCGGCAAGGTGATCTTCGGCAGGAAGCTCCACACCCGCGTGCCGCTGTCGAACAGGCCCGACAGTTCACCCGAACCACTGCCGATGCTGCCGGTCAGCGAGATGCTGGGGAAGAAGGCGGCGCGTGCGGCACCGATGTTGGCATTGGCGGCCAGCAGCTGATGTTCCGCCGCCATGATGTCAGGGCGCTGCAGCAGCACGTCGCTGGGCAGGCCGGCCGGCGGCGGTGCCAGTGCAAGCACCTGCGGCGCGATACTGTCCGGCAGCAGTGCCGGATCCAACTGGCCGCCGGCCAGCAGCGCCAGCGCGTTGCGGTCCTGGGCCAGCTGCCCGCGCAGACGCGCGGCATCGGTGCGCGCGGTCTCGACCAGGGTGCGGGTCTGGGTCAGTTCCAGCGCCGAACTGCCGCCACGCTCATGGCGTGCTTCGGCCAGACGCAGCGAATCTTCATAGGTCTTCACCGTTGCTTCGGCGATCGCCAGGCGCTGCTGGTCGGCACCGTAGGTCAACCACGCGGTGGCGGTCTCGGCCACCAGGCTCAGCTGTGCATTGCGACGGTTGGCGGCTACAGCGAAGTACTGCTGCAGCGCGGCTTCACTCAGGTTGCGCACGCGACCGAACAGGTCCAGTTCGAACTCGGCCACGCCGACGCCCGCGCTGAACTGCTCGGTCACCGGCACGTCGCCGCCGCGGCGGTCCATCTGCCCGGTCACGGCCACGCCCGGCACGCGGTCAGCGCGCTGCACGCGGTACTGGCCACGCGCCTTCTCGACGTTGAGCACGGCCACGCGCAGGTCGCGGTTGTTGTCCAGCGCCTGGCCGATCACCTGCTGCAGGCGCTCATCGGTGAAGAAGTCGCGCCAGCCGACCGCGGCCGCATCGGCCACTTCGCCCTGTGCGGCTTCCGCCGGCCACTGCGACGGAATGGCCGGGGCCACTGCGGTGTTCTTCGGCGCCAGGGTGCCGCACGCGCTGAGCGCCAGCGCGGTGGCGAGGGATACTGCAAGAGAAGAGAATTTCATAGCGACACCTTGGGGGTCACGGTGGTAGCGCCGGGCCGGGCCCGGCGACTATGCGGTGAGGCATTCGCCGGGCATGGCCCGGCGCTACCGGTTGTCATCACTCGGCGGCGTTGCGCTTCTTGAACACGCGCTGCACCACGACGAAGAACAGCGGTACGAAGAACACGCCGAGCACGGTGCCAACCACCATGCCGCCGAGCACGCCGGTGCCGATCGCCTGCTTGGCGCCGGAGCCGGCACCGCTGGAGATCGCCAGCGGCAGCACGCCCATGCCGAAGGCCAGCGAGGTCATGATGATCGGGCGCAGACGGTCGCGGACCGCGTGCATCGTCGCTTCGATCAGCCCCGCGCCCTTCTCCAGATGCTCCTTGGCGAACTCGACGATCAGGATCGCGTTCTTGCTGGTCAGTCCCACCGTGGTCAGCATCGCCACCTGGAAATAGATGTCGCGCTCCATGCCACGGAAGGTATTGGCCAGCACCGCACCGAGGATGCCCAGCGGCGCCACCAGCAGCACTGAGGTCGGCACGCTCCAGCTTTCGTACAACGCGGCAAGACACAGGAACACGATCATCAGCGACAGCGTGTACAGCAGCGGCGTCTGCGAGCCCGCCTGGCGCTCCTGGTAGGACATCGCCGTCCACTCGACGCCGAAGCCCGCCGGCAACTGCTTGGCCAGCTGTTCGATCTCGGCCATGGCATCACCGGACGCCACGCCCGGGGCCGGTTCGCCCTGGATTTCGGTGGCCGACACGCCGTTGTAGCGTTCCAGGCGCGGCGAACCGTAGTCCCACTGCTTGCTGGCGAAGGCGCTGAACGGAACCATCTCACCCTTGTCGTTCTTCACCGACCAGAGATCGAAGTCCTCCGGCACCATGCGGAACGGCTGGTCAGCCTGCACGAACACGCGCTTGACGCGGCCGCGATCGATGAAGTCATCGATGTACGAACTGCCCCACGCGGTGGCCAGGGTGGTGTTGATCTGGTCGATCGACAGGCCCAGCGAGCTGGCCTTGGCCACATCGATATCGATGCGGAACTGCGGAGTGTCTTCCTGGCCGTTCGGACGCACGTTGGCCAGCTTCTTGCTGCCGGCCGCCAGGCCGAGCAGCTGGTTGCGGGCCGCCAGCAATGCCTCATGGCCCTGGCCGCTGTTGTCCTTCAGGAAGAAGGTGTAGCCCGAAGCCGTACCCAGCTCCGGAATGGCCGGCGGCGGGAAGGCAAAGATGAAGGCATCCTTGATCTGCCCCAGTGCAGCCATCGCACGTCCGGTGATCGGCATCACGCCATTGTCGGCGTCACGATCCTTCCAGTCCTTCAGCTTGACGAAGGCCATGCCCGCGTTCTGGCCCATGCCGGCGAAGCTGAAGCCCTGCACCGAGAACACCGATTCGACGGCACCCTTCTCGTTTTCCATGAAGTGCTTTTCGAGCGCGGCGATCGATTCCAGCGTGC
The DNA here is from genome assembly GCF_014763005.1 of Stenotrophomonas sp. Br8. Classification (NCBI taxonomy): domain Bacteria; kingdom Pseudomonadati; phylum Pseudomonadota; class Gammaproteobacteria; order Lysobacterales; family Lysobacteraceae; genus Stenotrophomonas; species Stenotrophomonas sp. Br8. Next base: position 196,708 of record NZ_JACGTN010000001.1, on the reverse strand, counting down.
GCTCCTGGGTTGCGCCCACCGGTGCCTGCACCAGCGCCATCAGCACGCCCTGGTCTTCATTGGGCAGGAACGAGCTGGGCAGGCGCACGAACAGCACGCCCATCAGCAGGAACAGCGCAGCGACGATGCCCATGAACCGCCACGGGCGATGCAGGATGCCGCGCACGCCGCGCTGGTAGCTTTCACTGGTACGGTCGAAGCCGCGGTTGAAGCCGTTGAAGAAGCGACCGGCGAAACCGCGATGGGCGACATGGTGCTCGCCCTTCTTCAGCGGCTTGAGCATGGTCGCGCACAGCGCCGGCGTCAGCACGATCGCCACCAGTACCGACAACGCCATCGCCGACACGATCGTCGCCGAGAACTGCCGGTAGATCACACCGGTGGAGCCACTCATGAAGGCCATCGGCACGAACACCGCCGACAGCACCAGGCCGATACCCACCAGCGCACCGGTGATCTGGCTCATCGACTTGCGGGTGGCTTCCAGCGGCGACAGGCCCTCTTCGGACATGATGCGCTCGACGTTCTCCACCACCACGATGGCATCGTCCACCAGCAGGCCGATGGCCAGCACCATCGCGAACATGGTCAGCATGTTCACCGAGAAGCCCAGCACCGACAGCACGCCGAAGGTACCCAGCAACACCACCGGTACGGCGATGGTCGGGATCAGGGTGGCGCGGAAGTTCTGCAGGAACAGGTACATCACCACGAACACCAGCACGATCGCTTCGAGCAGGGTCTGCACCACGCCCTTGATCGACACGCGCACGAACGGGGTGGTGTCGTACGGGATCTCGGCCTTCAGGCCGGCCGGGAAGAAGCCTTCCAGTTCCTTCAGGGTTTCATCGACACCGGCCGCGGTATCCAGCGCGTTGGCGCCGGTGGCCAGGGTGACCGCCAGGCCGCTGGCCGGCTGACCGTTGTAGCGGGTGACGAAGTCGTACGACTCGGCGCCCAGCTCGACGCGGGCAACGTCGCCCAGGCGCAGTTCGGCACCGTCCTGCGCGCCGCGCACGATGATGTTGCGGAACTGTTCCGGGGTCTGCAGGCGCGACTGCGCGTTGATGGTGGCGTTGAGCTGCTGGCCCTTCACCGACGGCGCACCACCCAGCTGGCCGATGGCCACCTGCGCGTTCTGTGCCTTCACCGCGGCAACCACTTCCGGCACCGACATGCCGTAGGTGTGCAGCTTGTTCGGGTCCAGCCAGATGCGCATGGCGTACTTGCCACCGAACACCTGGATGTTGCCCACGCCCGGCACGCGACTGAGACGGTCCACGACATTGGAACCGACGTAGTCGGCGATGTCGTTGGCATCCATGCTGCCGTCTTCGGACACGAACGCGATGACGTTCAGGAAGCCCGAGCTGGACTTGGCCACGTTGATGCCCTGCCGCTGCACTTCCTGCGGCAGCAGTGGCATCGCCAGCTGCAGCTTGTTCTGCACCTGCACCTGGGCGATGTCGGGGTTGGTCCCGCTCTCGAAGGTCAGGGTGATGGTGGCCTGGCCGTTGGACGAGCTGTTGGAGGAGAAGTAGATCAGGCCATCAAGGCCCTTCATGTTCTGCTCGATGATCTGCGTCACCGAGTCTTCGACCACCTTGGCCGAAGCACCCGGGTAGCTGGCGCTGATTTCCACCGCCGGCGGTGCGACGTTGGGGTACATCGAGATCGGCAGCTTGAACAGGGCCAGGCCGCCGGCGAGCATGATGATGATCGCGATGACCCACGCGAAGATGGGTCGATCGATGAAGAAACGTGCCATGGGGTTCTCCGCTTACTTCGCGCCTGCGGCCGCAGCTGCAGGTTGGGCGGCGGCCGGCTTGGCCGGGGCGACGCCCTGTTCGGTGGCATTCACGGGCATGCCCGGGCCGATTTTCTGCAGGCCTTCGACGATGACCTTGTCACCGGCCTTCAGGCCGTCCTCGACCAGCCACTTGTCGCCGACGGTGCGGCTGACCTTGACCGGGCGCACTTCGACCTTGTTGTCCTTGCCGACCACCATCGCGCTGGTATCGCCCTTCGGATCGCGGGCGATGCCCTGCATCGGCACCAGCACCGCGTCGCTGCGCACACCGCCGCCGATCACCGCGCGCACGTACATGCCCGGCATCAGCAGGCCGTCGGGGTTGTCGACCTTGACCCGCAGGGCGAAGCTGCCGGTGGCCGGATCGACGCTGACTTCGGAGAACTCCAGCGTGCCCTTGTGTTCGAAGGTGCTGCCGTCTTCCATCAGGATGCTGACCGGCGTCTGCTGGTTGTCCTGCAGGCGGCCGGCGGCCAGTTCGCGGCGCAGCTGCAGCAGCTCGGCCGAGGACTGGGTGAGGTCGACGTAGATCGGGTCCAGCTGCTGCACGGTCGCCAGCGCAGTTGCCTGGCCGGCGCTGACCAGCGCGCCCTGGGTGACGCTGGACTTGCCGATGCGGCCGCTGATCGGCGCGGTGATGCGCGCATAACCGAGGGTCACGTTGGCGGCATCCAGTGATGCCTTGGCGGCGCCGACATCGGCCTCGGCCTGCTTCTGCGCGGCCACGGCGTTTTCCAGATCCTGCTGGCTGACCGCGTCGACCTTGGCCAGCTCGGTGATGCGCTTGGCACTCAGCCGCGCCGCATTGGCGGTGGCTTCGGCGCGGGCCAGCTGTGCACGCGCACTGTTGGCCTGGGCGCGATAGCTGGCGTCCTCGATCTGGTACAGCGGCTCGCCGGCCTTGACCATCCCACCCTCGGTGAACAGCCGCTTGGCGACGATGCCGTTGACCTGCGGGCGCACTTCGGCCACCAGGAAGGCATTGGTGCGGCCCGGCAGCTCACGGGTCAGGCCGACGGTTTCGGATTTCAGCGTGACCACGCTGACCTGACCCGGCCCCTGTTCGGGCGCCTGGGGTTGGCCGCCGCAGGCAGCGACGGTGGCAGCGATCGCCAGCGACAACGCGAAGGGTCGGATTCGGCTCAGCAACATGATGGGAATGGCTCTTGAAGGGAGGGATCTCAGCAGGTGCTGATACGACGGACCCTCCCCTTGCAGGAGTGAAGACCGCGCGAACAGCGCCCACCCGGGTGGAGTGGGAGCCAGGACAGGCCTGCCACGCACACGACGGGAATGATGGGAAGGAAATATACATACATGCGTGTTTGTTTGTAAAGCGGTACAATTCAGCCACGTTTCACCTGCACCCGTACCCGCTCATGGCCCGCAAGACCAAAGAGGACACCCAGGCAACCCGCGAAGGCATCCTGGATGCCGCCGAAGCCTGTTTTCACGAACACGGCGTGGCCCGCACCACGTTGGAGATGATCGGTGCCCGCGCCGGTTACACCCGCGGCGCCGTGTACTGGCACTTCAAGAACAAGGGCGAGGTGCTGACCGCGATCGTCGAGCGGGTGCACCTGCCCTTCATGCAGGAGCTGGAGCGCACCTCCACCGACCAGCGCGACACGCCGGTGCATGACCTGCGCGCGGTGATGATCCATTCGTTCATCGAGCTGTCCGAGGACGAGCGCCTGCGCAAGACCATGGAGATCATGCTGCGCAGCGATGCCTCGGCCGACACCAGGGTGCTGACCGAACTGCAGCAGAGCGGTTTCCGCGACGCCCTGGACCGGATGGAACGTGCCCTGCGCCGTGCACAGGACCTGGGCCAGCTGCGCGACGGCGCCGATCCGAAGATAGCCGCGCGCATGCTGCACGCCACGGTGCTCGGCGTGCTGCATGGGGCGATGGTCGAGCCGGACCTGATGGACCTCAAGCGCGATGGCATGCTGGCGCTGGACATGACCCTGGCCGCCTACGTGAAGGAAGGCGTGTTCGTACCGGGTTCGGTGCCGGAGCCGCTGCCGGAGCGGTAGATGCCGACCTTGGTCGGCATGCCATTTGTATGCCGACCAAGGTCGGCGACTACCAGGGCAACGCACCTCAAAGAAAAGGCCGCCTTTCGGCGGCCTTTTCGCATTCCCGGTTACAGGATGTAACGGCTCAGGTCCGGATCCTGCACCAGCTCACCCAGGTGCGCATCGACATAGGCACTGTCGATGACCAGGGTTTCACCATCGCGATCCGGCGCTTCGTAGCTGAGCGAATCCAGCAGTCGCTCCAGCACGGTGTGCAGGCGACGCGCACCGATGTTCTCCTGGCGCTCGTTCACCTGGAACGCGATCTCGGCCAGGCGGTCGATGGCATCGGTGGTGAAGCTGACCTTGACGCCTTCGGTGGCCAACAGCGCTTCGTACTGTTTGGTCAGCGCAGCCTTCGGTTCGGTCAGGATGCGCACGAAATCCGCCTTGCTCAGCGCACCCAGCTCCACGCGGATCGGGAAGCGGCCCTGCAGCTCGGGGATCAGGTCGCTGGGCTTGGCCAGGTGGAACGCGCCCGATGCGATGAACAGGATGTGGTCGGTCTTGATCGTGCCGTACTTGGTGGACACGTTGGAACCTTCCACCAGCGGCAGCAGATCGCGCTGCACGCCTTCGCGCGAGACATCACCGCCAGACGAGCCTGCGTCACCCCGCTTGGCGACCTTGTCGATCTCGTCGATGAACACGATGCCGTGCTGTTCGCAGGCTTCGATCGCGGCGGTGCGGATATCGTCCTCGTTGACCAGCTTGCCGGCTTCTTCTTCCTGCAGCAGCGGGCGCGCGGCCTTGATGGTCAGCGTACGCTTGTGCGCCTTGGCGCCACCGCCGAGGTTGGCGAACATCGACTTCAGCTGCTGGCCCATTTCCTCCATGCCCGGCGGGGTCATGATGTCCATGCTGACGTTGGCGGTCAGGTCGAGCTCGATCTCGCGATCATCCAGCTCACCATTGCGCAGCATCTTGCGGAACTTGATGCGGGTCTCGTTGTCCTGGGCCGACGGTTCGTTGCGCGCCGCCTCCGGGTCGAAGCCGATGCCACCACTGCGGCGCGGCAGCAGCGCATCGAGGATGCGGTCTTCGGCGCGCTCTTCGGCCTGCGTGCGCACGCGCACCTTGGCCTGCTCGCGGTAGAGCTTGACGGCGGTATCGGCCAGGTCGCGGATGATCTGCTCGACGTCCTTGCCGACGTAGCCGACTTCGGTGAAGCGGGTCGCTTCGACCTTGACGAACGGCGCGTTGGCCAGCGTGGCCAGGCGGCGCGCGATCTCGGTCTTGCCGACGCCGGTCGGGCCGATCATCAGGATGTTCTTGGGCATGACCTCGTTGCGCAGCTCGGGCTGCAGCTGCATGCGGCGCCAGCGGTTGCGCAGGGCGATGGCCACCGCGCGCTTGGCGTCATGCTGGCCGACGATGTGCCGGTCCAGTTCCTGCACGATCTCGCGCGGGGTCATGGTGGCGGAGGAAACTTCGATCTTGTGCGGCATGGGTGTGCTCACGGATTCGTTGTCGGTAGCGCCGGGCCATGCCCGGCGGATCGGAAATGCCTGTGACGGTTCCCCGTCACAGCTCCTCGACCACCACGTTGCGGTTGGTGTAGATGCAGATGTCGCCGGCGATGTTGATCGCTTCACTGGCGATGGTGCGTGCGTCCAGTTCGGTGTGCGCCATCAGCGCGCGTGCAGCGGACAGTGCATACGAACCACCGGAACCGATGGCGATGATGCCGTCCTCCGGCTCGATCACATCGCCGGTGCCGCTGATGATCAGCGAGGTTTCCTTGTCGGCCACGGCCAACAGGGCTTCAAGCTTGCCGAGGCGACGCTCGGTGCGCCAATCCTTGGCCAGTTCCACCGCAGCACGCTGCAGCTGGCCGTGTTTTTCCAGCTTGGCTTCGAACAGCTCGAACAGGGTGAAGGCATCGGCGGCGGCACCGGCGAAGCCGGCCAGCACCTGGCCATCGCGGCCGAGGCGGCGGACCTTGCGTGCGTTGCCCTTCATCACCGTGTGGCCGAGGGTGACCTGGCCGTCGCCGGCAATGGCCACGTGCTCGCCGCGACGAACGCAGACGATGGTGGTGGCGTGGAAAACGGTGGGATTCTGACTGGGGTCCATGCGGCCTCCGATAGCTGTTCACGGGACATGGGGACAGCCGCCGAAGCGATCAAGCCCGTGCCGATAGCTGCCGTTCAGCGCTTGGCCTGCGAAGGGCGGTCCGGATTCGGCTCAATGCCCCATGCCACGTACCAGTCTTCGCCCTGGGTTTCGATGGGGTGCTGGGTGCGGCCTGAGCCGTTGCCACAGGCCAGTGCGTCGGCGGCGCAGTAACGGTCGCAGCCCCAGCAGATGCGCTCGGGGTGCTTGGGACGCAGCGGAATGGGCTTTGCCATGGTCGGTATCGCTTCGTGGCCTGCGGCCACGATGCGCCGGTCGCCGCTACGCTGCCCTGATCCAGATCAAGCGGCGGCCGTTCCGGTAGCGCCGGGCGATGCCCGGCGGCTGTGCGGTCCATGTGTCGTGCATGCGACGCAGCCCGCGCTGCGCGCTCGCCGGGCATGGCCCGGCGCTACCCCCCCTTGTCTGGCGGGTCTTTGCGGCGTTTCGCGCGCGGGTGCGCCGCATCGTAGACCTTGGCCAGGTGCTGGAAGTCCAGGTGCGTGTAGATCTGCGTGGTGGCGATGTCGGCATGGCCGAGCAGTTCCTGCACACCGCGCAGGTCGCCGGAGGATTCCAGGATGTGGCTGGCGAAACTGTGCCGCAGCATGTGCGGGTGCACGTGCTTGAACAGGCCTTGGCGCTGCGCCAGCTGGCGGATGCGGATCTGCACCGCGCGCTGGCTGATCGGCCCGTTGCGGCCGGGAAAAACCGGTGTGGCGGCACCACCGCCGCTTTCGCTGCGCCAGGTCAGCAGCGCTTCGCGTGCCGGCTTTCCGAAGGGAACGCGACGTTGCCGGTTGCCCTTGCCCATCACGTTGACCAGGCCACTGGCGAAATCCAGATCGCGCCAGGTCAGCGCGCAGACTTCGCTCAAGCGCAGGCCGGAGGAATAGAACAGTTCCAGCAGCGCGCGGTCACGACGACCCAGCTCGCCTTCCGGTTCCAGTTCAACCAGCTGCACGGCTTCGTCGGCATCGAGTACCTGAGGCAATCGTCTCGGTGCGCGCGGCGCCTTCAGCGTGGCTGCCGGGCTGGCCTCGATACGGCCATGCTTGAGCAGCCAGGCGTAGAAACTGCGGCAGGCCGACAGCCTGCGCTGCAGGCTCTTGGCCGACAGGCCACGGCGGTGTTCGTCGGCAACGAACTGGCGCACGGCGTCGGTATCCAGCGCCTCCACGGCCACGCCGCGGGGTTCGGCCCACACCGACAATGCGTCCAGGTCGCGGCGGTAGGCATCCAGCGTATGCGCCGACATCCGCCGCTCCACCTGCAGGTGCTGCAGGAACGCCTGCACCGCGCTCATCGTCGTCGTTTCCCGCTCAATCCGCGAAGCGCTTGAGCCCGGTCACCAGGGCCTCGCCCATCATCCGCAGGAACAGCGTGCCCATGCCGGGATAGAAGCGGTTCGGATCATGGCTGCCTACCGCGATCAAGCCAACGCCCGGCAACGGCAGCAGCGCGGTAGTCTGCACTTCCTCGCTGCGCGCGCCGTACAGCACCGCGTTCTTGTCGCTCTGCAGGCGGCCACAGATCGGCTCGCCATCCTTCAAGCAGTCGCGGAACGGGCCCAGCTGCGCATCATCGGCAGCCAGCACCTGCAGCCACTCGGCCTGCTCCAGCCCGGCCACCGGCGCATGCACCACCAGCCGCACCAGATCGCCTGCGAAATCTTCCTGCAGCGACGCCGCCATCGCACGCAGCGTATCGGCGGCGTTGTCCTGCTTCATCAGGGCCAGGGTGAGCTGATGCGTGCGCACCGCCAGCCGCTCGTTGACCTGCGCGGTCGCGCCCAGGTCGGCCAACCGTCGCGCCAGCTCGCGGTTCTTCTCGCGCAGCACTTCCAGCTGGTAGCTGGCCAGCGATGCGGTCGGACCGTCATCGCGTGGCACCACCAGGGTCAGCGCCAGGTCCGGGAACTGCTTGAGGAAGCCCGGATGACGCCGCAACCAGGCGGCGACTTCATGGGCACCGAGCTTGTCGACGGTCTCAGTCATGCGATCCACTCCCCTTCGAAGACGAATGCGGTCGGGCCCGCCATCACCACCGGCTGGCCATCGCCCGGCCACTGGATGCGCAGGTCGCCTCCGGGCAGGCTGATGCGCGCATCGCGCTGCAGGCGGCCGCGATGCATCAGGGTCACCGCAGCCGCGCAGGCGCCACTGCCGCAGGCCAGGGTTTCACCCACGCCGCGCTCGAACACGCGCAGGCGCACATGCTCCGGGCCCATTACCTGCGCGAAGCCCACGTTCACCGACTTCGGGAACGAGGCATGCTGCTGCAGCAATCCGCCCACGCGCTCGACCGGTGCGGCGTCGACCAGGCCCACTTCGATCACCGCGTGTGGATTGCCCATCGACACCGCCGCGAAGCGCACGGTCTCACCCTGCAGTGGCAGCAGGTATTCCTCGCGCGGGTGGGCGAAGCCGATCAGCGGCACCTGCGCCGGTTCGAACAGCGGCACGCCCATCGCCACCGCGTACTGGCCATCGCCGAGGACATCCACGGCGTGGCTGGCCAGCGGGCTGTCGATCACGAAGCGATCGCCCTGCGCACTGCCCTCGCGCACCAGCCAGGCCGCGATGCAGCGCGCGCCGTTGCCGCACTGCTCGGAATTGGAACCATCGGCGTTCCAGATGCGGTACGAGGCGACGGAGCCTTCGGCGCGCGGTGGCTCGATGGTCAGGATCTGGTCGCAGCCGACGCCGGTATGGCGGTCGGCCAGGCGCGCGGCCAGTTCCGGGGTGGGCGGCGGGGTGCCGTCGCGCAGGTCGATCACTACGAAATCATTGCCCGCGCCGTGCATCTTGCTGAAGCGCAGGCCGTTGGAACCGGCCTTACTCATTCCCGTAGTCCACCTTCTTGGCCGGGTCCGGGGTTACCGACGGACTGCCGTCACCGGTGCTCTGGGTGGCAGCGGGCGTGGTGTCGGCATCAGCGGCCGGTTCGACGGTTTCTTCCACCGGCACCGGCTTCTGCGGCAGCACCAGCGGGCCCTTGTTGCCGCATGCGGCGAGGAACAGCAGCGAGGCCGCTGCCAGCGGAATCAGGATGACATTGCGATGGGGGATGTTCATGCCCCGAGTATAGCCATTGGCGGCTGAGCGGTTGGTGCAGGGTGCCGCGCCACGCATCCGCCGGGCATGGCCCGGCGCTAGCGCAATCCGGCACCCGTGGTAGCGCCGGGCCATGCCCGGCGGCAGAGATCAATCGGCCGGTGGCAGCGGACGGGTCCACAGCCAGATCGCCACCACGGTCATGCTGCCGATGGAGAACCACTTCACCCAGGCCACCGGCACACACCACAGCATGATGCCGGCACACACCGCCATGGTGATCGTGGCCATCCATTTGCCGTAGCGGCTGACCGCACCATGTGCCTGCCAGTTGGCGATGGCCGGGCCAAAGCGCGGGTGCTGCAGCAGCCAGCCGTGCAGGCGCTCGGAGCCGCGCGAGGCGGCCCAGGCCGAGATCAGGATGAATACGGTGGTCGGCAGCCCCGGCACGAAGATGCCGACGATGCCGGTGCCCAGGCTGGCATAGGCCAGCAGCCACCACGCCCAGCGGAACCGCACCGGCCGGGTGGGCGCAGGCAGATCCTGGGTGGCGGGCGGTTCGGGCAGATTCATCGCGCAAGGATACCCAGCGCAGGTGGCGGCGGCGATATCACCGCCGCCACGATGCGTCATTCGGTCGCAGCGCCGGCAGCCGGCGTTTCGATGCCCAGCTGCTGCAGCACGAACGCATACGACTCGGACAGTTCGCGGTAACGCTGGAAGCGCCCGGACTTGCCGCCGTGGCCGGCTTCCATGTTGGTGCGGAACAGGATCGGGAAGTGGCCGGTGTTGTCATCACGCAGCTTGGCCACCCACTTGGCCGGCTCCCAGTACTGCACCTGCGAATCCCACAGGCCGGTACCCACGAACAGCGACGGATAGGCCTGCTTTTTCACGTTGTCGTAGGGCGAGTAGGACAGCATGTACTCGTAGTACGGCTTCTGCTCGGGGTTGCCCCACTCGTCGTACTCGTTGGTGGTCAGCGGGATGGTCGGGTCGAGCATGGTGGTGACCACGTCCACGAACGGCACCTGCGCCACCAGCACGCGGTAGTCCTGTGGCGCCTGGTTGGCGATGGCGCCCATCAGCAGGCCACCGGCACTGCCACCAGACGCGGCGACACGATCCTTCGCCGCCCAGCCCTGTGCAACCAGGCCACGGGTGACGTCGATGAAGTCGTTGAAGGTGTTCTGCTTGTGCAGCAGCTTGCCGTTTTCGTACCAGTCGCGGCCCATTTCCTGGCCGCCGCGGATGTGGGCGATGGCATACACCACGCCACGGTCGAGCAGGCTCACCGCAGTCTGGTTGAAGTACGGGTCCATCGACATGCCGTAGCTGCCGTAGGCGTACTGGAACAGCGCGCCGGTGCCATCCTTCTTGTAGCCCTTGCGATAGACCAGCGACACCGGCACCTTCACCCCGTCGCGCGCGGTGATCCACACCCGGTCGGTCTCGTACTTCGAGGCGTCATAGCCGATCACCGGCTGCTGCTTCAGCTGGCGACGTTCGCCGTTGGTGGTGTTCAGTTCGTACACCGTGGTCGGCGTGGTCATCGACGTGTAGACGTAGCGCAGCCAAGTGGTGTCAGCCTCGGTGTTGTCGCCCAGGCCCATCGAATAGGCCGGTTCGTCAGCCTTCACGTAGTCGTTGCGACCGTCCTTGAACAGCAGGCGGATGCGCTCCAGGCCTTCGGAACGTTCGGCGATGGCGGTGTAGGTATCGAACAGTTCGAAGCCTTCGATGAACACCGCATCGTCATGGGCGATCCAGTCCTTCCACTGCGCGCGCGAGGTGGCATCGGTCGGTGCGGTGACCAGCTTGAAGTTCTTCGCACCATCGTTGGTGCGGATCACCCAGCGGCCGTCGTAGTGGTCGGCGTCGTACTCCACGTCGCGCTGGCGCGGGGCGAGCACGGTGAACGTGGTCGGGTCGCTGGCCGGCGCGTAGCGCTCTTCGGAGGACACGGTGCTGTGCACGCCGATGGTGATGAAGCGATCGTCGCGGGTGCGGCCGATGCCCATGTAGAAGCTGTCGTCCTTTTCTTCGTAGACGACGGTGTCGGCGCTGGCCGGGGTGCCCAGCACGTGCTTCTTCACCCGCACGGTCAGCAGGGTTTCCGGATCGTTCTCGACATACAGCACGGTGCGGTTGTCGTCGGCCCAGACCAGGTCGCCGGAGGTGCCGGTGATCGTGTCCGGCAGCACCGCGCCGGTGCGCAGGTCCTTGAAGCGGATGACGTACTGGCGGCGGCCCACGTCATCATCGGCCCAGGCCAGCAGCTGGTTGTCCTGGCTGACCTCCATCGAGCCGACGCTGAAATAACCCTTGCCGGCAGCCATCGTGTTGACGTTGAGCAGGACTTCCTCCGGCGCGTCCATGCTGGCCTTGCGGCGCGCATGGATGGGATAGTCCTGGCCGGTTTCGTAGCGGCTGTAGTACCAGTAGCCGCGCTCGCGCGCCGGCACACTGGCATCGTCCTGCTTGATGCGGCCGACGATTTCGCCGTACAGCGCATCCTCCAGCGGCTTCAGCGGTGCCAGCAGCTGGTCGGCATAGGCGTTCTCGGCCTGCAGGTAGGCCAGCATGGCCTTGTCCTCGCGCTTGTCGTCGCGCAGCCAGTAATAGTCATCGTTGCGGGTCGCGCCGAACGGCGCCTTGACCACGTGCGGACGCTTCTCAACATCCGGCGGAACGGGCGGGGTGGCGGCGGTAGCGGTGCTGGTCATCAGGCTCGCAAGCAACAGGCAGAGAGTGGATTTCATGAAATAAGGCTCCTTGATCGGCAATGCAATGGCGTCCTTGCGCCTGAGTCTGGGTTGCAGGGGGGCTGCGGGCAACCCTGCGGATCGTCATGGTGCGCGCCGGTAGTGCCGGCCGCTGGCCGGCAACCGCAGCAGACTGTTCATCCCGAGGTTACCGGCCAGCGGCCGGCACTACCTGGACCGGCGGCGTACCATGTGGCCATGAGTACCCTGCCCCACACGCCGGGCTACAGCCGGCGCAGCCACGAAATCGCTCCCTTCCATGTGATGTCCCTGCTGGCCCGCGCTCAGGCGCTGGAACAGGCCGGTCACGATGTGATCCATCTGGAGATTGGCGAACCGGACTTCACCACTGCCGAGCCGGTCGTGCGTGCCGGCCAGGCGGCGCTGGCCGCCGGCCACACCCGCTACACCGCCGCACGCGGGCTGCCCGCCCTGCGCCAGGCGATCAGCGGCTTCTATCGCAGCCACTACGGCCTGGATATCGACCCCGAACGCATCCTGGTCACGCCGGGCGGCTCCGGCGCGCTGCTGCTGGCCAGCAGCCTGCTGGTCGACCCGGGCCGCCACTGGCTGCTGGCCGATCCCGGCTATCCCTGCAACCGCCACTTCCTGCGACTGGTGGAAGGTGGCGCGCAGCTGGTGCCGGTGGGACCGGAAACGGCCTATCAGCTGACCCCTTCGCTGGTGCAGCAGCACTGGAACGCCGACAGCGTCGGCGCGCTGGTGGCATCACCGGCAAATCCCACCGGCACCGTGCTGTCAGCCGATGAACTGGCGGCACTGTCGGCGTCGCTGCATGCGCGCGGCGGCCACCTGGTGGTCGACGAGATCTATCACGGCCTGACCTATGGCCTGGATGCAGCGAGCGTGCTGCAGGTGGACGACAGCGCGTTCGTGCTGAACAGCTTCAGCAAATACTTCGGCATGACCGGCTGGCGACTGGGTTGGCTGGTGGCGCCGCCGGCGGCAGTACCCGACCTGGAGAAGCTGGCGCAGAACCTGTACATCAGCGCCTCGAGCATCGCCCAGCATGCAGCCCTTGCCTGTTTCAGCGAAGAGGCGATGGCGATCTTCGAACAACGCCGCCAGGCCTTCCAGCAACGCCGCGATTTCCTGCTGCCGGCCCTGCGCGAACTGGGCTTCCGCATCGAAGTGGAGCCGCAGGGTGCGTTCTACCTGTACGCCGACGTCAGCGCGTTCACCGATGACGCGCAGGCGTTCTGTGCGCATTTCCTGGAGACCGAGCACGTGGCATTCACCCCGGGCCTGGATTTCGGTTTCCATCGATCGAACCAGCACGTGCGCCTGGCCTATACCCAGGAAGTGCCGCGGCTGCAGGACGCGGTGGACCGTATCGCGCGCGGGTTGAAACATTTCCGGTAGCGCCGGGCCATGCCCGGCGAGCGCGCAGCGCGGCAAGGGAGCCGCCGGGCATGGCCCGGCGCTACCGTGCAACGAATGCCCAACGAAAAACGCCGCCCGAGGGCGGCGTTTTTCATTTCATCATTTACCGCCCAACCGCTCCCACAGGAAGCTGTAGGCCAGTGCGGACATGTGCGCGGCCTGCGCGTTGTTGGCCGCACCGCCATGACCGCCTTCGATGTTCTCGTAGTAGGTCACGTCCTTGCCGGCATCGATCATCTTCGCGGCCATCTTGCGGGCGTGGCCCGGATGCACGCGGTCATCGCGGGTGGAGGTGGTGAACAGCACCGGCGGGTAGCTCTTCTTCGCGTCGAACAGGTGGTACGGCGAGAAGGTCTTGATGAACTCCCAGTCGCTGGTGTCCGGGTTGCCGTACTCGGCCATCCACGACGCGCCGGCCAGAAGGTGGCTGTAGCGCTTCATGTCCAGCAGCGGAACCTGCACCACCACCGCACCGAACAGCTCCGGGTACTGGGTCAGCATGTTGCCGGTGAGCAGGCCACCGTTGCTGCCGCCCTGCACGCCCAGGTGCTTGGCCGAAGTGATCTTGCGGGTGACCAGGTCCTGGGCAACGGCGGCCATGTCTTCATAGGCCTTGTGACGGTTCTGCTTCAGCGCCGCCTGGTGCCAGCGCGGGCCGTACTCGCCACCACCACGGATGTTGGCGACCACGTACACGCCGCCCTTCTCCAGCCAAGCGCGACCCATGCCACCGGAATACGCCGGGGTCAGCGAGATCTCGAAGCCACCGTAGCCGTACAGCAGGGTCGGGTTGGAGCCATCGAGCTTCATCGCCTTGTCGTGCACCACGAAGTACGGCACGCGGGTGCCGTCCTTGCTGGTGGCGAAGTGCTGTTCGATGACCTTGCCGTCGGCATCGAAGAACGCCGGCATGGTCTTCAGCACTTCCGGCGCCTTGCCGATGTCGGCGATGGCCAGGGTGGTCGGGGTCAGGTAGTCGGTGGCGGTCAGCCACACTGCATCGCTGTCATTGCTGTCGACCGCACTGACGCCGAGGGTGCCGAAGGCCGGCGCACCGACAAAGTCGCTCTTCTGCCAGCCCTTGGCGGTCGGGGTCAGCACCGACAGGCGGTTCTTAACGTCGTCCAGCACGTTCAGCACCAGGTGGTTCCTGGTCCACGAGGCACTGGCCAGCGAGGTGGTCGCGGTCGGGGTGAACAGCACCTCGAAGTCGCGCTTGCCAGCCAGGAAATCATCCAGCTTGGTCACCAGCAGTGCGCCGGAGGCGTAGGTCTTGCCACCCACGGTCCACGGATCGCGCAGTTCCAGGGTCAACCACTGCTTGTGCAGGCCTTTCTCGGCCGAGTTCGGCGCGTCGATCCTGGTCAGCTTGCCATCGTCGCCGCGCAGGTAGATCTCGTTGTTGTAGAAGGCCAGCGTACGGCTGACCAGGTTGCGCTCGAAGCCCGGGGTGTCATCGTGCATCGCCGCGATGTACATGTCTTCCGGCTTGCCTTCATAGACCAGGCTGGCCGTGGACATCGGCGTGCCACGCTTCCACAGCTTGGCCACGCGCGGGTAACCGGAGGTCGTCATCGAGCCGGTACCGAAATCGGTGTAGACGAACACGGTGTCGCGGTCGATCCAGCTCAGGCCGCCCTTCGATTCGGGGCGGAAGAAGCCGTCCTTGATCCAGCTCTTGCTGGCCAGGTCGAACTCGCGGGTGACATCGGCGTCGGCGCCGCCGCGCGACAGCGCGATCAGGCAACGGCTGTAGTCCGGACGCAGGCAGTCGGCGCCGTGCCAGACCCAGTTTTCGTTCTCGGCCTTGTTCAGCGCATCCAGGTCGAGCACGGTCTCCCAGGTCGGCGAGGCCTTGCGGTACTCGGCCAGGGTGGTGCGGCGCCACAGGCCGCGCTCGTGCTGCTTGTCCTTCCAGAAGTTGTAGTAGTAGTCACCGATCTTCTGCACGCCGGGAATCTTGGCGTCCGAGTCGAGCACCTCGCGGATGCTGGTCTCCATCTGCTTGAAGGCCGGGGTCTGCGCCAGGCGCGCCTCGGACTTGGCGTTCTGTTCCTTGACCCAGGACAACGGCTTGTCGCCGGTGACGTCCTCCAGCCAGGCGTAACGGTCGGTGTCTTCAGCGGCCACGGCGGTACCCACCGAGGCAGCGGTCATCATGCCGGCCAGCAGGCAGGCGGAAGCGAATCGTGACATTGCAGCTCCAGGCAGTCATTAGCCGTGGAACGCTAGCATGGATGACCGGGGCCGCCCCCGTGTCGAAGGTCAGGCCGTGGCGGTGTGCGCCTTGCGCGTACGTGGCTGGGAGCGGCGCCGGCCCTGCCCAGTGTCGCGTCGCAACCAGCGCAGCGCTGCCCGCGTGGGCAACGGGCAGCGCAGCAGGGCCCACCAGGCCGCCAACGGCATGCCGACCAGCCACAGCGGCAACCAACCCAGCCAGGCACTGCTGCCGCGCGCGGCCGGCCACACCAGCACCACGGCCAGCCCGGCCAAGGCGAGCTGCGGCACCACCCGCAGCAGTCGGGGATCGCTGCGTTCGCTGACGCGTTCAGCTGGAAGGCGGTGGCGGGGACGTGTGCGCATGCGGATTCTCCGGTGGTCGATGCGGGCCAGCTTGGCTGCGGAGCTTCTCACCGGCTGCGACACCATTGACGGATGGCGTGCACACAGTGACCATGCGCGGGCAAGCCCACTGGAGCCCGCTCCCGCATGACCTCGATCCGCCCGCTCTGCGCTGTGTTGCTGGCCCTGTCCCTGGGCGGTCCGGCAGTGGCTGCCAATTCCCCACCGCCATCCCGCAACAGCGCCGCGGAAGCCTCTGCAGACGGGGCGATCGACCTGCAGCGCTTCATGGGGACCTGGTACGTGATCGGCCGCGTGCCGAACTTCATCGAACGCGGCCACGTCGCCAGCGTCAACCAGTACGAGCTGCGCGAGGACCACAAGGTCGCCATCACCTATCGCTACCGCGATGGCTTCGGCGAGCCCCTGCAGGAAATCCGCGCGCGTGCCAGTGTCGATCCCGACAGTGGCAACCACGGCTGGCGCACCTGGTTCTACCGGGTCGTGCCGACCCATTCGCGGGTGCTGGAAGTGGCGCCGGATTATTCCTGGGCGCTGATCGGCTACCCGGGGCGCGAGATGGCCTGGATCTTCGCCCGCACGCCTGACATGGACAAGGCCCTGTACAAGGACCTGGCCGAACGCCTGCGCGACGAGTACGGGGTGAACACCGACAAGCTCAAGCGCGTGCCGCAGCACGCCGATCAGGTCGGCAAGCTGGGCTACGAAGTGCCGAACGTGCGTTGAGACGCCGCCGCCGGGCATGGCCCGGCGCTGCCGCGCGAACGTTCCGGTAGCGCCGGGCCATGCCCGGCGGAAGCCCCAGTTATCTGCGGCTGTAATGCGCGACCAGGCGGTCGCCCAGCATCTGCAGCAGCTGCACCAGCACCAGCAGCAGGACCACGGTGACCAGCGCCACGTCGGTATGCGAGCGCTGGTAGCCATCGCGGAACGCCAGGTCACCGAGGCCACCGGAACCGATCGCACCGCCCATCGCAGTGAAACCGATCAGGGCCACGGTGGTGACCGTCGCACCGGCAATCAGGCCCGGCCGTGCTTCAGGCAGCAGCACGCGGGTGACCAGCTGCCAGGTGGTGGCACCCATGGCCTGGGTCGCCTCGATCACGCCACGATCCACTTCACGCAGCGCGGTTTCCACCAGGCGCGCATAGAACGGCGCAGCGCCGATGACCAGCGGCACGATCGCGCCACGCACACCCAGCGAGGTACCCATCATGAACAGGGTCACCGGGATCAGCACGATCATCAGGATGATGAAGGGCACCGAGCGCAGCAGGTTCACCACCAGCGCGAGCACGCCGTAGGCGAACGGCCGGCGCTTCAGCTGTGGCGCACCGAACAGGTACAGCAGCACGCCCAGCGGCAGGCCGATGGCCAGGGTCAGTGGCAGCGAACCGGCCAGCATCAGCAGAGTGTCGATGGTGGCCTGGCCGATGTCGGCCCACTTGCCTGCATCCAGGTGGCGGAAGAAGCCGCCGGCAGTGGCGATGATCATCGACGCAGTTCCTCAACGTGCACGCCGGCAGCCACGAACGCGGCCTGCGCGGCGGACTGGTCACCGCCCACCAGGGCGACGATCAGCTGGCCATACGGGGTGTCCTTGATCCGGTCGATACGGCCGGAAAGGATGTTGTAGTCGACCCCGGTCTGCCGCGCGACGCTGCCGAGCAGGGGTTCGTAGGTGTCAGCGCCGAGGAAGGTCAGGCGTACGACACGACCACCGACAGCGTCGAAATCGCGGTGCAATGTGCCCTCGTCCACCTGCTCCGATTCGCTGACGAAACGGCGGGTGGTCGGGTGCTGCGGATGCAGGAACACCTTCGTCACCGGGCCGGTCTCGACCAGCTGGCCGGCATCGAGCACAGCCACGCGGTCGCAGACGCGACGGATCACGTCCATCTCATGGGTGATCAGCACGATGGTCAGGCCCAGTTCGCGGTTGATCTTCGACAGCAGCGCCAGCACCGAGGCGGTGGTCTGCGGATCGAGCGCGCTGGTGGCCTCATCGCACAGCAGGATCTGCGGGCGGGTGGCCAGTGCCCGAGCGATGCCCACACGCTGCTTCTGCCCGCCCGACAGCTGCGCCGGGTACTTGTCCGCATGCGCCTGCAGGCCGACGGTCTGCAGCAGTTCGGCCACGCGCGCATCGATCTCGGCCCTCGGCGTTCCGGCCAGTTCCAGCGGGAAGGCGACGTTGCCGGCCACCGTGCGCGAGGACAGCAGGTTGAAGTGCTGGAAGATCATGCCGATCCGGCGGCGCAGCGCGCGCAGGCCCTCCGGCTCCAGCGCGGTTACGTCTTCACCGGCGATCAGCAGACGACCACCGCTGGGCTCTTCCAGGCGGTTGATCATGCGGATCAGCGTCGATTTGCCCGCTCCGGAATGGCCGATGATGCCGAACACCTCACCAGCCTCGATGGTCAGGTCCAGCGGCTGCAGCGCGCTGACCGCGCGGCCGGCAACGGCATAGGATTTGTGCAGGCGCTGGAACTCGATCACGGGATCAGCTCACCGGGAGGGCGATGGAAGGGGGCGTGCAGCCTACCAGCGCCGGCGCTCGCGCGCCCGCGCCATGGGCCAGAATGTTATTCCTTTTGGTTCTAAGGCGCCCGCACCGGCTCATTGGCCGGGGAATGGGGTCAGAGCCCCTGCGGGGATCTGACCCCGGGTCGGATCCCCGCAGGGGCTCTGACCCCATTCCCCGGCCAAACCGGTTCAGGGATGGTCCAACGGTTTCGGCGGTTCCTGCCGGTTCACCCGCTCGCGGTGCAGCAGATACAGGCCCGAGGCGACGATGATCGCCGCGCCCGCCCAGGTGTAGCCATCCGGCAGCTGCCCCCAGAACGCCAGGTCCCAGCCGATCACCCAGACCAGGCCGCTGTACTCCAGCGGCGCGATCATCGAGGCCTCACCCAGCTGGAAGGCCTTGGTCAGCGCGATCTGGCCCAGCGCTCCGGCCAGGCCCATGCCGGCGATCAACGGCGCATGCGCCATCTGCAGCGGCACCCAGCCGGGAATCGCCAGCAGCCCGGCACCGATGGCCATGATGACCAGGAACCAGACCACCATCGACTGCGAGGTATCGGTGCGGGTCAGCAGGCTGACGGTGATCGCGGCGATGGCATAGGCAGTGGCAGCGGCCAGCACCATCAGGCCCGGCACCGAGATGAAACCACCCACGCCCGGCCGCAGCACCACCAGCACGCCGACCAGGCCGATACCGATGGCGACCCAGCGCCGCGGCCCGACCCGCTCGCCCAGCAGCGGCACCGACAAGGCAGCAATCAGCAGCGGCGCGACGAAATAGATGGTGTACGCGGTGGACAGCGGCAGGTCACGCAGGGCGAACACGAAGCAGCCGATCATCGCCATGCCCAGACCGCCGCGCAGCAGGTGCAGGCCCCAGCGACGCGGGATCAGTGAGCGTGGCCCGGCACTGGCCAGTACCCAGACCAGCACGAAGGGCAGCGACGCCACACCCCGCAGGAAGGTCACCTCCAGCGAGGGATAGCTGCCCGAGAGCTGCTTCATGCCGGCGTCCATCAGCGAGAAACAGGCGACGGCGGCGACCATCCAGGCCACGGCGCGCGAAGGGGAGCGTTGCAGGTTCATGGCTCATTATCACCGACCGCGGGCGTTGCCGCCGCGACCGGCACGATAGAATGACCGCCACTGATTTCTGCGGAGTAACGCCCATGCCTTCCTTCGACGTTGTGTCCGAAGTCGACACCCACGAACTGACCAATGCGCTCGACCAGGCCAACCGCGAGCTTGCCACCCGCTTCGACTTCAAGGGCGTGGACGCCAGATTCGAGCGCGAGGGCGAAGTGATCACCCAGTCCGCACCGAGCGAGTTCCAGCTCAAGCAGATGAACGACATCCTGCGCGCACGCCTGGCCGCCCGCAGCATCGACGTGCTCAGCCTGGAATATGGCGACGTGGAAACCAACCTGGCGCAGGCCCGGCAGAAGATCACCGTCAAGCAGGGCATCGAGCAGAAGATCGCCAAGAAGATCGCTGCGGCGCTGAAGGAAGCCAAGCTGAAAGTGGAAACCCAGATCAACGGCGACAAGCTGCGGGTGATGGGCAAGAAGCGCGACGACCTGCAGGACGCCATCGCCGTGCTGAAGGCCGGCAAGTTCGAACTGCCGCTGCAGTTCAACAATTTCCGCGATTGATCGACGCCGGGGTGTAGCGCCGGCCCCGGTTGCCGGCCTCACTCGCGCAGCAGTTTGTACAGCGTTGTCCGCGAGATTCCGAGTTGGCGTGCAGCGAGGCTGAGGTTGCCGTCGGCGGCACGTGCGGCGCGGCGCGCTGCATCGCGCTGCTGGTCACGCAGTGGCGCCGCCTGCACAGGCGCCGCGGCCGTAGCCGGCGAACGCGACCGTGCAGCGCGCGGTGCCTGCAGATGCTGCAGATGGACCGCACTGCCCTCGCCCAGCCGCACCCGATGCGCAGGACCGGGCTGCAGCAGTCGGCGGCGCTGTGCGGCGCTGGCGCCGGCAAACAGCGTGTCCAGCGAAAGCAGCGGCAGCGGCCCACGCCGTGGCAGTCCGAGCAGACGCCGGGCGACGCGGTTGGCGGCAAGCAACTGGCCGTCTTCCTGCACCGCCAACAGGCCCTGCAGCGGTGATGCCAGCCAGCGCGGATCATGCTGCACCGCCAGCAGGTGCACATCGCTGAGCGTGTGCATCAAGCGGTTCTCGATGGCCAGCGCTGCCTGCCGGAAATAGCCCTGCAGCAATGCCGGGTCGCGTTCCCCCAAGCCGGTGATGTCGATCGCACCGCAGACCTGCCCCTGCAGGTCATGCAGCGGCTCACTCAGGCAGAACACGGGGGCAAACCGCTGCAGATAGTGTTCGTTGCCGCGCACCAGGGCGGGCATGTCGTCGGCCAGGCTGACCGCAGGCGCGGTGGTGCCGATCTCGGCCTCGCCCAGCCGCCGGCCCACCTGGATCGGCCGCAGCAGCGGCGCATCTTCCAGTCCATGGGCGCGATGCACGATCACCATGCCCTCGCGGTTGGCGCAGAACATCGTCCATCCCCGCGCACCGAACGCAGACCACAACTGCTCCAGCTCAGGCTGCACGCAACGCGCCAGGCGACGGTCGTCGCGGGATTCCAGGTGGTGGCCGTTGCCCTGCAATGGCGGGTAATACGGCTCCTGGCCGGGACGCACACCGGCCGCATGCGAACGCTGCCAGGACTGCTGCAACGGCAAAGGCAGCATCGCCAGCGACTGCACGTCGCCCTCGGCAAAAGCGGCACGCGCCGCCACCAATTGCTGTTGCCCGACTGTCGTGGCCATCATGGACGCAGAGTACACCCGCGCACGCCACGCCCGCGTTACGTCCCGACAACGGAGCGTTTCCGTTTCCGTCAGGCATTCATCCACGCATGGCGTGGATCCATGTGTCGACCAAGGTCGACACCTACCAACAGCAGCGGAGATCTGTCGAAGGCGGGGTGGGTCCGGTTGCGGGGGTGTCCGCGGCATGGATGCCGCGGCCGAGCCTACAGGGACGTATTTACGGCGTCCCCCGCAACCGGACCCACCCCGCCATCCCACGGATAGCCCGCTGTTGCTGTTGCTTCGGCTGTTGCTGTTGCTTCGGCCGTTGCCGTTGATTCGGCGGGTGCAGGGCGCAGCCCTGCAAACCCTCCCCACCCTCACCTCACGCCGCGATCCGCAGAATCGGCTTCAGGGTAATGCCCCGCGTACTGTCCTCGGCCGCCTGGTTGATCTGCTCCAGTGGATAGAACTTCACCAGCCTGTCGAACGGGAAGCGCCCCTGCTGGTACAGCGTCACCAGCTGCGGAATGAACACCTGCGGCACGCTGTCGCCCTCGACGATGCCGCGGATGCTGCGACCACCCAGCAGCAGGTTGTTCACATCGAAGCTGGCGGTCGTGCCCAATTTCGGCGCGCCAACCACGCCCATCATGCCCAGCCCGCCCAGCGCCTCGATACCTGCGGAGAGAACCTCCGGACGACCGGTGGATTCCAGCGCGAAATCGGCGCCGCCACCAGTGATCGCACGCACGGCCTCGATCACATCGGTCTCGCGGCTGTTGACCACGTGGGTGGCACCCAGCTCCATGGCCAACTGCAACCGTGAGGGCACCACGTCGATGGCGATGATGGTGGTGGCACCAGCGACCTTGGCCGCCATCACCGCGCTCAGGCCGACCGCACCGGCGCCATAGCTGGCGAAGCTGCTGCCCGATCGCACCTGCAGCGAGTTGAGCACCGCACCGGCACCGGTCTGGATCCCGCAGCCCAGCGGGCCGAGCAGCTCCAGCGGCGCATCGTCAGGCACCTTGATCGCGTTGATCTCGCGCGCCAACGCAAACGTGGCAAACGACGACTGTGCGAAGAAGTGATCGTGCAGCGGCTGGCCCTGTGCATCGGTGATGGCGGTATGGCCGTGGCCATCAACGCCACCGAAGTTCAGCGCGAAGAAATCGCGGCAATACGCACCATGTCCACCACGACAGGGATTGCAGTGGCCGCACTGGCCGTAGGTCAGCACCACGTGGTCGCCGGCCTTCAGTTCACGCACGTTGGGGCCGACCGCCTCGACGATGCCCGCGCCCTCATGGCCCAGCACCGCCGGCAGCGGCACTGGATAGTACTGGTCACGCACGATCAGGTCGGTGTGGCACAGGCCGGTCGCCACGATCTTCACCAGCACTTCGTCGTCCTGCGGGCCGCGCAGGCGCGCCTGCTCGATGACGAAGGGCTGTTCCTTGCCGCGCACCACGGCGGCGGTGATGTCACGCGATCCACTGTTGCTGCTCATCGTTGCGTTCTCCTCGATCAGATCGGATAGGCCGGGGCTTCGCCCTTGACCGTCATCCATTGCCACTGGGTGAATTCCTCCACGTTGGCCGGGCCGCCGATGCTGGTGCCGTTGCCGGACGCCCCTACCCCGCCAAAGGGATTGATGACCTCATCGTTCACGGTCTGGTCGTTGATGTGCAGCAGGCCGGTACGCAGGCGCTCGCCCAGCTTCAGCGCGCGGCCGACATTGCGGGAAACGATCGCCATCGACAGGCCGTACTCGCTGTCATTGGCCAGGCGCACGGCTTCGTCGTCGTCATCGAACGGCACCACCACCGCCACCGGCGCGAAGATCTCTTCGTTGAACGCCGGATTGTCCGCGCTGACGTTGCCGAGCACGGTCGGTGCGAAGAACAGGTCCTGGTAGGTGCCGCCGGTTTCGAGGGACGCACCGGCCTTCACTGCGTCGTCGACCACACGCGCTGCATGGTCGCGCTGCGCGGCATTGATCAATGGCCCCAGCGCCACGTCCTCGCGTGCCGGGTCGCCCACCTTCAGCGACTTCGCCTTGGCCACCAGCTTCTGCAGGAACGCCTGATGGATGCTTCGCTGTACCAGCACACGGCCGGTGGCCATGCAGATCTGACCCTGGTGCAGGTACACGCCCCAGGCGGTGTTGGCCACGGCCAGATCCAGATCGGCATCGTCGAGGATGATCAGCGCGTTCTTGCCGCCCAGCTCCAGTGACACTTTTTTCAGATGCTTGCCGGCGGCTTCGCCGACCTTGCGTCCCGCCGCCGTCGAGCCGGTGAACTGGATCATCGCCACATGCGGATCACTGGTCAGCGCGGCACCGGCGGCGCCGTCGCCGGGCAACATGTGCAGCACACCCTGCGGAAGACCTGCTTGCTCGAACAGGCGTGCGATCACCGCACCACCGCACACCGCCGTGCGCGGATCAGGCTTGAGCACCACGGCATTGCCGAGAGCGATGGCCGGGGCCACCGCGCGCATCGCCAGGTACAGCGGGAAATTGAACGGTGAGATCACCCCCACCACGCCGAGGGGACGACGCCGCGCCAGATTCAGCCTGCCGGGCTCGGACGGCAGGATTTCCCCCACGCTGCGCGAAGGGAGTGCGGCGGCCTCATGCAGTGCCTTGATGGTCACCTTGGCCTCGAAGCCGGCCTTCAGGCGGGTGGAGCCGCTTTCGCGGACCATCCAGTCGACCAGCGTGTCGATGTTTTCCTCGGCCAGGCGCGCGGCCTTGCGCAGCACCTCGGCGCGCTGTTCGTATGGCGCCGCCGCCCATGCCTGTTGTGCCTGCGCCGCAGCGGCTGCAGAGCGCGCGACCTGCGCCGCGTCGGCCAGGCCGATCTCACCAAGCGACTGCCCGGTGGCGGGTTCGATCACCGGCTGGCGCTGTGCGGCAGCGCTCCATTGACCATCAAAGAAGGCGCCTGACCAGAGTGTGTCCGGCAGCCATGGGGAAGATGCAGTCATGTGAAGTCCTCCTGTGTCGTGCCGCCATTGCACGCCTGGCCCGCTGCGTCGGCAATCGGCCATTGGCGTGATATCGGCAAGGGATTGAATCGATGGGAATTTCCAGCATCGCCGTTGTCCAGTTCCTGCACAGTGAACGGCGCCCCCGCACCGGCACGCCTACAATGGCCACCCACGCCAGCCGATGCGCCCGCCATGACCGACACCCCCCTGCCCACCGATGACCCGATCGCCGCCACCCGCCTGTGGCTGGAGCGCATCGTCATCGGCCTGAACCTGTGCCCGTTCGCCAAGGCGGTGTACGTGAAAGACCAGGTCCGCATCGTGCTGAGCGACGCGACCACACCGGAAGCCCTGGTGGAAGAACTGGCCGAAGAACTGGTGCTGCTGCGCGACACGCCGGCCGAGCAGATCGATACCACCCTGATCGTGCACCCGCAGGTGCTGACCGACTTCCTCGACTACAACGACTTCCTCGACAACGCCGATGCGGCGATCGAGGCGCTGGACCTGCAGGGCATCCTGCAGGTGGCCAGCTTCCATCCGGACTACCAGTTCGATGGCGTTGCCGCCGATGACGCCAGCAACTACACCAACCGCGCGCCCTTCCCCACCCTGCACCTGCTGCGCGAAGACAGCGTGGAACGCGCGGTGGATGTCTACCCGGACCCGGACGTGATCGTCGAGCGCAACATCCAGACCCTGGACCGGATCGGTGTTGAGGGCTGGCACCGTCGCCTGCGCGGTGACGACCTGTCATGAGCACGGTACCGCCGATTGCCACCTGGCCGGTTGCGCCGCTGCACGGCAGGGTCGTGCTGGTCACCGGTGGTGCCAATGGCATCGGCCGCGGCATCGCCCAGGCGGTGCTCGGGGCCGGCGGCCGCGTGCTGATCGGCGATCTGGATGTGGAGGCAGGCCAGGCCTGCCTTGCCGAATGGCAGCGCGGCGATGATGCGGCGTTCCAGCGGCTGGACATCACCGACGAAACCAGTGTGCGCGGCTTCATCGCGGTGGCCCTGCAACGCTTCGGCCGCATCGATGGCCTGGTCAACAATGCGGGCATCGCCGGGCCGCACGGCACCCTGCTGCAGGACATGGACTGGGAAGAATGGCAACGTCGGCTTTCGTCGCTGCATGGTGCGTTCCTGTGCAGCAAGCATGCTTTGCCGGCGCTGTCGGTCGATGCAGGCGCGATCATCAACATCACATCGACCCGCGCCTGGCAGTCCGAACCGCACAGCGAAGGCTACGCAGCGGCCAAAGGCGGGCTGGTGGCCTTCACCCATGCGCTGGCGATCAGCGCCGGACCGGCGGTGCGGGTGAACAGCATCAGCCCCGGCTGGATCAGCACCGATGCCTGGCAGGCACCGTCGCGCCGGCACGACCCGCAGTATTCGGCCAGCGACCATGCCCAGCACCCGGTGGGTCGGGTCGGGCAACCGGAGGATATCGGCGCGCTGGCGGTATACCTGCTTTCATCGCTGTCCGGATTCAGCACCGGCCAGGATTTCGTCGTCGACGGCGGTATGACCCGGAAGATGATCTACGCCGATTGAAAGCGGGACGCCCCGGTAGCGCCGGGCCATGCCCGGCGGCTTTCCTACGCCGCGCTACGTGCTCGCCGGGCATGGCCCGGCGCTACCGGAGCGCTGCCCTTTTTTGCGTTTACGCCATGCCGGAGCATTCCAGTAGATCCACGCCATGCGTGGATGGCGGCAACCTGCTTACGCCATGCCCGAATGGCGCAGCAGCGCATCGATCTGCGGCGCACGGCCGCGGAACGCCTTGAAGTTCTCGGCGGCCGGACGACTGCCGCCACGCGACAGCACCTCGTCGCGGAAACGCGCGCCGGTTGCAGCCAGCGCCTGCGGCGCTTCCTCGAACGCGGCGTAGGCATCGGCGCTCAGCACTTCGGCCCACTTGTAGCTGTAGTAACCGGCAGCATAACCACCGGCGAAGATGTGGCTGAACTGATGCGGGAAGCGATTCCAGCTCGGCGGATGGTTCACCGCCACTTCCGCACGCACGCGCTCAAGCAGTGCCAGCACGCTGTCCTGCTCGGCCTCGAACTGGCTGTGCAGCAGCATGTCGAACAGGCCGAACTCGAGCTGACGCACGGTGGCCATGCCGCTGTGGAAATTGCGGGCGGCCAGCATGCGCTCGTACAGCGCGCGCGGCAGCGGCTCGCCGCTGTCCACATGCGCGGTCATGCCCTGCAGGTGCTCCCATTCCCAACAGAAGTTCTCCATGAACTGGCTGGGCAGTTCCACCGCATCCCACTCCACGCCGTTGATGCCGGCCACGCCCAGCTCGCCGATACGGGTCAGCAACTGATGCAGGCCGTGGCCCATCTCATGGAAAAGCGTGGTCACTTCGTTATGGCTGAAGGTTGCCGGCTTACCGTCGGCACCACGGCCGAAGTTGCACACCAGGTACACCAACGGCGTCTGCACGCTGCCATCGGCGCGCTCGCGGCGGTTGCGGCAGTCATCCATCCACGCGCCGCCACGCTTGCCTTCGCGGGCGTACAGGTCCAGGTAGAACTGGCCCACCAGATTGCCCTGCGGGTCCACCAGGCGGAAGAAGCGCACGTCCTCATGCCAGACCGGCGCGCTGTCTTCCTGCACGCGCAGGCCGTACAGCTGTTCGATCACCGAGAACAGGCCGCCCAGCACCTTGGGTTCGGTGAAGTACTGCTTCACTTCCTGCTCGGAATAGCTGTAACGCGCCTGTTTCAGGCGGTCGGCGGCGAACGCCAGATCCCATGCCTGCAGGCTGTCGATACCGAGATGCTCGCGGGCGAACTGCTCCAGCTCGGCACGATCCTTGGCCGCGAACGGCTTGGCGCGGGCAGCAAGGTCGCGCAGGAAACCCAGCACTTCGGCGGGGTCCTTGGCCATCTTGGTGGCTACCGAATAGCCGGCGTAGGAATCAAAGCCCAGCAACGCGGCCAACTCCGCACGCAGTGCAAGGATGCGATCAATGTTGCCGCCGTTGTCCAGTGCATCGTCGCCGAACTCGGAGGCGCGTTGCGCGCTGGCGCGGTACAGGATCTCGCGCAGGTCGCGGTCCTCGCCCCAGGTCTGCACCGGCAGGTAGCACGGCATCTGCAGGGTCAGTTTCCAGCCCGTCGTGCCGTCTTTTTCCGCAGCGGCGCGTGCAGCAGCCTTCACGTCGTCCGGCACGCCAGCCAGACGCGCCGGGTCTTCGACGATCAGCGACCACGCATCGGTGGCATCGAGCACGTTCTGCGAGAACTTCGCCGACAGCGCCGACAGTTCTTCCTTGATGGCGGCGAAACGCTGCTGCGCGTCCGCATCCAGCTCGGCACCGCCGAGGCGGAAATCACGCAGGGTGTTTTCCAGCACCTTGCGGCGCGCCTCGTCGAAACCGGCCGCTTCGGTGCTGGCAGCCAGCGCCTGATACTGGCGGTACAACGCCAGGTTCTGGCCCAGCGCACTGGCGAAGCGGGTCACCCGCGGCAGGTTGCTGTTGTACGCCTCGCGCAGCTCGGGGGTGTTGATCACGCCCTGCAGGTGGCCGACCAGGCCCCAGGCGCGCCACAGGCGTTCGGTGGCATCGTCCAGCGGGGTAACGAAGGTCTGCCAGCTGACCGGCTGCACCTGCTCGGCAGCGCTGACCGCCGCCTCGGCCTGCGCCAGCAGCACGTCCAGCGCCGGCGCCACATGCTCGGGGCGGATCGCCTCGAAGCGCGGCAGGCCGGAAAAATCGAGCAGGGGGTTGGCAACGGTCACGGCAGGTCTCCAGAGTACGGGCCCGGCAGCGCGGGCAGCCAGATCGATATGGCGCTTGCCGGGCTGGCAGACAAGGGGCGGCAGGCCATTGTTCACGTCGGCCTTACGGCCGTCGGCTGAAGCTTGCGGCGCGGGGGAGACCGCAGCGGAACGTGTCGAGGAGGCCCCACATGGAAGGTCTGGCTCCAGCTCCATCCGCAGTACGTTCACCATCGCTGGCGCTGTCGGCCAGCCCGACCGAACTGGCCTGGATCGCCGCGCTGTGCGATGCGGGCGACGATGCGCCGCGCCACCTGCAGCAGCTGCAGGCACTGCAACACCAGGGCGGCAGGTTCAGCGACGAGCAGGAATGGTATCCGTTCGAGGTGATCGAACGCGGTGCCAGCCAGGTGCGGCTGGGCCACGAGCGCGAGTTCGTCATCTGCGTGCTGCTGTGGCTGCAGGCCCTGGCCCAGGGCCGGGCCAGCATCCTGGACCCGCGCCTGCACCTGGACGACCGCGCCGTGGAGATCGAGGCCCTGCCCGATGCCCTGCGCGATGCGGTACTGGATGCGTTCACTGCGGCCGGATATTGATCGGGGTGCGACTCACCGCTGCGCTCGCCGGGCACGGCCCGGCGCTGCCGGCTCGGCGTGACCGATAGCGCCGGGCCATGCCCGGCGGAAATGTCGGCCGGCTACAGCGCTTCCAGGCTGCACCACGGCAATCCAGGCAGGCCCTGCCCGGCCGCTGCCGCCGCCACCTGCGCGTCGGCGGTTTCCACATCGATTCCCTGCCGCACATACCAGGCAGGGTCGTAATAGCTGTGCGCGTAGCGATCGCCGCTGTCGCACAGGATGCTGACGATGCTGCCCTGGCGGCCAGCCTCGCGCATCCACTGGGCGGCCTGCAGCACGCCGATGAAATTGGTACCGGTGGAGCCACCGACGCGGCGTCCCAGCTGGCGGCTGACGTGGCGCATCGCAGCTAGGCTCAAGGCGTCGGGCACCTTCACCATGGCGTCGACACTGGTCGGAATGAAGCTCGACTCCACCCGCGGCCGGCCAATGCCTTCCACCCGCGAACCGCCGTTGCAGGTCATGCCGCGCCACTCGTTGCCGCCGGCCAGGGCGGCCTGGTAGCCGTCGAAGAACACCGAGACTTCCGGGTCCGCACACAGGATGCGGGTGTCGTGCCGGCGATAGCTGACGTAGCGCCCGAGCGTTGCGGCAGTACCACCGGTGCCGGGGCTGCACACGATCCAGTCCGGAATCGGGCTGGGCTCCTCGGCCATCTGCTTGAAGATGGATTCGGCGATGTTGTTGTTGGCACGCCAGTCGGTGGCGCGCTCGGCATAGGTGAACTGGTCCATGAAGTGGCCGCCGGTTTCGCGGGCCAGCTTTTCCGAATCGCAGTTGAGGTCGCAGGCGCGCTCGACCAGATGGCAGCGGCCACCGTGGAACTCGATCGCCGCGATCTTCTCCGGCGACGTCGTGGCCGGCATCACCGCGATGAACGGCAGGCCCAGCAGTCGCGCGAAGTAGGCCTCCGACACGGCAGTGGAGCCGCTGGAGGCCTCGATCACCGGCCGCCCTTCGCGCAACCAGCCGTTGGCCAGCGCGTACAGGAACAGCGAGCGCGCCAGCCGATGCTTGAGGCTGCCGGTGGGATGGCTCGATTCATCCTTCAGGTATACCTCGATGCCATCGAACCCGGGCAAGGCCAGCGGGATCAGGTGGGTATCGGCGGAACGGTTGAAATCGGCTTCGATCTTGCGGATGGCGGCGGCCACCCATTCACGCTGCGACATGGCGGGCAATGGTCATCAGGACGGAACGGTGCGATCCGGCCATTGTACGTCGCGGTGCCGTCAGCTGCCGGCCCGTAGAATGACGCCCATCCGGCCGGCAACGGCCCTGTCTGAAGGACCTCCCCCATGACCATTCCCGCCCTGCGCGATGTCCCCGGCGTCGCCGCCCAGGCCCCGGCCGAAACCACCGGCTTCGTCTTCAACCACACCATGCTGCGGGTCAAGGACGCCACCGCCTCGCTGGACTTCTACACCCGCGTGCTCGGCTACCAGCTGATCGACAAGCGCGACTTCGCCGAAGCCCAGTTCAGCCTGTACTTCCTGGCCTACGTTCCGGCCGGCACCGTGGTGCCGGAAGATGACAACGCCCGCCGCCTGTGGATGGCCGGACTGCCGGGCGTGCTGGAACTGACCCACAACCACGGCACCGAGACCCAGGACGGCGCGGTCTACCACGACGGCAACAGCGACCCGCGCGGCTTCGGCCACATCTGCGTGTCGGTGCCGGACATCGAAGCGGCCTGCCAGCGCTTCGAAGACCTGGGCGTGACCTTCCAGAAGCGCCTGACCGACGGCCGCATGAAGAACCTCGCCTTCATCAAGGACCCGGACGGCTACTGGGTCGAGATCATCTCCAACGCCTGACCCAGAAAGGGGCACAATTCCGGTAGCGCCGGGCCATGCCCGGCGGCCTTGAGCAGGCCGCGCTGCGCGCTCGCCGGGCACGGCCCGGCGCTACCGACTCCGCCCCCTTTTTTGCGAGGTTCGTATGGAAACGATGGAACTGCACCGTGGCCGCCTGATCGACCACATCCAGCTGGTCGTGCGCGATCTAGCCGCCAGCCGCCGCTTCTATCAGGCGGTGTTCGACACGATCGGCATCCCGGTGGCCGGTGAAGGCGATGACTACTTCTGGGCCGACGAACTGTTCATTTCCAGCGCCAGCAGCGAGGCCGCCGCCGGCCAGTTGACCGGCCGCCACCACCTGGCGTTCCAGGCCCGCGATACCGCCACCGTCGATGCTTTCCACAGCGCTGCGCTGGCGGCTGGCGGGAAGGACAACGGCGCGCCCGGCGAGCGCCCTTACCATCCCGGCTACTACGGCGCCTTCGTGCTCGATCCAGATGGCAACAACATCGAGGTCGTCTACCACGGCCCGGCGAACTACAGCGCCGATTCGGTCAAGGTCAGTTTCTGATTCCTGCGCTACGCGCTCGCCGGGCATGGCCCGGCGCTACCAACGAAGAAGCCGGGCAATGCCCGGCTTCGTCTCATCGCACTGCGCAGGCCTCAGTGGGCCGCCATGTAGATGTCCTGCAGCACGGCCTTTTCCAGCTCCAGCTCGCCCAGCAGGTTCTTCACGATGTCACCCAGGCTGAGGATGCCGACCAGCGTGGCACCATCGGTAACCATCAGGTGGCGGCGACGCGAGTAGGTCATCAGGGACATGGCCTGCTTCAGCGTGGCGTCCGGCGCAATGCCTTCCAGGCCGGTGGACGGCAGGCTGGAAATCACCCGTCGGCCGGCCTGCGGACCATCATCGGCCAGGCTGCGGACGATGTCCTTTTCGGAAATGATGCCGACCGGGGCATCATCCTTCATCACTACCAGTGCAGCGATCCTGTTCGCGCTCATCTTGTGCGCGGCGGCACCGATCGTGTCTTCCGTGTCGATGGTGATGACAGCTTCTTTCTTGGATTGCAGGAGCTCGCGGACGTTCATTCTTGTTTCCTGGTGCAGGTCACTCAAGTCAAAAAAGTGTGCTCTGCCGATTCGCCCCCTCCCCGGGAACAGACCCTTCAGCGCACGTCTGGCGCACTTTGCCGGATCTGGCATTTCGCCAGCAGGCGGGCTAGGTGCTGCAACGCGAACGAGGCGGATTCAACGGCTCAACCCGGATCTCGGTCAACTTGATTCTACGACTGCGTCCATCGGTCACTAGCGGCATCGATGGGACAGATTGTCGTGGGAACCGGCCAACGATCCAGAGAATGGCACCGTGGGTGAAACCGCCGCTGAATGCTGCTTGCAAGGAGCCCTAAAGTTTGCCGATTGCCAACACCGGTATTCACCCTGGGCGGACATGCTTCTTGCCACGAAGCATCAGACTGCCAGCCGCACAGGCAAGCATGGCAATGCCTGCCACAAGGAAGGCATCGCTGTAGGCCAACAGCAATGCCTCACGATGAACGATCCTGTCGAGGATCGCGAACGCCTGCTGCCGTTCCAGTGCATGTCCGTTGCCGAACAGAGCGGTGGCGCTGTCCATGGGGGCTTTGGCCAGCATCCTGACCAGCTCGACCACGCGCGCCTGGGTAGCTGGCGCGAAGGACGTGACCGATTCCCCGATGTGCAACGCATGCAGTCGCTCCCGGGTCACGATGAACTGACTGGCCACGGCGATACCGATCGCGCCACCCACATTGCGCACCATCGAGAACACGCCTGCCGCCGAGCCGAGCTCAGTGCGTTCCAGCCCTTCCACGGCCATCACACTGAGTGCGACCACGATCAGCGATTGGCCGATGCCACGCACGATCAACGACGGCACGATGACGTTGCTTGCCGCGTTGGCATCCAGGTGGATGTTCATCAGGCAGCCCACCGCCATGATGACGAAGCCCAGCACGATGACGGTCCGCACGCTGGTGCGCTTCATCAGCGGCGGCGTGGCGAAGGACATGATGAACTGCACGATGCCGTACGGAATCATGGTCAACCCGATCTGGCGCGCGTTGTAACCATGTACGTCGGCAAAGTAATTGGGAATGAGGAACACCACACCGAACACCACCGCGCCGAAGGTGAACTGCATCAGGCTGGCCAACCCGAAGTTGTAGCGGGAAAGCAGCCGCAGGTTGAGGAACGGCTCGCTGCGGCGCAGCTCGATGGCGACGAACGCGACCAGGCCAACTGTGGCGATGAGTGCTGCCTCGATGATGAACGTCGAAGAGAACCAGTCTTTGCGACCGCCCTCCTCCAGCATGATCTGCAGCGCGGACAAGCCCAGGGCCATGGCGATGATGCCGCCCCAGTCGCCGGTCCGGAACCTGTGCAGCGCCATCGGCTGCGGCCGGATCGACCAGCCGATGGCAGCCAGCAGCAGCAGGCCGGGCGGCACTTGCAGATAGAAGATCGCCCGCCACGAATAGACATCGGTCAACCAACCGCCAAGCGATGGCCCCGCCGCCTGCGCCACGTTGTTTGCTATGGCGAACAACGCCATGCCAAACGGATGTTTTGATGATGGCAGCTCGGTCACGATGAGCTGGAACGAGAGCGGTATCAGCACACCACCGAACGCGCCCTGCAGCGTGCGCGCCAGGATCATCGCGTTGATGTTGGGTGCGATCGAGCAGGCCATCGAGAAGAGCACGAAGCCTGCGGCCCCCACCATCAGCACGCGGCGCACGGTGAAGACCGATGCCAGCCAGGCCGCCAGCGGAATGACGATGATCTCCGCGACAAGATAGGCCGTGGTGATCCACGACCCTTCCTCGAAAGTGGCACCCAACGACCCGCGCACATCCGGCAGCGACGCATTGGTGACGTGCACGTTCATACCCGCCATGAAGCAGCCAACCACGCCACCGATCACCGCGACCCACGCACGCAGTGATACTGCATCCTCGGCAGGGGTTGCCATGGTGGCGCTCATGGCGCGCGATCCGTGCGTGTGTCGATGGCCGCCACCACCGACATCCCCGGCCGCAGGAACGACAGCTTCGCCTGGTCGGCATCCACGGTGATACGCACCGACATGCGCTGGACGATCTTGGTGAAGTTTCCGGTCGCGTTGTCGGGCGGCAACAGCGCGAACTGCGCGCCGGAGGCAGGGGCGAAGCTTTCCACGCGTCCCTTCAAGGCGCGTCCGCCGAGTGCATCGACCTCGATCTCCACAGGCTGGCCCGGCGCCACGCGCTCCAGCTGCACCTCTTTGTAGTTGGCGACGATGTAGATCTGGTCCGGCACGATCGCCATCAGCGGTGCGCCGGCACCCACGTAATCCCCCATCCGCAAGCTGCGTTGACCGACCGTTCCGGCCTGCGGTGCACGGATCACCGTGTGTTCCAGGTCAAGGGTGGCAAGGGCCAGACCTGCCTGAGCCTGCACCAATGCACCCTGCGCCTGGTCAAGCGCGGCGCTCGCGCGCTCACGCTCGGTCACCAGTACCTTGGTGTAAGCCGTGCTCGCAGCCACCGCAGCGCGCGCAGCATCCGTGTTCGCTGCAGTGCGCTGTGCGCTGGCATCTGCGGCTTCCAGGTGCTTCGCATCCGATGCCTGCTGGTCGGCAAGCAGACGTTCCCGGCGATAGGCCTGGGCGGCCTGACGGAGATCTGCCTGGTGCGCCCGCAGATCTGCGGCAGCAGCGGCAATCACGCTCTGCTGCCGCGTGCTCTGCGCGTCGAGGTTGGCGATGGCAGCCTGCTGCGCCCTTACCTGCGCCGTCGCCATTGCGACCGCGCCTTCGGCCTGGAGCAGACGCGAGCGATAGTCCCGATCGTCCAGTGTGGCCAGAATCTCACCCTCGGCCACGTGCTGGTTGTCGCGCACCCGGACCGTGGTGATGTAACCAGCGATTCGTGGATTGACCGTTGCGATGTCGGCCCTGACGTAGGCGTTGTCGGTGCTGACCTGGAAGCGGCCTACTGTCCACCAACGCAGGCCGGCACCGCCGCCGGCCAGGACGAGCAGCACGATTGCGCCGATGACCATGGGCCTGCGCTTCATCCGCAGGAGGGAGCGGGGCGAACGAACGGGTGCGCCGCGTGGATTGTCTGTGTCTGTCATGTCGTCTGTCGGGGGAGTGCGGGGGAAAAGGGTGAATCAGCGCGCGGCGTCATCGCTGCGGGTGATGGTGGGGAGATGTACGGCAGGCGCCTGCTCCCAGCCGCCACCAAGCGACCGGAACAACGCAATCTGGTCGGCGGCGATCTCCGCCTCGGCGGAGGCGGCCATGGCCTGTGCCTCGACATCGCGGCGCTCCGCCTCGAGCACGTCCAGCTCGCTCGCCGCACCGGCGCGTCGGCCCACCTGCGCCAGTCGAAGCGCCTCACCGCTCTGCACGGCAGCTGTCTTCAACGCAGCGTGCTGACGCAGCGCTGCCTGGTAGGTCGCCAGCGCCTGTTTCACGTCTTTCAATGTGGCCAGGATCACCGCATCGAAACGCGCAAGCGCGGCGTGTTCCTGCGCTTCGGCATCGGCGATCTGCGCGCGCGCCGCGCTGCTGTTCGGGAAGCGCCAGGACAAGGCCGGGCCCAGGTTCCAGGCGATCGACCCGTGATCGGTCAACCCGCCGGGCGTCGGCGCCGAACTGGCCACGGTGCCCAGAATGGAAACCGTGGGATACAGGCTCGCGGTAGCCACGCCGATCCGCGCGGTGCTGGCTTCCAGCCTGCGCTGTGCCTCCCGGATGTCCGGCCGTCGCTGCAGCAGCGCGGTGACATCACCGATCGGAAGCGGGGTATCAAGCTGCGGAACCGCGGCGCAGCTGGTTGCGTCTGCGGGCAGGTCGTCCGGCGTCCTCCCGGTAAGCACGGCCAGTGCATACAGGGCATTCTGCCGACCGGCCTCCAGCGCGGGAATGGCAGCGCGGGTCTGCTCGACCAGCGCGGCGGCACGCGCGACATCCAGTGATGTCGCATCCCCCGCATCACGCTGGGCCGTCTTCAGTTCCAGGCTGCGACTGACCAGGGCAAGCGAGCGGTGGGCAATGTCGGCGCGCGAGGCGTAGCCACAACTTTCCACGTAGGCGCGCGTGGTT
This sequence comes from Stenotrophomonas sp. Br8, assembly GCF_014763005.1. Classification (NCBI taxonomy): domain Bacteria; kingdom Pseudomonadati; phylum Pseudomonadota; class Gammaproteobacteria; order Lysobacterales; family Lysobacteraceae; genus Stenotrophomonas; species Stenotrophomonas sp. Br8. The sequence continues at coordinate 161,296 of NZ_JACGTN010000001.1, read as the reverse complement.
TCGGCGGCAACGACGACCCGCACGCTGTCTTCGGTGGCCTGGATCGCCTCGGCATCTGCCCGCGCCGCTTGGATGGATCGGGCAATCCGGCCAAACAGATCCAAGCTCCAACCGGTTGCGAATCCCCCGCCGTAACGTTGCCCGGTGCGGACTTCGGTCTGCTCCAGTGCGGCCGCGATCTGGTCGCTCATCGTGCTGCCATAGCCGACATCGCTGGACACCGCAGTGGTCGGCAGCCGATCACCCTCGCGTTCGCGGAGCACCGCGTAGGCGGACCGCAGGTTGGCCGACGCAACCCGCAGATCGCGATTGTTTTCCAATGCCTGGATGACCAGCGCATCCAGCGTGGCGTCGCCATACAGGCGCCACCATCGGGGCACGGCGGGCGCGCCCGTGATCGCGTCGTTGTCGACGACAGTCATCGGCGGCAGGGCGAGGGTGGAACGCGGCGAACTGCTGGGACCGACCGCGCATCCACACAGTGCGGAAGAGACCAGAAAAGACAACAGCAAAGGACGGAAGACAATCATTGACGGGGTACTTGGGATGGCGTGTGCCCAGGACACACATCACATCACCCGCAACGCTGTCCTTCTCCCGCCTGCCGGACTACCATCGTCTAGATATGGACAGAAAACGCACTGTCAGGGCATGTCACGCAACCGAGCGCCCCGTTGCGGCATTGGCCACCCGACATCCTCACGGCGAACACATTGCCGCGCACCGCCATGCGCGCGCGCAGTTGATCCACGCGCTGACCGGGGTGTTGACGGTCATCAGCGCAGAGGGAAGCTGGGTCGTGCCATCCGGCAGGGCCGTGTGGATGCCAGAGGACGTGGAGCATCGGATCCGCATTGCCGGAGATGTCGCGATGCGGACCATCTACGTTGCACCCGGGATACGGCCGGATCTTCCCAGCGGTTGCGAGGTCATCGAGGTCTCCGCGCTGCTGCGCGAGGCCATCGTTGCTGCCACCGGCATACCGCTGGACTATCGCGATGGCGGGCGGGACCACCGCATCATGGAGCTGATCCTGGACGAGATTGAAGTGGCACCGCGGCTTGGGCTGCACGTTCCACTACCGCGCAACGCACATCTGCTGCGTCTGTGCGAATGGATGATCGCCGAGCCTGCCGAGCCTGTAACGCTGGACGATCTGGCCGCACGGATGCACGTCAGCGGGCGGACGGTGGCACGGCTGTTCCACCGCGAGGTCGGGATGAGCTTCGGCGACTGGCGGCGGCGGATGTGCCTGCTGCTCAGCCTGCCCCGCCTGGCCTCGGGGGCATCCATCCTGGAAGTGTCGCTGGAGCATGGCTATCTGAGCCCTAGCGCCTTCTCGGCGATGTTCCGCCGCTCGCTTGGAGTGTCACCCACCGAGTACCTGGTTTCCAAAGCATGAACCGCGCACACTGATTCGACGTATTCCCAGCAGTGCGCGCCGCCGAAGCGTCTGCTCTTGCCGGTGGCGTGCAGTCTGGCCGGTGTGGATGATGCGGGCCGCCGCCGTCTGCTCCAGCTGCCAGCGGTCCGGATTGCCAAGGCGATATCGAACCACTGCAGAAACGCAGAAGGGCGAGAGCAATCCCGCCCTCGCCCCTCGTTCTTGATCAGCACGTCATGAAACACACCGTCGTTCAGGCGGTCTGAAGCTTTCCCACTCCATAGCGCGGACACATGGCGGGCAGCACATCACCCGCCAGCCACGTCCGGCCTTATTCCACCGTAACGCTCTTGGCCAGGTTGCGCGGCTTGTCCACGTCGGTGCCGCGTGCCAGCGCGGTGTGGTACGCCAGCAGCTGCACCGGGATGGTGTGCACCACCGGGCTGAGCACGCCGGCATGGCGCGGGGTGCGGATCACGTGCACGCCTTCGGACTCGTTGAAGTTGCTGTCCTGGTCGGCGAACACGAACAGCTCACCGCCACGCGCACGCACTTCCTGCATGTTGGATTTGACCTTCTCCAGCAGGCTGTCGTTGGGCGCGATCACTACCACCGGCATGTCCTCATCCACCAGCGCCAGCGGCCCGTGCTTGAGCTCACCGGCCGGGTAGGCCTCGGCGTGGATGTACGAGATTTCCTTCAGCTTGAGCGCACCTTCCAGGGCGATCGGATAGTGCAGGCCACGGCCCAGGAACAGCGCACTGCTCTTGCGTGCGAAGCGCTCGGCCCATGCGGCGATCTGCGGTTCCATGTTCAATGCGTGCTGCACGCTGCCCGGCAGGAAACGCAGCTGCTCCAGGTAGTCCGCTTCCTGTGCGGCATCAACGCGGCCATGCAGCTTGCCCAGCACCACGGTCAGCTGGAACAGCGCGGCCAGCTGGGTGGTGAAGGCCTTGGTCGACGCCACGCCGATCTCGGCACCGGCGCGGGTGTAACAGACCAGTTCGCTGGCGCGCGGAATCGCGCTTTCCGGCACGTTGCAGATCGACAGCGTGTGCTTGTGGCCCAGCGACTTGGCGTACTTCAGCGCTTCCATCGTATCCAGCGTTTCGCCGGACTGGGAAATGGTCACGATCAGGTGCTTGGGATTGGCATACGCGGCGCGATAGCGGTACTCGCTGGCGATCTCCACGCTGCACGGCAGGCCGGCGATGGCCTCGATCCAGTAGCGCGCGGTCAGGCCCGAGTAGTAACTGGTACCGCAGGCCAGGATCTGCACGCCCTCGATGCCCGACAGCACCGCTTCGGCATTCTTGCCGAACAGTTCGGCCGGAAAGCCACCGGCGTCGATGGCCGCTTCGATGGTGTCGCCCAGTGCACGCGGCTGCTCGTGGATTTCCTTCTGCATGAAGTGGCGGTACGGGCCCAGTTCCAGCGAGGCCAGCGAGACATCGGAGAGATGTACATCGCGCTCGATCGGCTGATCGTTGCCGTCGAAGATGCTCACCCCATCACGGCGGATCTCGGCGGTGTCACCCTCTTCCAGGAAGATCACCTTGCGCGTGGCCGACAGTACGGCCGACACGTCGGACGCCACGAAGTTCTCGCCCTCGCCCAGACCGACCAGCAGCGGGCAGCCCATGCGGGCGCAGACGAAACGTTCCGGCTCGGCACGGCTGATCACGGCCAGCGCATAGGCACCGGTCAGTTCCTTGACCGTGTGCTGCAGCGCGACCAGCAGGTCATCGCCGTTCTTCAGATGGTGATGAATCAGATGGGCGATCACTTCGGTGTCGGTCTGCGACTCGAAGGCATAACCCAGCGCGCGCAGTTTCTCGCGCTGCTCTTCATGGTTCTCGATGATGCCGTTGTGCACCAGCGCCACGCCGTGGCTGATGTGCGGATGCGCGTTCGCCTCGGTGACGCCGCCATGGGTGGCCCAACGCGTGTGGCCGATGCCCAGGCTGGCAGTGAAGCCTTCGGCCTCGGCAGCGGTGGCCATTTCAGAGACGCGGCCGGTGCGGCGCACGCGGCGCACGTCAGCGCGCTCGGCATGGTCGATCACGGCGATACCGGAGGAATCGTAACCACGGTATTCCAGTCGCTTCAGTCCTTCGATCAGGACCGGCACCACATCCCGTTGGGCGATCGCACCTACGATTCCACACATGTCACGCATTTCCTTGAAGACGGTCGGCGCATTCTAGCCTGCGTGTCCGCCAGCCCCCCCTCCTGTCCGCTTAATGAAAGTGTCCGGAAAGGTGTCCGCGGACACCCGGACAGTAGTGACGCCTCTGCAAATCATTGATGGAAAAGGAAATAAAGTTGGCACGCTGTGTGCTTTGTGTAGGGCACCACTCTGGCACCACCGACAGGCACGAACCCGATGATCCGCGACACCTCCGCCCAGGACCAGATCGTTTCCTCCGCTGCGGCCAGTGCTCCCAAGGCCGCATGGCACCGTTACCGCTGGCCGGCGCTGGCTGGCATCGCCCTGCTCGCCGGCATCGGCTGGGCCGTGCATGCCTGGTCCAACGCCAGCCGCTCGTTCGACAGCAGCCGGGTGCGCGTGGCCGAAGTGCAGCGCGGCGACCTGGTGCGCGACATCGCCGCCGACGGCCGCGTGATCGCCGCCAACAGCCCGGTGCTGTATGCGATCTCGGGCGGCACCGTCGACCTGAAGGTGGTCGCCGGTGACGTGGTCAAGAAGGGCCAGGAGCTGGCGATCATCGACAGCCCCGAGCTGCGCAGCAAGCTCGCCCAGGAGGAGGCCACCCTGGCGGGTCTGGAAGCCGAGGCCAGCCGCGCCAACCTGGATGCCACCCTGGCCCGTGCCAAATCGCGCAAGGAAACCGATCAGGCCAGCATCGAGCGCCAGGCCGCCGACCGCGACCTGCAGCGCTACCAGCGCGGCTTCGATGGCGGTGCGGTGCCGCAGATCGATCTGGCCAAGGCCCAGGACACCCTGAAGAAGGCCGACATCAGCCTGGCCAATGCCACCACCGATGCGCGCCTGCAGAGCCAGGGCGCGGATCTGGACGCACGCAACAAGCGCTTGCTGGCCGACCGCCAGAAGGCCGTGGTGGCCGAAGTGCAGCGCCAGGTCGATGCGCTGACCCTGCGCGCACCGTTCGATGGCCAGGTCGGTCAGGTGCAGGCTGTGCAGTCCACCAACCTGGCCGCCAACGCGCCGGTGCTGGGCGTTGTCGACCTGTCCAAGTTCGAGGTCGAGATCAAGGTGCCGGAAAGCTTCGCGCGCGATCTGGCGATCGGCATGCCGGCGCAGCTGACCGGCGGTAATGGCCAGCCGTTCCCGGGCGAGATCAGTGCGGTGTCGCCGGAAGTGGTCAATGGCGAAGTCAACGCACGCGTCCGCTTTGCCGCGGCCCAGCCGGAAGGCCTGCGTCAGAGCCAGCGGATGTCGGTGCGGGTGCTGCTGGATACCCGCAGGAATGTCATGAAGGTCGAGCGCGGCCCGTTCGTGGAACAGGGCAACGGCGTGGCGTACGTGATGGATGGTCGCACCGCGGTGCGCCGTCCGATCGAACTGGGCGTCAGCAGCCTGGGCGAAGTGGAAATCAAGTCGGGTGTGCAGCCGGGGGACCGCATCGTGGTCTCGGGCAGCGACCTGTTCAAGGACGCCGAACGCGTCTCCGTCAACTGACAACCCATACATCCTGGAGAGAGGACACCCCATGTACATGCTCGAAATGCGTTCGGTCGCCAAGGTCTTCCGTACCGAACAGGTGGAAACCCACGCGCTGCGTTCACTGGAACTGCAGGTCAAGGAAGGCGAGTTCGTCGCCGTCACCGGTCCGTCCGGCTCCGGCAAGACCACTTTCCTCAACATCGCCGGCCTGCTGGAAACCTTCACCAGCGGCACCTACATGCTGGATGGCCAGGACGTCAGCAAGCTTGGCGATGATGCGCGCAGCCGCCTGCGCAACCAGAAGATCGGCTTCATCTTCCAGGGCTTCAACCTGATTCCGGACCTCAACCTGTTCGACAACGTGGACGTGCCGCTGCGCTACCGCAAGATGAGTGCCGGCGAGCGCCGCGAGCGCATCGAGAAGGCGCTGAGCCAGGTCGGCCTGGGCTCGCGCATGAAGCACTACCCGAACGAACTCTCCGGCGGCCAGCAGCAGCGCGCGGCGATTGCCCGTGCCCTGGCCGGCAGCCCGCGCCTGCTGCTGGCCGACGAACCGACCGGCAACCTGGACACGCAGATGGCGCGCGGGGTGATGGAGCTGCTGGAGGAGATCAACGCCGCCGGCACCACCATCGTGATGGTCACCCACGACCCGGAACTGGCCGCGCGCGCGCAGCGCAACGTGCATATCGTCGACGGCCAGGTCACCGACCTGGTGCGCGAGCCGGTGCTGGCCACCCCGCGTCGCATCGTCGCCGTCAACGAGTGAGGGCACGACCATGTTCGCCTACTACGCCCGACTGGCGGTGCGCAGCTTCCGCCGCAACAAGGTACTGACCGCGCTGATGGTGGTAGCCATCGCGCTGGGCATCGGTGCTTCGATGACCACCCTGACCGTGTTCCATGTGCTGTCCGGCGATCCGATCCCGGACAAGAGCGACCGCCTGTTCTACGTACAGGTCGATCCGCGCCCGCGTTCGGGTTACCTGACCGGCGAAGAGCCGGAGACCCAGATGACCCGTTTCGATGCCGAAACGCTGCTGCGCGAGAAGCGTGGTGAGCGCCAGGCGATGATGAGTGCCGGCGATGTGACCGTCGAGCCGGAAGGCAGCACGTTGAAGCCGTTCAACATCGATACGCGCTGGACCTCGTCCGATTTCTTCCCGATGTTCAACGTGCCGATGCTGTATGGCCGCGCCTGGACGGCCAGCGACGATGACGGTCGCGCTCGCGTGGTGGTGCTGTCCAAGGTGATCAATGACAAGCTGTTCCAGGGTGCGGACAGTGTCGGCCGCCAGGTCCGTGTCGATGGCCATTCGCTGCGCGTGATCGGCGTGATGGACACCTGGAATCCGGAACCGCACTTCTTCGACCTGACCGTGGGCAACTACGGCCGCGAAGAGGATCTGATGATGCCGCTGTCCACCGCGATGGACCTGAAGTTCGGCAGCAACGGCAACATGAACTGCTTCCGCGACGGCGCTCCCGGCGACGACAGCAATTCGATCAACGCACCGTGCACCTGGATCCAGTACTGGGTGGAACTTGATCCGTCCAAGGCCGAGGACTACCGCCGCTATCTGGTCAACTATTCCGACCAGCAGCGGGCTGCCGGCCGGTTCGAGCGTCCGGCCAACGTGCGCCTGCGCACCGTGATGGAGTGGCTGACCTTCAACAACGCGGTGCCCAGCGACGTTCGCCTGCAGATGTGGCTGGCCCTGGGTTTCCTCGGTGTGTGCCTGGTCAACACCGTCGGCCTGCTGCTGGCCAAGTTCCTGCGCCGCAGCGGTGAAATCGGTGTGCGTCGCGCACTGGGCGCCAGCCGCGGGCAGATCTTCCTGCAGTGCCTGGTCGAAGCGGGTGCGGTGGGCGTGGTCGGTGGCGTGCTCGGCATCGGGCTGGCGCTGCTGGGCCTGTACGCGGTACGCCAGCAGCCGGTGGACTACGCCAAGCTGGCCCACCTGGACGGCAGCATGCTGCTGCTCTCCCTCGGCCTGACCCTGCTCGCCAGCATCGCTGCCGGCTTCCTGCCCGCCTGGCGCGCGATGCAGGTCACCCCGGCCATCCAGCTCAAGTCGCAGTAAGCACGAGAACGAGGACTTCCCATGGACATCCGCCCCATCCTCAGCACCCTGCGCCGGCACAAGACCGCAGCCGCATTGATCGTGCTGGAAATCGCCCTGACCTGCGCCATCGTCTGCAATGCGCTTTTCCTGGTCACCCAGCGCGTGGAAAAGATCAGCCAGCCCAGCGGCCTGGTCGAGAACGAACTGGTGATGGTCCGGGTCAACGGCATCGGCAAGCAGACCAACGCCATGGCCCGCACCAACGAAGACCTCGCGTCGCTGCGCGCGATCCCCGGCGTGACCAACGTGACCAAGGTCAACCAGCTGCCGTTCCGCCGCAACTCGAGCAACACCAGCATCTCGCGCGAGCGTGACCAGGAACGCCCCACCGCCTTCGTTTCGCTGTACATGTTCAGCGAGAACGCTTTGCCGACGCTGGGCCTGCAGCTGGTCGCCGGCCGCGACTTCCTGCCCAGCGAGTACATCGACTACGAGGAGGCGCAGAAGAATCCCAAGCCTGACCGCGCCGCGCCGGTGATCATCAACCAGCAGGTCGCCGCCAAGATGTACCCGGACCAGAGCGCGCTGGGCAAGACGTTCTACATGGGCAACCAGGGCCTGCATGTGGTGGGCGTGGTCGCCCACCTGGCCACTCCGACCGACTACAACGACAACAGCACCCTGTCGATGATGCTGCCGGTGCGTACCGACTTCACCCGCGGGCCGTACATGCTGCGGACCTCGCCGGAGCGCCGCGATGAAGTGTTGAAGGGCGCGCTGGCTGCGTTGGAGCACAACGACCCCAATCGCCTGGTGCGCGAGAAGCTGACCTACCAGGAACAGCGCGCCGACTACTTCAAGAACGACCGCTCGATGGTCGGCCTGCTGGTCACCGTGTGCATCGCGCTGCTGGTGGTCACCGCACTGGGCATCGTCGGCCTGGCCAGCTTCTGGGTGCAGCAGCGCAGCAAGCAGATCGGCATCCGCCGCGCATTGGGCGCCACCCGTGGGCAGATCCTGCGCTACTTCCAGACCGAGAACTTCCTGCTGGCTACGTTGGGCATCGTGCTGGGCATGCTGGCGGCCTACGCCATCAACCTGGCGCTGATGAACATGTACGAACTGCCGCGCATGCCGCTGCTGTACCTGCCGCTGGGTGCGGTGCTGCTGTGGATGCTGGGCCAGATCGCGGTGTTCGGCCCGGCCCGCCGTGCCGCTGCCGTGCCGCCGGCCGTCGCCACGCGGGGGGCGTGAGATGCGCGCCGGCCTGCTGCTGGTGTTGTTGGCCCTGCCGCTGCCGGTGCTCGCCGGCAGCAGCAGCTCGCAGACCCTGCAGTGGCGCCAGGACGATGCGCGGCTGGCACTGCGCTCGACCGAGGGCGTGGTACGGGTGGATGCGGCCAGCCCGGAAGCGCGCTTCGGTGTGCGCAGCGGCGACCGCATCCTGCGCGTGAACGATTCGCCGGTGCGGCAGATCGAGCAACTCGCCGACGCCATGCAGGCGGCATCGACGGCCACCGTCTACCTGCTGCTGCGTCGCGATGGCCGGATGCTCACCGTGCCGGTGAACGTGGCCCAGTGGCGCCCCGCGTTGGCCCCTCCACCACCGCCTCCGGCTCCCCCGCCGCCGCCCCCGCCACGGCGCTGAGGCCCGGCGGCCCCTGCGCCGCCATCGGTTTGGCTATGCTTGGTGGGTGGCGCCGAAAGCTCCGGCGCCATCCGCCCTTTTCCGTGCGCGGCGCCGACGCTTTCCGGCGCTTCCCTGCCCTCCCAGAAGCCGCCGAATGCCCGCGATCCTGATCATCGACGACAACGCCAGCGTGGGAACCGCGCTGGACGTGCTGTTCTCCCTGCACGACATCGACACCCTGCTGGCGCAGAGCCCGGCCGAAGGGCTGGCGCTGCTGGAGTCACAGGCGGTCGACCTGGTGATCCAGGACATGAACTTCAGCGAGGACACCACCTCTGGCGAGGAAGGCGAGGCACTGTTCGCGCAGATCCGCGAACGCCACCCCGACCTGCCGGTGATCCTGCTGACTGCGTGGACCCACCTGAGCAGTGCGGTGGACCTGGTCAAGGCCGGTGCCGCCGATTACCTGGCCAAACCCTGGGATGACCGCAAGCTGCTGACCACGGTCAACAACCTGCTGGAACTGTCCGAAGCGCGGCGCGAACTGGACCAGCGACGCCAGCGCGAGCAACGCCAGCGCCATGCACTGGAAGACAAGTACGCGTTGTGCGGCGCGGTGTTCGCCGACCCCGCCAGCGAACGGGTGATCGCCCTGGCCTGCCAGGTCGCGCGCTCGGAGCTGCCGGTGCTGATCACCGGCCCCAATGGCGCGGGCAAGGAGAAGATCGCGCAGATCATCCAGGCCAACTCGCTGGTGGCCAAGGGCCCGTTCGTTGCAGTGAACTGCGGCGCCCTGCCCTCCGAACTGATCGAGGCCGAGCTGTTCGGTGCCGAGGCCGGCGCCTATACCGGCGCCAACAAGGCGCGCGAAGGCAAGTTCGAGGCGGCCGATGGCGGCACGCTGTTCCTGGATGAAATCGGCAACCTGTCGCTGGGCGGGCAGATGAAGCTGCTGCGCGTGCTGGAGACCGGGCGCTTCGAACGCCTGGGCTCCAACCGCGAACGCCAGGTCAAGGTGCGCGTGGTCAGTGCGACCAATGCCGATCTGCCGGCGATGATCCGCGAGGGTACGTTCCGCGAAGACCTCTACTACCGGCTCAACACGGTGGAACTGACGCTGCCGCCACTGGCCGACCGCCCCGGCGACATCGTGCCGTTGGCCGAGCATTTCCTCAGCATCGGCAAGCCGCTGTCCAGCGCGGCGGCCAGTGCGCTGCAGCGGCATCTGTGGCCGGGCAACGTGCGCGAGCTGCGCAACGTGATCCAGCGTGCCGAACTGCTGGCCACCGGCAACCGCATCGAGGTGGCCGATCTCAACCTGCCGCGCGCGCCTGCTGCGCCGCGCCCGACGCCGAGCGCCGGCAATGATCCCGACCGCGCACGCATCGAAGAAGTGCTGGCGCGCAACCACGGGGTCATCGCGCAGGCGGCCAACGAGCTTGGACTGAGCCGGCAGGCGCTGTACCGGCGCATGGACCGTCACGGCATCCCACGCGAATGAAACGACGCTCCTTCACCTTCCGCCTGTTCCTGCGCCTGCTGCCGGTGCTGGCGTTGTCTGCTGCGCTGCCGTGGCTGCTGGCCTACTGGATGGACCATGGCTGGGTGGTGACCACGGTCTCCACGATCATCCTGCTGTCATTGATGTGGTGGACGCTGCGCCGCGCCACCGCACCGGTGCGCTCGTTGATGCGGGCGCTGTCCGGAACCACCAGCAGCTACCGCGACGGTGAGTACAACTTCGGCATCTACTGGCCCGGCAATGACGAACTGGGTGATCTGGTGCAGGCACACCGCGAACTGGGCGAGGTGCTGCGCGCACAGCGCCAGGGCCTGGTGCAGCGTGAACTGCTGCTGGACACCATGGTGCAGAACACACCTGTGGCAATGCTGCTGATCGCTGCCGGTGGCGATGGCATTTCCCGCGTGGTGTTCTCCAACCTGGCGGCGCGCAAGCTGCTGCACGGCGGCTGGAAGCTGGAAGGCCAGCGCATGGAAGACGTGCTTGAACAGTTGCCGGTTGAACTGCGCGATGCCATCGGCCGCGGCGGCGACAGCCTGTTCGCGGTGAAGTCGGAACACGAAGACGGCGTGGAGGGAGACGAGGACGACGAACAGGTCTATCACCTCTCGCGCCGCGCGTTCCAGCTCAACGGCCGTCCGCATGACCTGCTGCTGGTACGCCAGCTCACTGCCGAACTGCGCCGGCAGGAAGTGCAGACCTGGAAGAAGGTGATCCGGGTGATCAGCCACGAGCTCAACAACTCGCTGGCGCCGATCGCATCGCTGGCACACTCCGGCGGCGAACTGGTCAAGCGCGAACGCTTCGACCGGCTGCCGGAGATCTTCACCACCATTGAAGACCGCGCACGGCATCTGGAAGGCTTCATCCGGGGCTACGCACGTTTCGCCAAGCTGCCGCAGCCGCAGCTGCAGACCGTGCACTGGGCGCCGTTCCTGTCCAGCCTGTGCCAGCAGATTCCGTTCACGATGGAGCGTGAACTCGACGAGGAGCTGAGCAGCCGGATCGACATCGCCCAGTTCGGCCAGGCCCTGCTCAACCTGCTGAAGAACGCGCACGAGGCCTGCGCCGAAGCAGATCCGCCGAACGACGACGTGCAGGTGCAGCTGACCCGGCTGCCGCAGTGGTTGCGGCTGGATGTGCTGGACCGGGGCAAGGGCATGAACGAGCAGGTGCTGCAGAATGCGCTGATGCCGTTCTATTCGACCAAGCGCAATGGCACCGGGCTGGGGCTGGCACTCACCCGCGAGATCGTCGAGGCGCATGGTGGCCGCGTGTCACTGCAGAACCGCACCGAGGGCGGGCTGTGTGTGTCGATCCTGTTGCCGGTGGGGTAGGTTTGTTCTTCCTTCTTCTGTTGATGGCTGAAGGTTGATCATTGTTCATGGGTGTCACTTTTCTTTTCGCGCGAAAAGAAAAGTAACCAAAAGAAACGCGCCGCCGGTCCGCGAGCCGTCGTGCTGCGCACGCCGGTACCCTGCGCTCCTCGGTCCGTCGAGGGACGGCGCGGGAACTCGCTTCGCTCAGACACCCGCGCCTCTTCGCCCTCGCCGGCCCTGCGGTGCTCGGATCGCTTCAAGGCGGACTCGAGAAGCAAAGCAAAAGCATCCACGCATGGCGTGGATCTACTGGGTGCAGCTGTGGGGTTTGACTTGGGGCCGCCTTGAAGCGAGCCGAGCACCGCAGGGGAATCAGGGGCGAAGAGGTGCCGATGTCTGAGCGCAGCGAGTTCGGCACCGGCCCCTGATTCGCCGAGGAGCGCAGGGCACCGATGCGCAGCATCGGCTCGCGGCCGGCGGAACGTTTCTTTTGGTTACTTTTTTTTGCGTACAAAGAAAAGTGACACCCATGAAAGATGAGCAACCATCAGCAATCAACAGAAGAAGCAAAACTAAAGCACCCGTCGCATTGCCACCCGCAGGTGCATCGGGAATCCCAATGCGGCCTCCTCGGCCATCACCGCTCGCAAGCCCGCGCTCCACTCTGCCTCCGGCAGCACCTTGAATCCTTCGCTGGCATAGAAAGCCGCATTCCACGGAACATCGGACAACGTGGTCAGCACCGCCCCCGGATAGCCAAGCGCCTTGGCCTCGGCGAGTGCATGCCGCAGCAACGCTCGGCCATAACCACGCCGCGCGTGGCCGGGATCCACATCCATCTGCAGCACGTGGAAATCACCGTCGAGCGCACCGCCCAGCAGGTAGCCGGCGATGCTGCCATCGGCGCCGTCGATGACCCACAGCTGGTCACGCTGCAGTCCAGCCTGCAGCGTGAGCAGATCCAGTCCATGACCGGCGAACACCGGGTACGCCTCATGCCCGCGCAGCAGTTCGCCCGCACGCTGTTCGATGCGGGGCAATGCGTCGAGTTCGCCGACGCGCGGTGGCCTCGGCTCAGCTTTTCTTGATGGGACGCTGCCAGCCATCGATCGTTTCCTGGCGCGCACGGGCCACGGTCAGCTTGCCGTCCGGCGCAGTGCGGGTGATGACCGAACCTGCAGCGATCGTCGCCCCTTCACCGATCAGCACCGGCGCCACCAGCGAACTGTTGGAGCCGATGAAGGCGTTGTCACCGATGGTGGTGGTCGACTTGTTCACGCCGTCATAGTTGCAGGTGATGGTGCCCGCACCGATGTTGACCTTGCTGCCGATCACCGCATCGCCCAGGTAGGTCAGGTGGTTGGCCTTGCTGCCCACCCCCAGGGTGACTTTCTTGGTTTCCACGAAGTTGCCCACGTGCACGCCATCGGCCAGCACGGTACCGGGGCGCAGGCGCGCGAACGGGCCGATCTGTGCCGCCCCCTCGCTGACGACGCCTTCGACATCGCAGTGCGCGCGCACCTCGGTGCCCGCGCCGAGCGTGACGTCCTTCAGCCGGGTGAACGGACCGATGGTCACGCCATCGCCGAGCACCACCTTGCCTTCCAGGATCACATCGACATCGATCATCACGTCGCTGCCGACGATCACTTCACCGCGGATATCCACCCGCGCCGGATCCCGCACGCGTGCGCCCTGGATGCACAGTGCACGCACCGCGCGGCGTTGCCAGGCGCGTTCCAGCTGCGAGAGCTGCCATGGATCGTTCGCGCCTTCCGCGTCCTGCGCATCGGCCACCAGCGCCATCTCCGCCGGAGTGAACTCACGGGCGGCGAAGGCGAACACATCGGTCAGGTAATACTCGCCCTGTGCGTTGCTGTTGGACAACTGTGACAGCCAACGGCGCAGCGCGGTCGACTCGGCAGTAATGATGCCGGTGTTGATGATGCGCACCCGGCGCTGTTCGTCATCGGCATCCTTCTGCTCGACGATCGCCCCCACCTTGCCTTCGGCATCGCGCAGCACGCGACCATAGCCGGTGGGATCCTCGACATCGGCAACCAGCACGGCCAGCCGGCCCGGTTGCGCCAGCAGATCGCGCAGGGTCTGCGCACGGATCAAGGGCACATCGCCGTACAACACCAGCACCTGCGCGGCATCGGGCACCTCCGGCATGGCCTGGGCAACGGCGTGGCCGGTACCCAGCTGCTGCGCTTGTTCAGCCCACAACAGGTCCGGCTGGTCAGCGAAGTAGTGTCGCACCTGGTCCCCACCGTGGCCGTACACCACGTGGATGGCAGCCGGCTGCAGTTCGCGCGCCGTGGCGATCACATGCGCCAGCATCGGCTGACCGGCAATCGGCTGCATTACCTTGGGCAGCAACGACTTCATGCGCTTGCCGGCGCCAGCGGCGAGGATGATCACGTGCAGGGGTTGGGTCATGGAGAGGGGCCACGCAGCGGCGGCAATCTGAGGACTGGCTGATAGGATAGCCGAGCTCTTTCCCTGCCTGACGTGAACCGTGAATTCCTTGAAGGAACGACTTCTCAATCTGCTGCCCTGGATGGGCCCACTCCTGCTGCTCATCGGCCTGGCCATCACGCCACTGCTCAAGAGCCTGCCATCGGGTCGCTTCGGTGAACTGGTCGCACTGGGTCTGCTGACCTGCGCCTTGGCATGGCTGATGCGACGCCTGCGTGGCTGGTCCATGGCCAGCGGCCTGGCGGTGCTCTGGATACTTCTGCTCCCCCTGTTCACCGGGGTATTTCCGCTGCTGGCAACGGTCTTGCTGCTGCTGGTTGCGATCGTGATCGGTCAGGCGCTGTTCGTGCAGCGCCCGTTGGCCCTGCAGGCGATGGCTGGCCTGTTGGGACTTTCGGCAGTGCTGGGCTGGACCCTGCTGGTTCCGATCCATTTCCGCTGGGTCTATCTGCCGGTGGGCCTTGCCGTGGTGATCTGGCGCCGTTCGCTGCTGTGGTCATCGTTGCGGGCCGGCCTGGCGCAGTGGCGGCAGTCCGTGGCGGACGCGCCGCGCAGCGCCGCTTTCGCTGTGCTGGTGGTGGGCTTGGCCAGTACCGCCTGCTGGTTGCCGACCCTGCAGTACGACGACCTCACCTACCACCTGCGCTTGCCATGGCAGTTGCTGGAACAGGGCGTCTATCAACCGGCGCCCCAGCACCAGATCTGGGCGCTGGCGCCCTGGGCGACGGATATCATCCAGGCAGTACCGCAGGTAATCGCAGGGGCTGAATCACGCGGCCCGGTCAACGCGATCTGGCTGTTGCTGCTGGCCACGGGCGCCTGGCAGCTTGCGGCGCAGCTCGGCGCGAGCGTGCTGCTGCGCTGGCTGGCGGTTGCCATGGTAGCCAGCCTGCCGCTGACCGCCGGCCTGGCGGGTGGCATGCAGACCGAGCTGCCAACCGCTGCGGTGCTGCTCTGGATGTGTGCGCTGGCTGCCGCGCCCCGTGATGGCCGCTTGTCCAACTGGATGCTGCTGGCGGTGCTGGCCGGTGGACTGCTGGCGATGAAGTCGATGAGTGCGGTGATGGCACTCCCTGTCCTGGCCTGGGCACTGATCCGCCATCCGTGGCCGTCGTTGCCGCGCATCGGCCTGGTGCTGCTGGCAGGACTGCTGGTCGGTGGTGCCAACTATGTGTTCGCGCAGTGGATTGCTGGCAATCCGGTGCTGCCGCTGTTCAACGGCATCTTCCAGTCTCCCTACTTCGCTCCGACGAACTTCATCGACCTGAAGTACAAGATCGGCTTCGGTCCCGACCTGCCGTGGGCACTGACCTTCCATTCATCGCGCTACTTCGAATCGCACGATGGTGCGGCGGGCGTGGTCCTGATCGGCTTGGCCGGGCTGTGGCTGCTGGCCGTGCTGCGTCCGCCAACTCGCGCGGCGGCACTGGTGGCACTGGCCGTGCTGGCACTGCCGCTGTTGCCGATCCAGTACCTGCGCTACGCCTATCCTGGCATGGCATTGCTGTGCGTGGTCGCCGTGGCGTCGCTCGGCGCCGGTCCCCTGCGCCGGCCTCTCATTGGATTGCTGGTGGCGCTGTGCGTGCTCAATGTCAGCTTCCAATCCACCGGCTACTGGATGCTGCGTAGCGGAGCGTTGAAGGACACGCTGAAGTCGGCGGGCCGCGATGCTCCGTTGTTCCAGCGTTTTGCACCCGAACGCACACTGGCCGCAGCCATCCGTGCGTCGGGTGAAGACGAGGGCGCCGTGCTGCTGCTGGATCCGGGTGACCCGTTCTCCGCCGAATTCGGTACCCGTGGGCGCACGATCAGCTGGTACTCGCCCAGCCTGCAGGCGGCCGCCGCCAACGCCGAGCTGGATCCCAGCGGCAAGCGCTGGCTCGCCATGCTGCAGCAACAGCAGGTCAGGCACGTCATCCTCCGCAGTGAAGCGCTCACACCCTCACAGAAACTCGCACTTGAGCTGGCAGGTGCCCACCTGCGCGAAGAAGCCGGCGGCTGCCAGTGGTGGAGCCTCCCGGCGCCCCCAGGAATGCCATCGCGATGAACACCCCCCCTCCGACCAGCCCCACCACAGCGGTCCGGCCCGACGACTCGCCGCGCATCGCGGTGGTGATCCCGTGCTATCGCGTGCGCGCGCATATCCTGCAGGTCATCGCCGGCATCGGACCGGAAGTGGGCTGGATCATCGCCGTCGATGATGCCTGTCCCGAGGCAAGCGGCGCCTGGATTCGCGAACACTGCACCGATCCGCGCGTCATCGTGGTCCATCACGAGCAGAACCAGGGAGTGGGTGGTGCCACGCTGACCGGCTACCACCACGCGCTGCAGACACCTGCCCATGTGGTGGTCAAGCTCGACGGCGACGGGCAGATGGATGCCGGTCTGCTTCCCCGCTTTGCCAGCCCACTTCTGTCCGGCCACGCGGACTATGCCAAGGGCAACCGTTTCCATCGCGTCGGCTTCGTGCGCGGCATGCCTTGGGTGCGCCTGGCCGGCAATGCGGCGCTTTCGTTCATGACCAAGCTGTCCAGCGGATACTGGCAGATCGCTGATCCGACCAACGGCTACACGGCGATCCGCAGTGAAGTACTGCACGAGCTGGAGCTCGAGCGGATCGCAAAGCGCTACTTCTTCGAATCGGACCTGCTGTATCACCTCAACCAGGTGCGTGCCGTGGTGATCGATGTACCGATGCGCGCCCGCTATGAAGACGAAACCAGCAGCCTGAGCCCGTTACGCATCCTTGGCCCGTTCCTGCTGGGGCATCTGCGCAACACCCTGCGTCGCCTGCTTTACAGCTACGGCATACGCGGCTTCTCGCTGGCCAGCGTAGAACTGCTGCTTGGCAGCGTCCTACTGGCCGGCGGCGGCATATTTGGCCTTTGGCGGTGGTGCCTCTCAGCCGACAGTGGTGTACCGGCCACTGCGGGTACCGTGATGATCGCCGGCCTGCCCATCATCGTGGGCATGCAGATGCTGTTGTCCTGGCTCAATTTCGATGTAGCCAGCGAACCGCGGCAACCCGTGCATCGTCTGCTTGGCGTCGAACAGGCCCTGCGCAGCGTCATCGGGAAGCCTCGGCAATGACCCTCCTGCGCCAGGGCAGCGCATACATCGTCATCGGCCTGGTGCAGCTGCTGCTGGACTGGCTGGTGTTCGTGGGAAGCACCGCACTCGGGCTGCCGGTCGCTCCTGCCAACATCGTCGGCCGTTTGGCCGGCATGCTGCTCGGCTTCTGGCTCAATGGCCGCTATACCTTTGCTGCCGCCGGCCAACAGCGCCTGGGCTGGAAGCGCTTCGCGCGCTTCTTCCTGCTTTGGATTCTGCTCACCGCGGCCAGCACCCTGCTGGTGACGGCGGTCGACCATGCGTTGGGGCTGCAGTACGCGTGGCTCGCCAAGCCGCTGGTGGAAGGTGGCCTGGCCCTGGTGACATTCGTGCTGCTGCGCCACGTCGTGTACCGCTGACCGGATTCATTTAGCGCGACAGCGCCTGATGGCGGCCTGCTCCAGGCATGCGGCAGCGGAGAACAAACAAAAACGCCGGCATGGCAGCCGGCGTTCCTGCACTCACCCATGCCTTGCAGGCAGAGGTGTCACCTCGGCACGGTTCAGTGCTTGAGGGTCTTGCGCAGGCGCTCCAGCGCCTGCAGCTGGACAACGGCTTCGGCCAGCTTCTGCTGGGCTTCGGCCACTTCCATCGCTTCGCCACGGTTGGCCAGGATGCGCTCGGCTTCTTCCTTGGCCTTGCGGACCGAGGCTTCGTCGATGTCCTGTGCGCGGATCGCGGTGTCGGCCAGCACGGTCACCACCTGCGGCTGCACTTCCAGGATGCCGCCGGAAATGGCGAAATCCAGCTGCTCGCCGCTCGGCGTGGTCACTACCACCTTGCCCGGCTTCAGGCGGGTGATCAGCGGTGCGTGCTTGGGCGCGATGCCCAGTTCGCCCAGCTCACCGGTGGCCACGACCAGGGTCGCTTCGCCACGGAAGATTTCCTGCTCGGCGCTGACGATGTCGCAACGGATGGTGCTCATGTAACTCTCTTCGCTAGGGGGCGGGTCGAACCCACCGCAGGGATTCCGCAGCGGTGGGCGCAGGCCCACCCCGTGTCACGGTCGGGACGGGCGTGTGCCCGTCCCTGCCGCATCAGGCCTTCTCGGCCATCTTCTTGGCCTTCTCGACCGCTTCTTCGATGCTGCCGACCATGTAGAACGCCTGCTCCGGCAGGTGGTCGTACTCGCCATCGACGATGGCCTTGAAGCCACGGATGGTGTCCTTCAGCGACACGTACTTGCCCGGCGAGCCGGTGAACACTTCGGCCACGTGGAACGGCTGGCTGAAGAAGCGCTCGATCTTGCGGGCGCGCGACACGGCCTGCTTGTCTTCTTCGGACAGTTCGTCCATGCCCAGGATGGCGATGATGTCCTTCAGTTCCTTGTACTTCTGCAGGGTCTGCTGGACGCGCTGGGCGGTGTCGTAGTGCTCGTGGCCGATGACCAGCGGGTCCATCTGGCGGCTGGTGGAATCCAGCGGATCGACCGCCGGGTAGATACCCAGCGAAGCGATCGAACGCGACAGGGTCACGGTCGAGTCAAGGTGGGCGAAGGTGGTCGCCGGCGACGGATCGGTCAAGTCATCGGCCGGCACGTAGACGGCCTGGATCGAGGTGATCGAACCATTCTTGGTCGAGGTGATGCGCTCCTGCAGGACGCCCATTTCCTCGGCCAGGGTCGGCTGGTAACCCACGGCCGACGGCATACGACCCAGCAGTGCCGACACTTCGGTACCGGCCAGGGTGTAGCGGTAGATGTTGTCGACGAACAGCAGCACGTCCTTGCCCTTGCCGTTCTCGTCCTTCTCGTCGCGGAAGTACTCGGCCATGGTCAGGCCGGTCAGGGCGACGCGCAGACGGTTGCCCGGCGGCTCGTTCATCTGGCCGTACACCATCGCGACCTTGTCCAGGACGTTGGAGTCCTTCATCTCGTGGTAGAAGTCGTTGCCCTCACGGGTACGCTCACCCACGCCGGCGAACACGGACAGACCGCTGTGCGCCTTGGCGATGTTGTTGATCAGTTCCATCATGTTGACGGTCTTGCCGACGCCGGCGCCGCCGAACAGGCCGACCTTGCCGCCCTTGGCGAACGGGCACATCAGGTCGATGACCTTGATGCCGGTTTCCAGCAGCTCGGTGGCCGGGGACTGGTCTTCGTACGACGGAGCAGCGCGGTGGATTTCCCAGGTGTCGCTGGCGGCGACCGGACCGGCTTCGTCGATCGGACGGCCGAGCACGTCCATGATGCGGCCCAGGGTGCCAGCGCCGACCGGCACGGAGATGCCGCGCTCGGTGTTGGTGGCCACCAGGTTGCGCTTCAGGCCATCGGTGGAGCCCAGCGCGATGCAGCGGACCACGCCGTCACCGAGCTGCTGCTGCACTTCCAGGGTGATTTCGGTGTTGTCCACCTTCAGCGCGTGGTACACCTTCGGCACCGACTCGCGGGGGAATTCGACGTCGACGACGGCGCCGATGATCTGAACGATCTTGCCCTGACTCATTGCTGCATCCTCTAAATGTGTGCTTTTAACGAACGCGGTCAGACTGCTGCCGCGCCGCCGACGATTTCGGAGATTTCCTGGGTGATCGCTGCCTGGCGGGCCTTGTTGTAGACCAGCTGCAGGGTTCCGATCAGCTTGTTGGCGTTGTCACTGGCCGACTTCATCGCCACCATGCGCGCGGCATGCTCGGAAGCGACGTTTTCCAGCAGCGCCTGGTACACCAGCGACTCGATGTAACGCGTCATCACGTGCTCGAGCACGGTCGCGGCATCGGGTTCGTACAGGTAGTCCCAGTCGTGGTGCGCAACCTGCTTCTCGGCGGCCGGCAGCGGCAGCAGCTGATCGAAGCTGGCCTTCTGCACCATCGTGTTGACGAAGCGGTTGTAGACCAGATACACGCGGTCGACCTTGCCTTCGGTGAAGGCGTCGAGCATGACCTTGATCACACCGATCAGCGATTCCAGCTTCGGCGT
Organism: Stenotrophomonas sp. Br8; assembly: GCF_014763005.1. NCBI lineage: Bacteria > Pseudomonadati > Pseudomonadota > Gammaproteobacteria > Lysobacterales > Lysobacteraceae > Stenotrophomonas > Stenotrophomonas sp. Br8. The sequence continues at coordinate 141,217 of NZ_JACGTN010000001.1, read as the reverse complement.
GTCGCCGATGTGGGTCACCGTGCCGACCATGTTCACCTTGACCCGGCGGAAGAAGGTCGATGCCTTCTGGCCGATGGTCACCAGGTCCACTTCGGCGCCCTTGTCCTGCCAGGCCTTGGCTTCGCCAAGCATCTTGCGGAACAGGTTGTTGTTGAGGCCGCCGGCCAGACCGCGATCGGAGGAGATCACGATGAAACCGACCCGCTTGACCTGCTCACGCTCGACCAGGAACGGATGCTGGTAGTCGGTGCTGGCCTGCGCCAGGTGGCCGATCACCTGCTTCATCGCCTGCGCGTACGGACGCGAGGTCTTCATCCGATCCTGCGCCTTGCGGATCTTGGAGGCCGAGACCATTTCCAGGGCGCGCGTCACCTTGCGGGTGTTCTGCACGCTCTTGATCTTGGTTTTGATTTCGCGTCCGCTTGCCATCTTTTATTCCCGTGGCGCGGGGCCTGGGCCCCGCGTTGTTCAACCGTTTGATCGTCTGGTCCAGCGGAGCATCGCTCCGCTCTACAGGACCTCGATTACCAGCTGCCGGTGGTCTTGAACTCGACGATGCCCTTCTTGAAGGCACCTTCGATGTCGTTGTCCCAACCGCCGGTGGCGTTGACCTTGCCGATCAGTTCGCCCTGGGTGTTGGCGAAGTGCGCGTGCAGGCCTTCTTCGAACGCCAGCAGCTTGCTGACCGGCACGTCGTCGAGGTAACCCTCGTTGACGGCGTAGATCGACAGCGCCTGGTTGGCGATCGACATCGGTGCGTACTGCTTCTGCTTCATCAGCTCGGTGACGCGCTGGCCGCGCTCCAGCTGCTTGCGGGTGGCTTCGTCCAGATCCGAAGCGAACTGCGCGAACGCAGCCAGCTCGCGGTACTGGGCCAGCGAGATACGAATGCCGCCGGACAGCTTCTTGATGATCTTGGTCTGCGCCGAACCACCGACGCGCGACACCGAGATACCGGCGTTCACGGCCGGGCGGATGCCGGCGTTGAACAGATCGGTTTCCAGGAAGATCTGGCCGTCGGTGATCGAGATCACGTTGGTCGGAACGAACGCGGAGACGTCGCCGGCCTGGGTTTCGATGATCGGCAGCGCGGTCAGCGAACCGGTCTTGCCGGTGACCTTGCCTTCGGTGAACTTCTCGACATATTCCTCGGACACGCGGGCAGCGCGCTCGAGCAGACGGGAGTGCAGGTAGAACACGTCACCCGGGTAGGCTTCACGGCCCGGCGGGCGCTTCAGCAGCAGCGAGATCTGGCGGTAGGCCACGGCCTGCTTGGACAGATCGTCGTACACGATCAGCGCGTCTTCGCCGCGGTCCATGAAGTACTCGCCCATGGTGCAGCCCGAGTAGGCGCTGATGTACTGCATCGCGGCCGATTCGGACGCGGTGGCAGCCACCACGATGGTGTGCGCCAGGGCGCCGTTCTCTTCCAGCTTGCGCACGATGTTGGCAACGGTCGAGGCCTTCTGGCCGATCGCTACGTACACGCACTTGATGCCGGTGCCCTTCTGGTTGATCACCGCATCGATGGCCAGCGCGGTCTTGCCGGTCTGGCGGTCACCGATGACCAGCTCGCGCTGGCCACGGCCGATCGGGATCATCGAGTCGACCGACTTGTAACCGGTCTGCACCGGCTGGTCGACCGACTTGCGCCAGATCACGCCCGGCGCAACGCGCTCCACCGGAGCGGTCAGGTCGGTGCCCAGCGGGCCCTTGCCGTCGATCGGCTCGCCGAGTGCGTTGACGACGCGGCCCAGCAGTTCCGGACCGACCGGCACTTCCAGGATGCGGCCGGTGGTCTTGGCGACGTCACCTTCGCGCACTTTCTCGTAGCCACCCAGGACCACGGCGCCGACCGAGTCGCGCTCCAGGTTCAGGGCCAGGGCGAAGGTGTTGTTCGGCAGTTCGATCATTTCGCCCTGCATCACGTCGGCCAGACCGAAGATGCGCACGATGCCGTCGGACACGCTGGTCACGGTGCCTTCGTTGCGCGATTCCGCGGCCAGCTTGACCTTCTCGATGCGGTTCTTGATCAGTTCGCTGATTTCGGAGGGGTTGAGCGTGGTTGCCATCGTCAAGTCCTAGTGCCGGCAGCGGGGCCGGACGTTAAATGAATTCAGTTAGCGAGCGCGGTCTGCAGACGGGCCAGCTTGCCCTTCAGCGAACCATCGATGACCACGTCGCCGGCGTCGATCACAGCGCCGCCGATCAGCGAGGCGTCGACCGCGGTGGCCACTTCGACCTCGCGGTTGAAGCGCTTGCGCAGCGCGGCCTTGATCGCGTCCAGCTCGGCAACCGACAGCTCGGCCGCGGAGGTCACCGTGGCCTTGACCACGTGCTCGGCCTCGGCGCGCAGCGCGTCGAACATGCCAGCGATTTCCGGCAGCAGCGGCAGACGATGCGATTCGGCAAGCACAGCCAGGAAGCGCGAGTAGGTCTCGCCGCGGGACTCCGGCGCCAGCAGGGCGACGGCGTCATCGCGACCCAGCTCCGGGTTGGCGAGCAGGGCCGCCACGCGCGGGTCGGCGGCGACGTGGGCGGAGAACGCCAAAGCGTCCGACCACGGCGCGAACGCGCCTTCGTCACGCGCGGTCGCGAAGGCGGCGCGGGCGTACGGGCGGGCAAGCGTGAGGGCCTGGCTCATCCTTAAATCTCCGAGGCCAGCTCGTCGAGCAGCGCCTTGTGGGCGTTGGCGTCGATTTCGCGCTTGAGCAGCTTTTCGGCACCGGTCACGGCCAGCGCGGACACCTGCTTGCGCAGATCTTCACGGGCACGGTTGGCGGCGGCGTCGATTTCGGCCTGGGCCAGGTCCTTCTGACGGGTGGCTTCGGCAACAGCTTCGTTGCGGGCCGCGTCGACGATCTGGTTGGCACGCGCGTGGGCCTGGTCGATGATCTCGTTGGCCTTGGTGCGGGCTTCCTTCAGCGCTTCATTGACCTTGTCCTGCGCCTGGGCCAGATCTTTCTGGCTGCGGTCGGCAGCAGCGAGGCCTTCAGCGATCTTCTGCTGGCGCTCTTCGATCGCGTTCATCAGCGGCGGCCAGATCTTGGTCGCGATGAGCCAGATCAGGGCGGCAAAGGCCAGGGCCTGGGCGATGAGGGTAAAACCGATATCCATGGGGTTCGCTCAGTCGGTTGTGACGGGATGGACGCGCCGCCACATGGGCGGCGCCTCCGAACCTTCATCCGCGACCAGGCGCCTGCGGCGCCCGGTCGTTTCGCTTTCGCTGGATCAGCCAGCGATTGCCGGCAGGCGCGAGACGAACTCGCCGACCATCGGGTTGGCGAAGGCGAACAGCAGGCCCACGGCGACCGAGATGATGAAGGCGGCGTCGATCAGGCCGGCGGTGATGAACATGCGGACCTGCAGGACCGGGATCAGTTCCGGCTGGCGCGCGGCCGACTCCAGGAACTTACCGGCCATGATGGCCAGACCCAGACCGGCGCCCAGCGCGGCCAGGCCGATCATGATGCCGACGGCGAGGACGGTGGAGCTCTGAACTTGGGCGAGATTGGTCAGGACGGCGAAGTACATGGTTTTCTCCAGGAACTTGATTGCTAAGGGTTTAGAAACAAACGGATGAAGGGTGAAGCGAAACTCAGTGAGCGTCTTCCGACAGGCTCAGGTACACGATGGACAGCATCATGAAGATGAAGGCCTGCAGCGGAATCACCAGAAGGTGGAACAGCATCCAGCCGAAGCCGGCGAACGCGCCTGCAAACATGCCGGCGATACCTGCACCGCCCAGCACCCAGATCAGCAGGAACACGATTTCACCGCCGAACATGTTGCCGAACAGTCGCATCGCCAGCGAGATCGGCTTGCTCAGCCACTCGACGATGTTCAGGATCAGGTTGAACGGCATCATCCACTTGCCAAACGGTGCGGTCAGGAATTCCTTGGCGAAACCGCCAAAGCCCTTGGCGCGCAGCGCGAAGAACAGCATCAGGAAGAACACGCTGATCGACATGCCCAGGGTGGCATTGACGTCAGCGGTGGGGACCGGCTTCCAGTACGGCACGCCCATCAGTTCGAGCGGCTTGGCGATGAAGTCGGCCGGGATCATCTTGATGAGGTTCATCAGGAGGATCCAGAAGAAGATCGTGATCGCGATCGGGGTCACCAGCTTGCTGGTGCCGTGGTAGGTGTCCTTGGCCTGGCGGTCAACGAACTCCAGGCAGATCTCGACGAACGCCTGCCACTTGCCCGGCACGCCGGAGGTGGCCTTGCGGGTGCCGAGCCAGAAGGCGACGACCATCACCAGGCCCATCAGCAGCGAGGTCACCAGCGTGTCCACGTGGATTGCCCACGGAGAGCCATGACCTGCCGTCAGATTGTGCAGGTGATGCTGGATGTAGGAGGTGGGTGTAAGCGCCTCGCCTGCCATGTGTCCGGAACCTTAAGTTAAATGAATTCGATTAGCGCCTGGCCATGGCCAGGACCTGGAACATCAGCCCGACGGCGATACCGGCCAACAGCGCCAATGCAGGCAGCTTGAAGACCAGGAACCCCACCATCAGGACACCAAAAACGAGCGCCCACTTGGCCACGATCGCAACGATCAGGCGCGCCATGGCCGAACCGGCCCCCAGCGCACCACCACCCAATGCCATCCGTGCCGCCACCCAACCACCGGCCGAAACCGCCACACCGGATGCCAGGGCACCAAGGGCATATTTCGGCCCTACCAGCAGGAAGGCCAGAGCCAGGACAGCCACTGCGGCCAGCGGGTAGACCGCGGCGCGCAGCATCAGTCGCCGACCCGTTTCTACGGAGTTCAGCACAGGACGTCCCGCGTGGTTACAAGTGGATGGCTGAGGCGACTACAGCAGGGGGGCCTCATCGAGCCGCCAAATTATAGCAATGGGACAATTTGCGAGACAACCGGTCCCTGTTCATATCGGAACAGCGCAAGTTGCGGTAAGGGCTGCGGTTCTGCAGCCCACCACGGGGACAATGACATCTGCGCGATGTTGCGCCGCAACGTATTCAACTTTGGTCGCAGGCGACGGAACTTTCCGCCGACGGCCATGGTCCGATCCTGCGACCTGCCTGCAGCTACCTCGTCGACGCTTCGCCTGCAGGTCCCCATGATGGCCCCGAAGCGCCGCTCCGGGGCCATCTTTTTCGCACGGCAGCGACAGCGCTGAACCGTCCACACCGCGTGGACCATACTTTCACGAATGGTGGACAGCGACGTCCGGCAAAGTGGCCTTCATTCCGATGAACCACTGCAAGGACTCTTTCGATGCGCTCCGTCCCCACCCTGCTTGCCCTCTCGCTTCTCGCCGCCGGCGCGTCGTTCGCCTCCGCCGCCCATGCCGCCGAAGGCGATGACCGCTTCGCCCTGCGCCTGGGTGCGATGAACATCGACTCGGACAATACCCTGCGCGGCAATACCAATGTCGCCGGCCAGGACATCGGCTTCTCCGAGGACTTCAAGCTGGGTGGCAAGGAATGGGAGCCGCGTATCGACGGCATGTTCCGCATCAGCAACCGCCAGCGCCTGCTGTTCAACTACTTCAAGTACGACAAGGACCGCCGCGAGACGCTCGGCCAGGATATTTCCTTCGGCAACGTCAACGTGCCGGCCGACAGCTTCGTCAAGGCCGAGCTGAAGTATCAGGTGGCCAGCCTGGTGTATGACTACTCGGTGGTGGACACCGAGAAGTTCGACCTCGGCCTGCAGCTGGGTGCCGAGTACGCGAAGGTCAGCACCAAGGGCTACGCCGACCTGGGCACGGTGTACGAAGGCCAGTTCCTGGACGAGAAGACCGACGGTGTTGCGCCGGTGGTCGGTGCACGCCTGAGCTTCACCCCGTCCGAAAAGTGGATGATCACGCTGCAGGGCCAGTACCTCAACACGCGCTGGGGCAGCTTCGGCGACTACAAGGGTGACCTCAGCCGCGCCAACGCGATCGTCGATTACCGCTTCACCGACAACTTCGGCGTGTTCGCCGGCTACGACTGGTTCAAGCTGGACGCGGACAAGAAGGGCAGCGACGGCACCATCGGCCTGAAGCAGGAATTCAAGGGCCCGGTGGCCGGTATCAGCGTCACCTTCTAAGCCCTACGCCTCTTCCACAACGCTCTCTCCTGGCGCGGCCTCCGGAACATCGGGGGCCGCGTTTTTTGTGCTGTTGTTCCGTGCAGGGGCAAGAGCAGGATGGTCGAGCGCTGGAGGGAGAGGGGGCTGCGTGCGAATGTCCCCCGGCGCCGGCCTGCGGCCGTCACCTCCTCCTTTACTTCGCACCCAGCCCCCTCTCCCTCCGCGTGTCAGACACCCGGGCGGCTTTGGCACTGGCTCTCGACTGTCCGCAAGCCGAGCCGCTGCGCGGGCGGCAGGCGTTTCGACAAAGTAAAGGAGGAGGCGACCGCCACAGGCGGGCGACGGGGGACATTTGTCGAAATGCCTGCCGCCCGTGCAGCGGCCCCACCGCTCGCAATGAGTTTGATCGAAGCCCAACAAAAAACCCCGACAGATGCCGGGGTTTTTGTTCGGAAAGGCGCGGGCGCCTTATTTCTTCTTCGGCATGTACAGATCGGTGATCGTGCCGTCGTAGATTTCCGAGGCCATCGCCACCGATTCGCTCAGCGTCGGGTGCGCGTGGATGGTGTGGCCGATATCTTCGGCTTCGGCACCCATTTCGATTGCCAGGCCGATCTCGGCCAGCAGATCACCAGCATGCACACCGACGATGGCACCACCGATGATGCGATGGCTGTCTTCGTCGAAGATCAGCTTGGTGAAGCCCTCGGTGCGACCGATGCCGATCGCGCGGCCGCTGGCGGCCCACGGGAACTTGGCCACGCCGACCTTCAGGCCCTTGGCCTTGGCTTCGGTCTCGGTCACGCCGACCCAGGCGATTTCCGGGTTGGTGTAGGCCACCGACGGAATCACACGGGCCACCCACTCCTTCTTGTGGCCGGCAGCCACTTCGGCCGCCAGCTTGCCCTCATGCGTGGCCTTGTGGGCCAGCATCGGGTTGCCGACGATATCGCCGATGGCAAAGATGTGCGGCACGTTGGTGCGCATCTGCCGGTCGACCGGAATGAAGCCGCGGTCGGTGACCTGCACGCCGGCCTTGTCCGCGTCGATCTTCTTGCCGTTCGGCGAGCGGCCCACGGCCACCAGCACGCGGTCGAAGGTGCCCTGCGCCAATACCGGCGTCTGGCCTTCCTCGGCGGCTTCGAAGGTCACGGTGATGCCCTTGGCATCGGCGGTGACGCCGGAGGCCTTGGTCTTCAGGTGAACCTCGATGCCCTGCTTCTTCAGGCGGTCGGCCAGCGGCTTGACCAGGTCCTTGTCGGCGCCCGGCATCAGCTGGTCCATGAACTCGACCACGGTCACCTTGCTGCCCAGCGCACCGTACACGGTGGCCATTTCCAGGCCGATGATGCCGCCACCGACGACCAGCAGCGAACCCGGCACTTCAGCCAGTTCCAGAGCGTCGGTGGAGTCCATCACGCGCTTGTCGTCCCACGGGAAGTTCGGCAGCTTCACCGCCTGCGAACCGGCGGCGATGATGCACTTCTGGAAGCGCAGCAGCTGGGTGCTGCCGTCTTCAGCCGTGATCAGCAGTTCGTTGGCCGACACGAATTTGCCCACGCCCTGCACGTTGCGGACCTTGCGCTGCTTGGCCATGCCGGCCAGGCCCTTGGTCAGCTGGTTGACGACCTTTTCCTTGTACTGGCGCAGCTTGTCCAGGGTGATGGTCGGCTTGCCGAACTCGACGCCGAAATCACCGGCGTGGGCGACTTCGTCGATCACCGCTGCGGCATGCAGCAGTGCCTTGGACGGAATGCAGCCCACGTTGAGGCAGACGCCGCCGAGGCTGGCATAGCGCTCGACCAGCACCGTATCCAGGCCGACGTCGGCGGCACGGAAGGCGGCGGTGTAGCCGCCCGGGCCCGAGCCCAGCACGACCATTTCGCATTCGATGTCGGCGGCCTTGCCACTGGCCAGCGCCGGCTTCGGTGGTGCCGGCTCGGCCGGGGCGCGGTGCGACGGGGTCACCGGCGGCTTGCTGGCCGGAGCGGCTGCAGCCGGGGCCGGCGCAGCAGCCTTGGCCGGCGCTTCAGCGGCGCCCTCGGTCTCCAGCAGCACGACGACCGCGCCTTCGGACAGGCTGTCGCCCAGCTTGACCTTGATTTCCTTGACCACGCCGGCAGCCGAGGACGGCACTTCCAGGGTGGCCTTGTCCGACTCCAGGGTCACCAGACCCTGGTCTTTCTTCACCGTATCGCCAACGGCGACCAGCACTTCGATCACCGGTACATCGCTGTAATCGCCGATGTCGGGAACCTTGATTTCAATCGTGGCCATGGTGGGTTTTCCTCGTGCCCGACCGGCGTGGCCGGCGGGCTGTCACTGCGTTTCGACAGGCGGCCGCGCCAGGGGCAGCGGCCGCACGGTGGGGGCGAAGCGGTGCCTTACAGCAGCACGCGGCGCATGTCGGCCAGCACCTGCGAGAGGTACGTGGTGAAGCGTGCGGCCAGGGCGCCATCGATGACGCGGTGGTCGTAGCTCAGCGACAGCGGCAGCATCAGCTTCGGTGCGAATTCCTTGCCGTTCCAGACCGGCTGGATGGACGACTTGGAGACGCCGAGGATGGCCACTTCCGGTGCATTGACGATCGGGGTGAACGCGGTGCCGCCGATGCCGCCCAGCGAGCTGATCGAGAAGCAGCCGCCGCTCATGTCGGCCGGGCCCAGCTTGCCGTCGCGCGCCTTCTTGGCCAGTTCGCCGGTTTCCTGCGCGATCTGCACCACGCCCTTCTTGTCGACATCGCGGATGACTGGAACGACCAGGCCGTTCGGGGTATCGGCCGCGAAACCAATGTTGAAGTACTTCTTCAGGGTCAGGTTCTCGCCGCTGGCATCCAGCGAAGCGTTGAACTCCGGGAACTGCTTCAGCGCCGCAGCGCTGGCCTTGATCAGGAAGGCGAGCATGGTCAGCTTGATGCCGGCCTTCTCGTTCTCCTTGTTCAGCGCCACGCGCAGGCCTTCCAGGTCGGTGATGTCGGCCTGCTCGAACTGGGTGACGTGCGGGATCATCGCCCAGTTGCGGGCCAGGTTCGCACCGGAGATCTTCTTGATGCGCGACAGCGGCTGCACTTCAACGTCGCCGAACTTGCTGAAATCGACCTTCGGCCACGGCAGCAGGTTGAGGCCACCGCCGGCGGCCACGGTGCCACCGGCAGCCGCCGGAGCGCCGCCGCTGAGCGCGGCCTTGACGAATTTCTGCACGTCGGCCTTGGTGATGCGGCCGCCCTTCTCGCTGCCGCTGACCTGCAGCAGGTCGACACCCAGCTCACGGGCGAACACGCGTACCACCGGCGATGCGTAGGGCACCTTGGCCGGCAGCACGCCATCGGCGTTGAACTGCACCGGCGGACTGCTCGGCGCGCCGGCCGAGGGGGCGCTGGCGATCTCGCGGGCGGCCAGCTTGTCCGGCTGTGCCGGCACGGCGACCGGCTCGACCTTGGTGGCCGTCTCGGCGGCGGCCGGGGCGGCGGCAGCGGCGGCCTTGCTCGGGGCCGGGGCGGCAGCGCCTTCGGCTTCGATGATGGCGACTACGTTGCCCTGCGACAGATTGTCGCCGACCTTGACCTTGATCTCCTTGACCACGCCGGCGACCGACGACGGCACTTCCATGGTGGCCTTGTCGCTTTCCAGCGTGACCAGGCCCTGGTCCTTCTTCACCGTATCACCCACGGCGACCAGCACTTCGATGACCGGAATGCCGCTGTAGTCGCCGATATCCGGCACCAGCGCTTCAACCGCGCCGCCGCCGGCAGCGGGGGCGGCAGCGGCCGGAGCCGGGGTGGCAGCGGGAGCCGCCTGGGTGGCAGCGGCCGGAGCAGCGGCCTTGGCCGGCGCCGGCGCAGCGGCAGCAGCGGCGGGCTGGGCAGCCTCGCCGTCGGCCACTTCGATCAGCGCCACGACCTTGCCTTCGGACAGGCTGTCGCCCAGCTTGACCTTGATTTCCTTGACCACGCCGGCCACCGAGGACGGCACCTCCATGGTCGCTTTATCGCTTTCCAGCGTGACCAGGCCCTGGTCCTTCTTCACCGTATCGCCGACGGCAACAAGCACCTCGATTACCGGGATATCGCTGTAGTCACCGATATCGGGGACACGTGCTTCCTTGATTTCGGCCATGGGGAGAACTCCGGCAATCTGGTGTAGGGAAACGTCTATTGTGCGGCCAGCGGGAGCCAGCGCCAACCGTTACAGGTGTTTTCAGTACGCACGCAGCCGGGACACGCTGTTGCTCATGGCTCGCCGGCGCCTCCAGTGGGTAGCGTATTGTCCTGCCGATGTCCGCTTGATGTCGCCAGTGCGACGGCCACCGGCTGCCAGGCCTGGCGCAGGCGCGGCAACGACCATGCTGCATTGGCCGGGCTGGTGGACGGCAGCGCCAGCACTGTTGGCGAGGCGGCCAGCAGCGGCAGCACCCAGCGCTGGAAGGCCTGCATCGCTGCACCGCCATTGCAGCCGATCAGCTGCAGGTCAGGCAACGCGGCGATCAGTGCGGGAAGCGCATTGGCCACTTCCGTGCCACGCACGATGTCCGCATCCAGGCTGCCGCGTCGCTCGCAGCGGCCGATCACATCCCACAGGCCGACCCCATTGGCTGCCAGTGCCTGCAGTCGCTGCGCGTACGGCAACGACGGATCGAAGCCGCACAGTTCGCCGAGCAATGGCCAGAAGCGATTGCGTGGGTGCGCGTAGTAATGCTGTGCCTGCAACGACGCGATACCGGGCATTGAACCCAGCAGCAACACCCGGCAATCCGTGTTCACCTGCGCAGGCAGGCCGATGCACAACGTTGCGGTGCTCACATCTTCTCCAACTGCATGAATATTCCTGGATGGCAGAAACCGCATGAAAACAAGCGTTTCGCGCTCTTCGCTGAACAATGCGAACTAATTTTTAACGCGCGTCGGATTCGATTCATGTTGGGGCGACTACGGTGTGCTCGCCCCGCAACCGGGGGCCCAAAACAAGAAACATTAGGAGATTCCCCCATGCGCTCCATCCGTATCCTGAGCCTCGCCCTGCTGACCTCCGCCGCGTTCGCACCGGCTGCCTTCGCGCAGGACAGCAGCACCGACACCGCCTCCGGCAAGCATTTTGCCGTGGTTGGCGGCGTCTCGCTGCTGCAGCCGAAGAATGACCCGATCGACGGCATCAAGAAGGTCGATGGCGGCCCGGCACCGACCGTCAGCTTCAGCTACTACATCAACGACAACTGGGCCGTTGAACTGTGGGGCGCGGCAGACAAGTTCGACCACAAGGTGAAGGGCCCGGGCAATGCCCGCCTCGGCAGCGTCGAGCAGCAGCCGGTCGCGCTGAGCGGTCAGTACCACTTCGGCCAGGCCGACAACGTGTTCCGTCCGTTCGTGGGCGTGGGCTACTTCCAGTCGGCTTTCAGCAATGAAACCCTGGCAGACGGCAGCGACTCCGACATCCGCCTGAAGGATGCCAAGGGCGTGATCGGCACCGTCGGTGTGGACATGAACATCAACTCGACCTGGTTCGCCCGTGCCGACGCCCGCTACATGCGTTCGCGTCCGGACGTGAAGGTCGGGGGCGAGAAGATCGGCGAAGCGAAGATGGATCCGTGGACCGTCGGCTTCGGCATCGGCGCCCGCTTCTAAGCGCTTCTGCGTCATTGTTGTACCGCGACGGGCCCTTCGGGGCCCGTCGTCGTTTCCGTCACTGGCATTCCGCCTGTAGAGCCGAGCCCATGCTCGGCTGCTTTTTTGTAGAGTCGAGCTTGCCCGGCCACCCGGAAAGCAGCCGAGCATGGGCTCGGCTCTACATAAACAAGATGCGGAGGCGCGATGGACGAGGTCGACCTGCTGGTGATCGGCGGTGGCATCAACGGTGCCGGCATCGCCCGTGATGCCAGTGGCCGTGGCCTGAAGGTGCTGCTGTGCGAACAGCACGATCTGGCAGCGCACACTTCCAGCGCCAGCAGCAAGCTGATTCATGGTGGCCTGCGCTACCTGGAGCAGAGCAAGTTCGGCCTGGTGCGCAAGGCGCTGGGCGAGCGCGAGGTGGTGCGCCGGCAGGCGCCCTTCCTGGTGCGACCGCTGTGTTTCGTGCTTCCGTGGCAACCCCACCTGCGTCCACGCTGGATGCTGCGCCTCGGGCTTTGGCTGTACGACCACCTGGGCCGGCGCAGCCCCGCCTTCCCTGCGTCGCGCGGCGTGGATCTGCACGACGATCCGCTCGGCGCGCTGCTGTCGCCCCAGCTGCGGCAGGCCTTCAGCTATGCCGATGCGCAGGTGGATGATGCGCGGCTGGTCATCCTCAATGCGCTTGACGCTGCGCGACGGGGTGCACGCATCCTGACCGGCACGCGCTGCGTGGATCTGCGCCGCGAGCACGGGCGCTGGCGCGTCGTACTGGAAGACATCTCAGGCCATCAGCAGACCGTGCAGGCGCGGGCGGTGGCCAACGCCGCAGGCCCCTGGGCTGGCGGCCTGCTGGAGCGCATGCACGCCCGCAGCGGCGGACCTGCGCTGCGCCTGGTACAGGGCAGCCACATCGTGCTGCGCCGCCCCTGGCCGAACGACAGGGCCTGCCTGCTGCAGCAGCCCGACGGCCGCGTGGTGTTCCTGCTGCCCTTCCACGACCATCTGCTCGTCGGCACCACCGACACCGACTATCGCGGTGACCCCGCACGCTGCAGTGTGCTGCCCTCGGAAGTGGACTACCTGTGCAGCGCGGCCAACGGCTACCTGCGCGACCCGATCACAGCTGCCGAGGTGGTCTGGCAGTTTGCCGGCGTGCGACCGTTGCTGGCCGACCCGGACCCGCGCGCGGCGAAACTGAGCCGCGACTATCGCCTGCAGCTGGACGCCGACGGTGCGCCCGCGCTGCACGTGCTCGGCGGCAAGCTGACCACCTATCGGGTGCTGGCCGAGGAAGCACTGGATCTGTTGCGCCCCCATCTGCCGCCCGCAGGTCCGGCCTGGACGGCGGCAGGCGACCCGTTGCCCGGCAGCGACTGGGGTGATGCCGGGCAGGCACGGCAGCACCTGCAGCAGCAGGCCCCCTGGCTGCCCGAAGCCACACGGCGACGCTGGGCAAGCGCCTATGGCAGCCGCAGCGTTGATCTGCTGCACGGCGCGCACAGCCTGCTCGATCTGGGCGAAGACTTTGGCGCGGGCCTGCACGCACGCGAGGTCGCGTTCCTGTGCGACCACGAGTGGGCCCGCAGCGCCGAGGATGTACTGTGGCGACGGAGCAAGCTGGGGCTGCAGATGGATGCGGCGCAGGCGGCACGGCTGCAGGCGTGGATGGATTCACATTGCCGGTAGTGCCAGGCGCAGCCCGGCGCCGCCGATGCATTACGATTTCAACATCGCCACTGGAGACGCTGCATGACGCCCCGCTACGTGCTGGCCATCGACCAGGGAACCACCAGTTCGCGCGCGATCCTGTTCGATCGCGCCGGCGACACCGTCGGCAGTGCGCAGCGCGAGTTCGCCCAGCTGTTTCCACAGCCGGGCTGGGTCGAGCATGACCCGCGCGAGATCCTGACCAGCGTCTACGCCACGATCACCGAACTGCTCAGCCGCGAACAGATAGATCCCCGCCACATCGCGGCGCTGGGCATCACCAACCAGCGCGAAACCACCGTGGTCTGGGACCGCGCCAGCGGCCAGCCGGTCCACAACGCCATCGTCTGGCAGTCGCGGCAGAGCCAGGCGATCTGCGAGCGGCTGAAGTCCGGCGGCCACGAAGCGCTGATCCGCGAGCGCACCGGCCTGCTGATCGACGCCTATTTTTCGGCCACCAAGATCCGCTGGATCCTCGATCACGTCGAAGGCGCGCAGCAGCGGGCCGAACGCGGCGAGCTGCTGTTCGGCACCATCGACAGCTGGCTGGTGTGGAATCTCAGCGGCGGCCAGGCGCACGTGACCGACTACAGCAACGCCGCGCGCACGCTGCTGTTCAACATCCATACCCTGGAATGGGACGATGACCTGCTGGCACTGCTGGACATCCCGCGCGCGATGCTGCCGCAGGTGCGTGATTCCAGTTCGGTGTATGCGCACACGCGCCCGCAGTTCTTCTTCGACCATCCGATCCCGATCGCCGGCATCGCCGGTGACCAGCAGGCTGCGCTGTTCGGCCAGGCCTGCTTCCAGCCGGGCATGGTCAAGAACACCTATGGCACCGGCTGCTTCATGCTGATGCACACCGGCACGCAGGCCGTACGCTCGCGCAATGGCCTGCTGACCACCATTGCCTGGGGCCTGGATGGAAAGGTGGAGTACGCGCTGGAAGGATCGATCTTCGTCGCCGGCTCGGTGGTGCAGTGGCTGCGCGACGGCCTGCGCATGATCGATCGCGCCGCCGACAGCCAGGCCTTGGCCGCACAGGTGCCGGACAGCGCGGGGGTGTATCTGGTGCCGGCCTTCGTCGGCCTGGGTGCACCCTATTGGCGCAGCGACGTGCGCGGCGCGATGTTCGGCCTGACCCGTGGCACCCGCAAGGCGCACTTCGTGCGGGCAGCACTGGAGGCGATGGCCTACCAGACCCGCGACGTACTGGACGCGATGCAGTCAGACGCAGGCATCTCGCTCAGTGAACTGCGCGCCGATGGGGGTGCGATCGGCAACGACTTCCTCGCCGGCTTCCAGGCCGACATCCTCGGCGTGCCGCTGCTGCGCCCCCGCCTGACCGAGACCACCGCGCTGGGTGCGGCCTACCTGGCGGGGCTGGCGGTCGGCTTCTGGGAAAGCCGCGAGCAGATCGCGGCACAGTGGGGGCTGGATCGCCGCTTCGAACCGCAGATGGCGGTAGCCCGGCGCGAGAAGCTCTACGCAGGGTGGCAGCAGGCCGTGGCCGCCACCCTCGCCTTCCACGTCGATTGACGGTAGTGCCGGCCGCTGGCCGGCAACCCCATGATCTTTGGCGGCGTTTGCAGATTGCCGGCCAGCGGCCGGCACTACCACATGGCCAGAACGGCCGTAGCGCCGGGCCATGCCCGGCGATCGGCAGTCAGAACGCCGGCAGCACCGCGCCCTTGTACTTGGTCTCGATGAAGGTCTTCACCTGCGGGCTGGTCAGCGCCTTGGCCAGCTTCTGCACGCGGGCGTCGTCCTTGTTGTCCGGGCGGGCAACCAGGAAGTTCACGTACGGCGAGTCCTTGCTCTCGATCGCCAGCGCGTCCTTGGTCGGGTTGAGGCCGGCATCCAGCGCATAGTTGGTGTTGATCAGGGCCAGATCGACCTGGTCCAGCACGCGCGGCAGCATGGCCGAATCCAGCTCGCGGAACTTCAGGTTCTTCGGGTTGGACACGATGTCGCGCTGCGTGGCCAGCGCATTGGTCGGGTCCTTCAGCTCGATCACGCCAGCCTTGTGCAGCAGGATCAGCGCACGGCTGTTGTTGCTCGGGTCGTTGGGGATCACCACATCGGCCCCTTCACGCAGCTCGGCCAGCGACTTGATCTTGCGCGAGTAAGCACCGAACGGCTCGATGTGCACGCCCACCACCTTGGTCAGGTCGGTCTTGCGATCGCGGTTGTAGGCGTCCAGGTACGGCTCGGTCTGGAAGTAGTTGGCATCCACCTGCTTCTGCACCAGCTGGTCGTTGGGCTGCACGTAGTCGTTGAACACGCGCACGTCCAGCTCCACGCCTTCCTGCTTGAGGATCGGCTTGACCACTTCCAGGATCTCGGCGTGCGGCACGGCGGTGGCGGCCACCACCAGCTTCTGCGAAGGCTCGCCGGACTTGCCGCAGGCGGTCAGTGCCAGCGCAGCGGCGAACAGGGGCAGCAACAGGGTCTTCTTCATGGGCGCAATCGATCTCGGGGGGGAGGTGTCAGGATTTTTCGTAGTTGGTCAGGGCCAGTTCCAGCAATGCCTTGGCCTGCTCGCGCAGCATCATCGGCTCGACGATCTCGGCATCGGACCCGTAATGCAACACGTCCATCAACAGTTCGCGCGACACGCTGTAAGGCACCTTCAGTTCGTAGCGGCCATCGGCGAGGAAGCGGCCCTGCTGCTTGGAGTGCCAGTGCTCGTCGGCCACCCAGCGTGCGGCCTTGGCACTGAACAGGATGGTTGCCCAGCCCTTGGGAGCACCGGAGAAGATGCCGTAGCTGGCACCCAGCTGCTCGTCCAGCTCGCTGTCGGCGACATCGCGGGCGGTGCTGTCGATCACCCGCGCCTTGTAGATGCGGTCCACCGCGAAGCTGCGCAGGGCCTCGCGATCATGGTCCCAGCCGTCCAGATACCAGTTGTCGCGGTAATGGGTCAGCCGCTGCGGCGATACCGTGCGCTTGGTCGCTTCGTCGGTCGAGCGGGCACGGTATTCAAAGCCCAGCTGCTTGCGCTCCAGCACCGCCGAGGCGACCGAACGGAAGCTGGCTTCATCGAACTTGCGGCCACGGTGCGGAATCACCCGGACCCGGTCCACCGGCCAGCTGGAAACACCTGCCTGGGCAGCCAGCAGGCTCTCGATGCGCTGCTGCAGCGGCGCCAGCACCGAAGACAGCACGCCGCCGCCGGTACGGGCCAGCAGGTGCTGCGAGGCCAGCAGGGCGTGCAGCTCCTCCGAGCTCAGCCACAGCCCGGGCAGCTCGAAGCGGTCGCTCTCGTCGGCCATGTAGCGGAAGCCGGCCTCGCCATCGCCCTCGATCGGCGCCATCAGCGCATCGCGCAGGAACGCCAGGTCGCGGTAGACGGTGGCCCGGGAGCAACCGAGCTTGTCCTGCAGGGTCGCCACCGTCACCGGATAGCGTGCGGACTTGAGCAGACGATGCAGGGCGGTGATGCGTTCGTATCGGTCCATGCCCCCGATTATGTCCGAGTCTCGGGCGTTGTGGCGGACGATTGGGCTATCGTGGGCGCCCCCTGCCCTGCGGAGCGCCCGATGCGCCGGTTGTCTGTCCTGCCCCTGCTGGCCTGCCTGCTGCTGGCCGCCTGCGACCGCGCACCGGCGCCCACCGGTACTGCAACGCCCGTCCCCGCTGCCGATCCGGCACAGGCGGTGCTGTCTGCCAGCCAAAGGTTTGCCGCCCTGCGCAGCTTCCACGCCGAGCTGGAGGTGCTGGGCGCGCAGCAACCGGTGCGTACCGCGATGGACTTCGTCGCCCCGGATCGCTTCCGGGTGCAGACCCCCGCCGGGCCGCAGGTGATCATCGGCGACACCATGTTCCTGCAGGCCGACGATGCGATCCGCCAGGTGCCGACCCCACCGGGGTTGCTGGAGCAATGGCGCAGCCCGCTGCCCGCCGATATCCCCGCACAGGCCCTGCAGGCCGAAGACCTGGGCGAGCAGACGCTGGATGGCGTCAGCACGCGCCACTACCGCCTGCGCGGCGCCACCGCCGGTGAAGGCCTGGAGTACTGGGTGGATGCGCAGGGCCTGCCACGGCAGATCGTGCGCAGTGGCCACAACAACGGCAAACCGTTCCAGCTGCGGCTGCGCTACTCGCGCTTCAACGATCCGGCCCTGCAGGTCGATCTGCCCTGAATGGGGCGCACCGGCAACGCCTGCTGAAGCAGGCGGGACGGGCGATTCGGACGGTCATCACGCTTCCAGTATCATCACCGGCTGCCAATCGCTTCGGAGAAGCCTCGATGTCCCTGCGCGTGTCCCTGCTGGTCCCCTTGCTGCTCTGCGCCCCGCTGGCGTATGCGCAGGATGCCTCCGAACTGGCGGCGATGTCCTCGCCGTGGAGTGGCAGTGGTGGCGAACTCGGCTTCGCGTCGGCCCGTGGCAACAGCAGCACCGAGAGCTTCAACGGCCGCCTGCGCCTGCGCTATACCGATGGCGACTGGGTGCACAGCATGGACCTGTTCGGTCTGCGCTCCAGCTCCAAGGTGATCGAGACCAGCGACGACGGCACCACCACCCGCCGCAACAACACCACCGCCAACCGCTACACCGGCAGTGCTGGCAGCGCGCTGCAGCTGGGCGAACATCGCCAGCTGACCGCCACGGTACGTACCGAGCGTGATGATTTCGCCACCTACGATCGGCAGAGCTCGTTCGGTCTGGGTTACGGCACCCGGTTGTGGAACACCGAGCGCTTCTCGTTCGACGCGCAGATCGGCCCCGGTGTGCGCCGCACCCACAGCACCGAGGACGACCGTACCCGCACCGGCCTGATCGGTCGTGGCCTGTTCGACCTGAAGTACTCGCTGACCGACAACACCGACCTGATCAACACCCTGCTGGTCGAATCGGGTTCATACAACACCTTCGGCCAGAACGATTTCGGTGTCTCGGTGAGCATGAACGAGCACCTGGCGCTGAAGGCCGGCTGGCAGGCGCGTTACAACAGCGACGTCGCCGTGGACAAGCGCAAGACCGATACGCTGACCACGATGAACGTGGTCTACAAGTTCAAGTAAGCGAAACGGGCGCCAGGCGCCCGTTTTCTTTTCCGGTAGGTGCCCACCTTGGTGGGCACGATCCAGCGAACTCAGACGTTCAGCAGCTCGCCGGCACCCGCCTCCAGCAGCATCTTCGCCACGCGCTGGCCCAGCGCTTCCGGGTCACTGGCCGGGCCCACGGCGTCGGCACGCACCGCGCGGCCGTCACTGGCACTGCCGACCAGACCCTGCAGGTGCAGATCCTGCCCCTGCCACTGCGCGATCGCCGCCACCGGCACATGGCAGCTGCCGTGCAGCGCGCGGTTCATGGCCCGCTCCGCTTCCACACAGGCGCGCGTGGCGGCGTCATCCAGGCCTGCAAACAGCGCCATCAGCGCGGCGTTGCCGCCATCGCACTCCACCGCCACCGCGCCCTGCGCCGGTGCCGGCAACCACTGCGGCGGCTGCAGGCGGGCGACGATGCGCCCCCCCAGGCCCAACCGCTCCAGCCCAGCCACGGCCAGCACGATGGCGTCGTAGCCACCGTTGTCGAGCTTGGCCAGGCGGGTGTTGACGTTGCCGCGCAGGTCCAGCAGTTCCAGGTCCGGGCGCAGCGCGCGCAGCTGGGCCTGGCGGCGCAGTGACGAGGTACCGACGCGCGCACCGATCGGCAGCGCATCCAACGATGCGTACAGGTTGGAGACAAAGCCGTCTGCCGGATCGTGCCGGGTGAGCATCGCCGGCAGCGCGAACGGCGCATCCAGTTCCATCGGCACGTCTTTCAGCGAATGCACCGCGCAATCGGCCTCGCCCCGCAGCATGGCCAGTTCCAGTTCCTTGAGGAACAGGCCCTTGCCACCGATGGCTGCCAGCGAGCGATCAAGCACTTCATCGCCGCGGGTGCTCATCGGCACCAGTTCCACGTGCAGATCGGGATGTGCCTGGCGCAGGCGGTCGGCGACGTGTTCGCTCTGCCAAAGGGCGAGCGGGCTCTTGCGGGTGGCGATGCGGACGGTTTCCATCCGGTCATTATCGCGCCTATCGGCGGGATACGGCCAACGGCGGAGCCCCTCGTGGCTTGTGTGGTCGTGCAAGCAACAGCCGTGCTTGGCCGGGCGGGGTGGGTGCGCGGGGGACGCCGTAAACCCATCCCTGGGGGCTTGGCCGCGGCATCCATGCCGCGGACACCCCCGCGCACCCACCCCGCCCGGCCTCTGACAGTTTCCGTGTGCGTCAGCCACGGAAGATCAAAAGAAAAGCAGAGCAAAAGCGGGTCGCTTCGCTCGGAGCCGAGCGTAGCTCGGCACTACATTTTTCTCCCCACCCGATAACAACAATGCCTTTGCCGTCCGACGCAGTGGACCGCGAGAGGGTTGGGCCGGGGTGGGGTGGCGGGACCGTTGGCGCCATGGATGGCGCCATCGAGCCCCCATGGATGGGTTTACGGCGTGTCCCGCCACCCCACCCCGGCCCAACCCAGCACGTAGAAACACCGAGCCATGACCCGCTGTTGCTGTTGCTGTTGCTGTCGAAGCAGTCGCGGCCGCAGGCCGCGCGGAACACTCACAGATGCCGCAATTCCTGCTTCAACGTCGCCACGCAGCGCCGACTCACTTCCAGCGGCTGCTTGCCATGCCGCAGCACCGCCTGCACCTGGCCTCCGCTGCCACGCCGCAGTTCCACCAGCTCATGGCGCGCCACCAGGCAGTTGCGATGGATGCGCACGAAGCGGCTGGCGAACTCTTCCTCCAGCGACTTCAACGATTCCTCGATCAGGTCCTCGCCACGTGCGTGATGCACCACCACGTACTTTTCTTCGGCCTGCAGGTAGTGGATGTCGTCCAGCGGAATCAATCGCAGGCTGCCACGCAGGCGGGCACACAGCATGCTGCGGGCCTGGCCGCCAGTGTGCTGGGGCTGGCCGTCACGGCCGGCAAGGAAAGTGCGGGCGCGGGCGATCGCCGCCGCCAGCCGCTCGGCGCGCACCGGCTTCATCAGGTAATCGATGGCCGCAGCCTCGAACGCCGACAGCGCGTGCGCATCGTAGGCGGTGCAGAACACCACGGCCGGCCTCGGCTCGAAACTGGCCAGATGGCGGGCCGCTTCCAGCCCGTCCAGGCCGGGCATGGCGATGTCCAGCAGGACCAGGTCCGGCTGCAGTTCGGCGCACGCGTGCAGGGCCTGCTCGCCGTTGCCGGCCTCGGCCACTACGTCCACCCCTTCCTGCGCGGCCAACAGGCTGCGCAGGCGCTCGCGCGCCAGCGGTTCGTCATCGGCGATGACTACCCTCACGATCGTCCCCTCACTGGATCGGCACTGTCACCTGGCAGGCATAGTAGCCCTCGCTCCAGCCAGCCGTCATCCGCGCGGCGCGGCCGAAGCGCCAGGTCAGGCGGTGGCCGATGCTGTGCTGGGCATGGCCCGCTCCCTGCGCCAGGGCCAGCCCGGGCACCTGCGGATCGGGCGCGGGATTGCGTACGCGGATCTGCAGCTCGCTGCCCACACAGGCCAGATGCAGCTCGATGGTGCCGCCTTCGGGCAGGCGCGAGATGCCATGCAGCACCGCGTTTTCCACCAGCGGCTGCAGCACCAGCCGCGGCATCGGCAGATCCCAGGGCAGGGGTTCATCGCGCTGCCAGTGCACCCGCAGGCGATCGCCCAGACGCAGCGATTCAATCGACAGATAGCGCTCGGCCAGTTCGCACTCATCGCGCAGGGTCGAATCGCCCTCGCCCGCCCCCAGCGCGGCGCGGAACAGATCGGACAGGTCGAGCACGGCACGCTCGGCCACCGCCGGGTCGCGATGCAGCAGGCTGGCGATCAGGTTCATGCTGTTGAACAGGAAGTGCGGGCGGATGCGGGCCTGCAGGGCGTCCGCCTGCGCGCGGGCATTGGCCTGCACCTGCGCCGCCCAGCGGTCGCTGACATAGAAGTAGCGCAGCGCCAATGCGGTGATCAGTGCCGTGGTGGCCGCGCTGCCCAGGGTGAAGCGCCAGAAGCCGATACCGCGCGCGAAGTTGTCGCCCAGCACGGCATACAGGGCATGGATGATGCCCGCGCACAGGATGGCGATCAGCGCGGCCAGGCCGACGGCGGCGACAGCACCCAGCATTTCCGGCAGCTTCGACAGCGCCTGCCGCAGCAGGCACAGGCTGGCGGTGACCGCCAGCGCCAGCCACAGTGCGAAGCCGCTGGCCGAGGCCAGTTCACCCATCGTCCAATGCCGGCTGCCATCGGGCGCCAGCGCCAGCACCACCACCACCAGTTCGGCCAGGCCGAGCATGGCTGCCAACCGCGGCAGGCGGCACAGTTCCGGCATCCACGGGGTGGCAGCGCTCGCGGCCATGACTCAGGCGACGCCCAGGCGTGCCTGCAGCCAGTCGCCCAGCGCGTCGATTTCCTCGGCGCAGACCTGGTGGGCCATCGGGTAGCTGTGCCACTGCACGTCCAGCCCAAGCGCGCGCAGCTTCTCGGCGCTGTGCGCGGCCACTGCCTGCGGGATCACCGGATCGCTGCTGCCGTGGGCCATGAACACCGGCACGTCCACTGCGCCATCGACGCGCGACGCGCTTTCGGCATCCGGCAGGTAGGTCGACAGTGCGATCAGGCCGGCCAACGGTGCAGTGCGTGCCAGCGCGGCACTGAGGATCACCGCCCCACCCTGCGAGAAGCCGGCCAGGAAGATGTGATCGGCGGCGACGCCGCGTTCGATCTCGCGGGCGATCAGGGCATCCAGCTGCACCACCGACTCCTGCACGCCGGTCATGTCGGCACGCGAGCGGAAGTCCATGCCGACGATGTCATACCAGCCGCGCATCGGCACGCCGTTGTTGATCGTGATCGGCCGCACCGGTGCGTGCGGGAACACGAAGCGCAGCGCCGGCCAGTGCGGGCGCACCAGCTCGGGCACGATCGGCGCGAAATCATGGCCGTCGGCACCGAGGCCGTGCAGCCAGATCACCGACCACTGCGGCGAGGCGCCGGTTTCCTGTTCCACCGTTTGCAGCATGTTGCGGCTCCTGTACGTTCGAGCCGCATTATGCCGCTGGCACGGTGCGATCAGTACAGCGGCGGTTGCTCGGCCGCTTCCCGGCGCAGCTGTGCGGCGCGCACCAGCACCGGCGGCGGGATGTTCTCTTCGGGGATGTCGAGCAGGCCGAGACGATGCAGGAAGGCACCCGGCCCGCGCAGCGAGGTCAGTGCCACCACCGGCACCGCCAGCACCATGCCGATCACCACCGGCGCCATCCAGGCCGCCAGCGAGGGCGACACCGCCCACGCCAGCACGCCCATGAAGGCGCCAAACACGCCCAGGCCGCCGTAGCCGCGCACCAGCGAAATCCACGAGATGCCACCGTCATCGCGCTGCTGGGCATCCCAGCCCGAGTCACGCCCGGACAGCACCTCGGCCACGCCGCGAGACTGCACGTACATCACCACCGGCGCCATCAGTGCGGCCAGCACGGTTTCCACCAGCATCGACAGGAATGCGCGGATCGCGCCACCGCAGCCACGGCGTTCGACCGGGTCGAGCAGCATTGCCAGGTATCCCAGCACCTTGGGCATCAGCAGTACCGCCATGGTGGCGGCGAACAGGCGCACCACCTGTTCTTCATCCTGCGCGCGCCAGTACACGCTGGGCGACAGGTGCAGCAGCGCATTGAAATCGATGCCTTCCTGGAACAACGGGATGGCGATGCCGATCAGCATCAGCATCGCCCACATCGGTGCGGTGAAGTAATGGCCGATGCCGATCAGCATGTGTACGCGGCTGATCCAGTGCAGGCCACGGCTGCCCACCACCTTGCCGTGCTGCAGGTTGCCCTGGCACCAGCGGCGATCGCGCACCAGCAGGTCGGTCAGCGTCGGCGGGCCTTCCTCGTAGCTGCCGCCCAGGTAGGGAACCATGTGTGCAGCCCAGCCACCACGGCGCATCAGCGCTGCTTCCACGAAATCATGGCTGAGCACGTGGCCGCCGAACGGCTTGCGCCCCGGCAGTTCCGGCAGGCCGGCGTGGTCGGCGAAGGCACGGGTGCGGATGATCGCGTTGTGCCCCCAGTAATTGCTTTCGGCACCGTGCCACCAGGCCACGCCACGGGCGATCACCGGGCCGTACACGCGCCCGCCGAACTGCTGCATGCGCGAGAACAGAGTGCGGCCGCCGATCACCGACGGCAGGGTCTGGATCAGGCCGACGTCGGCGTTGTGCTCCATGCCGGCCACCAGGCGCACGATGCTGTCACCGGTCATCAGGCTGTCGGCATCCAGGATCAGCATCTGCGGGTAGGCACCGCCGAAGCGGCGTACCCAGTCGGCGATATTGCCGGCCTTGCGCGCGCTGTTGTCACCACGGCGGCGATAGAACAGCCGCGCCTGGCCATCGGGCACCAGCTCGCGCAGCTCGGCGAACACCTGCTCTTCGGCACGCGCGATGTCCTCGCGACGGGTATCGCTGAGCACGAAGAAATCGAAACGCTGCAGCTGGCCGGTGGCCGCCACCGATTCGTAGATCGCGCGCAGGCCGGCCAGCAGCCGGCGCGGGTCTTCGTTGTAGGTGGGCATCAGCAGCGCGGTGCGGCTGTGCACGGTCGGCAACGGCTTGTCCGGATCGATGCCCAGGCGGTAGCCCCGGTCGAACACGGCCGTCAGGAAGCCGGCCACGGCACTGGCAAAGGACAACGCGATCCACGCGAACAGGCCGACGAACAGCACCAGCAGGCAGGCCTCCAGCACGCTGATGCCGTTGCCGGACAGCACCCGCCACATCATCCGGGTGGCCACGGCGGTCATCGCCACCGTGCCGCCGAGGATGTACAGGCGACGCAGCCCGATCATGCGCGGCGAGGTGCGATGGCGCCGGACTTTCAGCGCGCCTTCGCGCAGCGTCTGTTCGGGCATCACCAGCGGTGCTTCGGCCGGCAGCAGGGCCCAGCCCGCGTCAGGACCGGCCGTGACCGGTTCCGCGTCGATGGTTTCACTCCCCATGGCCGCCTACTCCCTGCAGGCCGCAGGACCGGCCGTCCCGGCCAGGCTGCATGCACCAAGGTTCCTGGCACGCATTCCCGGCGTCCGCACTTGTCCTGTCTGCCACGGCGTCATGCCGCGCAGTCGATGTCTGTCACTACCGGAACCCACACGATCTCCAACGGGGCGGAATCGAAAAATGCGGCTCAGTCTATGGCCCCGAATGTAAGCCGGGTGCGAAGGTCTACGCCGGGAAATCTCCCCATTCAGCAATCAGCAGGCGAACCGCGGCACGCGGCCAGGGAATGTCCATTCATCCCGAAAAGTACTGGATCGTAACAAACGAGAACGGTTATCATTCCGTTAACCAGGCAGGTCGCCGCGCTCCGCGCACCGGACCCACCCAGCTGCGCCGGACCTTCCGCGCGCCCGACGACCCAGGGAAGGGGTGGCTGCCTGCTGTCTGCGAGCGCCTGCTGCTTCCACCGGGTCTCTCCTCTCCCTTGGAAGCCGTCATGTCCCCTCTTCGTTCCGCGCGCCTGTCGCGCACCCGCCTGGCCAGTGCTCTGGCCGCCGCCTGCCTGCTGACCCTGCCCGCCCTCGCCGCCGCTGAAGCCAGCGCCGATGCCTCGACCAAGGACCTGGATACCGTGGTGGTCACCGCCTCGGGCAACCAGCAGTGGATCAAGGATGCCCCGGCCAGCATCAGCGTGATCAGCCGCGAAGACATCGAACGCCAGCCGGTGCACGACCTGGCCACCCTGCTCAGCCGCATTCCGGGCGTGACCGGTGGGCTCAGCGCCGCCGGTGAGCAGTCCAAGATCAAGCTGCGCGGCATGCCGTCCAACTACACGCTGGTGCTGGTGGACGGCAAGCGCATGGGCAGCTCGGCCTCGACCAACTATCGCCCCGACCTGGGCCGCCAGGACCTGAACTGGATTTCTCCGGACCAGATCGAGCGCATCGAAGTGGTGCGCGGCCCGATGTCCTCGCTGTATGGCTCGGACGCGATGGGCGGGGTGATCAACATCATCACCAAGCGCATCGGTGACAGCTGGAACGGCAGCGCCACCCACAGCTACACCCGGCCGCAGGATGGCGACCGTGGCGACACCCAGCAGATCGGCGCGACCTTCTCCGGCCCGCTGGGCGAGCGCTTCGGCCTGCGCATCGGTGCCAACAGCATGCGCCGCGACTCGGACCGGTCCAACGGCGGCGTGTATGGCAATGCCTATGCCGGCGAAAAGGACCGCAATGTCGACGCGCTGCTGCAGTGGAAACTGAGCGAGGCACAGGAAGTGTCGCTGGAAGCGGGCCACGGCGTGCAGCAGGCCTTCATCGCCCAGGCGCTGGAAAAGCAGGACGAAGGCGCATGGGGTGCCAGTGAACTCAAGCGCAGTTCGCTGGCGTTGAACCATGACGGCAAGTGGGATTTCGGTACCTCCAAGCTCAGCGCGTACTGGACCGAGTACAAGAACGACATCGGCGCCACCGGTCGCTCCGAGGCAACCGATACGATCATCGAAGGCAGCCTGAGCACCCCCTTCACCCTGGGCGTGGACCACCAGTTCGCGGTGGGCGGCCAATGGAAGCGCCAGGAGCTGACCAACACCGACACCATCGGCCAGGCACCGATCGACTACACAGGCAAACCGGTGGTCGGCTCCAGCCTGGAAGTGGACACCTGGGCGCTGTTCGTCGAAGACGAGCTGAAGCTGCACCGCACCCTGGCCCTGACCCTGGGCGCGCGCCTGGACCACCATGAACAGTTCGGCAGCCATGTCAGTCCACGTGCCTACCTGGTCTGGCACCCGAGCGAGCAGTGGACGATCCGTGGCGGCGTCTCCAAGGGCTTCCGCGCGCCGAGCCTGACCGAGAATTCGCCCAGCGCGGCGACCCAGTCCGGCGGCCGCGGCTGCACCTCGCTGATCCCGCTGGGCTATACCCGCGGCGGCTGCTACATGGCCGGCAATCCGGACCTGGACCCGGAAACCAGCACCAACCGTGAGATCGGCGTCAGCTTCGACAACGATCTGGTCGACGCCGGCCTGACCTACTTCCATACCGACTTCAAGAACAAGATCGAGTATGAAGCGCTGGGCAAGTTCAACGGCTATTGGTGGACGCGCATGAGCAACGTGCAGCGCGCGCGCACCAGCGGCATGGAAGGCAACCTCAACTTCCGCTTCGGCGATCACTGGCGCTGGCGCACCTCGGCGACCTGGATGAAGGAAGCCAAGAACCTGACCACCGGCCGCAACCTGATCGACACCCCTGAGTTCTCAGGCTATTCGTCGTTGGACTGGACGCCGAACACGGTGTTTTCCAGCAGCCTGTCGGCGCAGTACACCGGCAAGCAGACCGGCGTGGTCAGCACCTTCCTGAAGGCCTACACGTTGTATGACCTGACCGCTGCCTGGAACGTCAACGAGGTGCTGACCCTGCGTGGTGGCGTCAGCAACCTGGCCGACAAGAAGCTGTACGCCGACGGCTCCACCGACTACTTCGTCGCCGGCCGCAGCTACTTCCTCAGCATGACCGCGCGCTTCTGATGCGCACTGCGATCGCGCTGGCAACAGGCCAGCGCGATCGTGGGGGGCTTTTTCAGGCTCAGTCGTTTTCCAGCACAGCCGGTGCAGCGTCGCGGCTGGCCGCGATGCGTGCACGGTCCATCGCCACCGCCAGTTGCTGGCGGGCGAGCAGTTGTTGTGCCTGCACCACTTCGGGTGTCGGCAGGAGCACCGGTCCGGGTGCGTTTTCCGGTGTAGCAGGTGTGGTCATGCAACCTCCATGGACATACCGCAGCTACCCGTGAAACACCGGGGTGGCAGCGGAACTGCGCACCCTATCCTAAAAACAAGGCGGATGGGTGACGGTGCGGCACCGGGACGCAAGCCCTTTGCCGTAGGAACGTCACATTTTTGACGCTCCAAGCTGGTTTGCTGAATGTGACTCACTTATCATGAAAACGTTTTCCTAACAGGGAAGTCCCTACTCACATGAACACCGTCGACCTCACCCGCTTCAGTCCGAAGTGGCAGTTCCGCTTCAACTTCTTCCAGCAGCACGGCGCCCCCAAGGAGCCCGGCTTCAAGCAGGCGTGGAAGGCGCTGTCCTTCGGCGACCGCCTGAAGATCAACCTGAACTTCTTCGCCTTCTTCTTCGGCGCGATCTATCTGTTCATCCTGGGCATGTGGCGCAAGGCGCTGGTGGTGATCGGCATCAACATCGTGCTGATCGCGGTCAGCCTGGTGCTGCCGGACATCGTGGCCCGTGCACTGTTCATCGCGATGAACTTCCTGGTGGCGTCGAGCACCAACTACAGCTATTACCTGGAACAGGTGAAGGGCAACACCAGCTGGAACCCCTTCGAAGGCATGTTCTAAGCCCCAGCGCTCAGCAGCGCAGCATCACATCGACGCCCGGCCTTGGCCGGGCGTCTTCGTTCACGGCCTGGGTCAAGCTGCACGCAGCGATGCGTGCGGCCGGGCGTCAGCCTGCAGGCGGAAGCGTGACACCGCCACCGCCAGCTGCTCGGCCTGCTCTTCCATCGCCCGTGCCGCCGCCGTGGCTTCTTCCACCAGCGCAGCATTCTGCTGGGTGGTCTCGTCCATCTGCACCACGGTCTGGTTGACCTGTTCGATACCGGCCGACTGTTCGCGCGAGGCGGCCGAGATCTCGGCCATGATCTCGTTGACCCGGCCGACCTGGCCGACGATCTCCTGCATCGTGCGGCCGGCGCCATGCACCAGCTGCGCACCGGCACCGACATGGCCGACCGAGGCGTCGATCAGCTCCTTGATCTCCTTTGCCGCGCCCGCCGAGCGCTGCGCCAGCGCGCGCACTTCGCTGGCAACCACCGCGAAACCGCGGCCCTGCTCGCCCGCACGCGCCGCTTCCACCGCCGCGTTCAATGCCAGGATGTTGGTCTGGAAGGCGATGCCATCGATCACCGAGATGATCTCGGCGATGCGCTGCGAAGAGGTCTCGATCTGCTCCATGGTCTGCACCACCTGGCTGACCACCTGCCCGCCTTCGCTGGCAACGCCCGCGGCCGAGGCCGCCAGCTTGTTGGCCTGCAGGGCGTGATCGGCGTTCTGGCGCACGGTGGAGGTGAGTTCCTCCATGGACGCGGCGGTTTCTTCCAGGTTGGCCGCCTGCTGCTCGGTGCGGCGTGACAGGTCGCTGTTGCCGGAAGCGATCTCACCTGCGGCCAGGCGGATGCTGGAGGCGGACTGCTGGATCTGGCCGACGATCTGGGTCAGCTGCTGCACGGTGCTGTTGGCATCATCGCGCATCACCGCGAACACCCCGTGGAAGTCACCCTCCATCCGTGTACTCAGGTCACCGGCGGCGATGGCGCGCAGCAGCGTCGACAGCGCGGCCAGGTTGTGGTCACTGACCTGCATCATGTTGTTCAGGGTTTCCACCATGCGACGGAAGTCATGCTCGAAGCGCTGGGCATCGCCGCGCACCGCGAAATCGCCTGCCGCCGCCGCTGCGGCCAACTGCTGGATCTGCTCGTTGATGGCCGCCAGGTTGCTCTTGGTGGTTGCCATGGCAGCGGTGAATACCGCCTTTTCGCCCGGTAGTGCGTCCATGTCCACGCTCAGGTCGCCCACCGCGTAGCGCTGCATCACTTCAACCAGGCGTTGGGTGACCGCGTTGCTGTCGGCCACCAGCTGGTTGCTGTCGGCCACCATGCGGCCGTACTCGCCCGGGAACACCGAGGCATCCATGCGGTAGCTGATTTCACCGGCATCATGGCGGCGCGCCATTTCCGCCTGTGCGGCCATCACCGCCTGCAGCTGGCCACGCATGCCCTGCATCGCGTCCAGCAGGCGGCCCACTTCATCGTTGCCCAGCGCCGGCATGGCGGTATCCAGCTTGCCCGCAGCAACATCGCCTGCAATGCGCACCGCCTGCGCCAGCGGTCGCACGGCCAGCCGCTGCAGCAGCAGGTAGACACCGCCGCTCAGCACCAGCGCGGCCACCACACCCACCAGCAGGATGATCCACAGCAGCTCGCGGGCCTGCGCGATGATCACCGCGTGCGGCACCACCACACCCAGCGCGAAACGCTGCGGCGCGTCCCCCACCTGCAACGGCACGTACAGGCGGACGTTGCCGGCAGCGTCGGGCTCGAACGCTTCGTAGGTCTTGTCGGCGGCGATCTGCGCCAGCATGCCGAGGGTGGCGGCATCGGTGCGCGCCTTGCCGATCTCGGCAGCATCGGCCGAGGCCAGCACCACGCCCTTCGGCGACAGCAGCTCGACACGGCCGGCACCCATCGGCGTCAGCGTGGCCAGGTGCTTCTGCAGCGCGTCCAGCGAGAAGTCGACGGTGAAGACGCCGAGGAAGGTACCGTTCTCGACGATCGGCGTGCTCAGCGTGCTCATCAGCACCTGCTTGCCGCCGATGTCGTAGGCATACGGTTCGCTGACCAGCGGCAGCTTGTCGCGGCTGGGCACCATGTACCAGTTGCCCGAGCCGCTGGGCGTCTCGGTGTAGTCGGTCATCGTCGACTGCTGCGGCTTGCCGTCCTGCCAGGCCCAGTAGCTCATGTAGCGGCCGGTGGCGTCGTGCGCCTCGCTGTTGACGAACTCGGCATCCTTGCCGTCGAAGGCATTGGCCTCCCACATGGTGCTCTTGCCCAGCCATTCCGGGTGCGCGTGCAGCTGCTCGCCGATGACGTTGGCCAGGCTGGCGCGATCAGGCGCATCACCGCGCGCACGCTGGGCCAGCACGGTTTCCACCATTGCATCGTTGCTGGCAAAGGCCGTGCCCAGGTCGGCAGCCACCTGGCGTGCCTCGGCACGGGCTTCGCTGGCCATGGTCTGCCGCGAGGACGACACCAGCGCCGAACTGGCCTGGTGATAAATCAGGAACGCGGTCGCGCCGAAGCACAGCAACGCGATCACCGCGGTGCCCAGCATCAGCTTGTGGGCGATGCTGCCGGGGCGACGGGCAGCGACGGAACGGGAAGAAGACATGGGAGGATCCGCAGGCAGTTCAGGTCGACCGGTGCCACCAGGGCACCGCGCAGATGCGCGATCCATCGCGCGGGCCGCCTGCCCTGCCGGATCGGAACCCGGCGCAGGAAAGCGCGCACCGGGTTAGCGGCCATGGCCGGGCGAGGTTGAGGCCCACCGCACGCACAAACCTGAACCTGCTCAGCTGCGGCCGTCGACAGCGGGCCGTGCTACTCGGCTACTCGGCCACGCGGTCGCGGATCCACTCCGCACGGGGCAGGACCTCGATGCTGCCCGCGGCGTACTGCTGCAGAACGTCCTCGGGACCGAAACGCGGCTGCCAGCCCAGCGCTGCGCGCATCCGGCTGCTGTCATAGACCCGGTCGATGCTGAGCGGCAACGGCCAGCCACGGCGCTCGAACTCGGCCAGCAGCTGCGGTGCGCGGCGCGCCAGCACCTGGCGCGGATCGGCCGCCAGCTGCAGGCAGTCCTCGCGCCGGAAAGGCGTCGGCGCACAGGCGAGGTAGCGCTGGAAGGCCGCGCCTTCATCGTGAAGCAGCGCGGCATGCGCGCTGGCCACGTCGCGCGCGTCGATACCGCGGTGCAGGCGGAACATCGCCATGCGATCAGGCGGCTCGGGGAAGCAGCGTGCCATCCGCAGCACGCGCACGGTGAATGTTGCACTGGCCGCCGCTTCGGCAGCGGCCTCGGCCTGCAGCTTGGTGCGGTGGTAGATCGTGCGTGGCAGCGGCTCGGTGTCCTCGTCGATCCAACGGCAGCCGCCGGATACCACGGCATGGCCGTACAACGCCGTGGTGCTGGTCAGCACAAAGCGTTGCACGCCAGCCTCGCGCGCCAGCTGCAGCAGGTTCGCGGTGGCCTCCACGTTGATCTGCTGGAACACCGCGTCGGGTACCAGGCCCACGTGGGGTGCGTGCAGTGCCGCGGTGTGGATCACGGCATCGACCCCCTGCACGGCGCGTTCCAGCGCTCGGCGATCGGTGACATCGGCAATCACGCGCGTGGTGGCGAAGGGACTGCGATCCAGCCCCACCACTTCATTGGTACCCGCCAGCGCACCGAAGATCGCGCGCCCTATCCGCCCGGAACTTCCGGTCAACAGAATCTTCATTGAATCCATTCACTCGACAGCGCCCGGGACCTACCGGGATATCCCGATTCTAGGCAAGCCCGATGGCATCGGCGATAGGAACCGATGACATTCTGCATGCCATCGTCGGCGGGTCGGCGGCGCTTGACCCGGCAACAGGCACTCACGCCTCCGAGCGGGCCGACACCAGCCGCAGGAAGGCTTCGTTCTGGTAGCGGCTCATGCGCAGCTGCTGGCCGTTCTCCAGGGTGAGTACGTGATGGCCGTTGAACCAGGGGTGGATCGTCCTGACCCGCGCTATGTTGACGATGGCCGAGCGATGCACCCGGGCGAAATGCCGGGGATCAAGCCGTTCAGCCAGGCTGTTCATGGTTTCGCGAAGCTCATGCACGCGATCGGCCAGATGCAGCTGCACCGTATTGCGATTGGCGCGGATCCAGAGGATGTCCTGCACCGCCACCAGCAGCACTGCCTCGCCATCACGTACGGCGATACGCTGCAGATGATCCTCGCGCCTGCGCAGCACATCCAGCGCCTGCAGCAGGCGCGTGTTGTCGGCCGCATTGGCGGCCTGGGCCAGCCGGGATTTCGCGCGCAGCAGCGTGGCCGCGAAACGCTCGCGACTGAAGGGTTTGACGAGGTAATCCAGCGCGTTGGCTTCGAATGCACGAACCGCATACTGCTCGTAGGCAGTGACAAATACCGTGGCCGGCATCCGCGCGGCGCCGATGGTGGCCAGCACGTCCAGGCCGGTGATGCCAGGCATCTGCACATCCAGGAACACCAGGTCCGGCGACTGCGCGCGGATGGCTGCCACAGCAGACACTCCGTCACCGCACTCGGCCACGCTGTCGATGTCTGCATCGCCGTGCAGCAGGCGCGTCACCGCGCGCCGGGCGATCGGCTCATCGTCCACCACCAGCACGCTCAAGCTCATGCGGCGCTGCCGTGCACGACAAACTCGGGAGCGTCATCGGCATCGTCCAGTATGCGCAGTGGCAACCGGACCCGGCAGGCCACACCCTGCGGCCAGAGCAGGTCCAGGCGCACCTCGGCCGCATCGCCATACAGCTCGCGCAGGCGCAGCCGCGTGTTGGACAGGCCGATACCATGGCCACCTGGCGCCCCGGGCTGCTGCAGCGTGCTGTTCTGGTTGCGCACCTCGATGCACAGCATGTCACCGTCGCGGCGGCCCTCGATCTCGATGGTGTCTTCGCCAAGGTTGCGGCCGATGCCATGGCGCAGCGCATTTTCCACCAGCGGCTGCAGGATCAGGCTTGGAACCGCGCCATCCAGCAGTTCCGGTGCGACGTAGATGCGGCTGTGCAGGCGATCCTTGAAGCGCGTGCGCTGGATGCCCAGGTACAGCTCGATCAACTCCAGTTCCTGGCGCAGGCTGATTTCCTGGCCGTCGTAGTCTTCCAGAAAGGCACGCAGCAGCTCGCTCAGGCGCAGCAGCATGTCTTCGGCACTGGCCTTGTCTTCATCCAGCAGGGTGATGATGGCGTGCAGCGTATTGAACAGGAAATGCGGCTGCAGCTGCGACTTCAACGCCAGCAACCGCGACTGCGCCAGCTCGGTCGCCAACCTGCTTGCCTCGACCTCGCGGCGCACCTTTTCCTGCTGGAAATGCAGCGCCTGCTGGATCGCGAACAGGGCCCAGTAGGTCAGCAGGCCCATCGCGAAATGCTGGGCAATGAAGTACCACAGCTGCTCGCCAAAGCTGCTGGGCTCGAACCAGGTGGACACCAGGGCTCCCACCACCATCGCCAGCCCGGTTACTCCCGCGCTGGCCAGCAGCTGCATGCCCATACCGGCCAGCCTTCGCTCGGGCCGCAGCGGATAGCGTTCGCCCAGGGCGAACACCAGCGGCGCCAGCGCCGCCCAGGTGAACCACTGGATCATCGACCAGCGCAGGTAGACCTCGAACGGAAATGACTGGCCCTGCAGGCTGTGGCTCAACACCCTCTGCAGGGTGAAGGCGAACGCAACCGCCAGCCACAGCAGCAGGTAACGCAGCACGTCGATCTGGGTATGGCCAAGGCGGATCTTCATTGCATGCGTCCCGGTGCCCGGAGCGGGCCAGCGCCATCTTAGGCACAGCATGGCCGGCAATGAAGCGCGGCGATGACCGATTGCGATTGGTCCTGCTGTCGCGACGATTCGTCCCGGATCGATTGCAGGCGCGTGGCCTCCACCGCCAGATGGCGATGTCCCCAACGGAGATCCCTCATGCACCTGCCCCGCACCCTGCTCGCTGCCAGCCTGTTGTGCATTGCCGCCAGCGCGCCTGCTGCGCCACTGCACTACCTGACCCTGATCAACCGCGCCCATGCAGCTGCCACGTCGGTGGAAGTCGCGGCGAGTGAAACCAACGCATTCCATGCCCTGGCATTGGCCGGGCCCATCGCGGGAGGTGGCGGCCAGGCGACCGTGGCACTGCGCGGAACCGGTTGCCGCGTCGATCTGCGCATCTCCTTCAACGATGGGCGCCGCATCCTGTACAGCAACACCGATGTCTGCCGCGGTGACCGGCTGCTGATCTCGGCGCTCCCTGCGCGATAACCGGTTGTCAAACGCATGCGCAGGACATGTGAGTCCAATGGGGCCGACGTCCACCTGCCGTTAGCCCGCGATGTGGAGCATGAAGCCGTCGCTGATGGCGGCATCCCATTCCACATCCGGAGACTGGCAATGGCCAACTCACATACTGGCAGCAGCAATCGTGGCTTCGCCTCGATGGACGAGGACAAACAGCGCGCGATCGCATCGAAAGGCGGACGCGCCGCACACGCATCCGGCAATGCGCACCAATTCAGCCCGGATGAGGCCCGCGTGGCGGGCCGCAAGGGAGGCGAAGTGATCAGCCAGGATCGCCAGCACATGGCCGCGATCGGGCGCGAAGGTGGGCATGCACGGCATGCCAGTGCCCGCCAGCAACAGCAGCTGCAACGGCAGGACATGCCCGGCAAGCCTGGCAGCGGTCAACAAGGCTGAGTTGTTGGGTCACTGCGCCACATACCGGCGATGCAGGGCAAAGGCTGTCAGCACCGCCAGCGCACCGGCCAGGGCCATTGCCCAGCCGAACCCACTGGCCATCGCCGCGCGGTAATAGCCCAGCAGGTGCGGTGAACTGGACGCCACCGCAGGTTCGAAGATGAGCAGCCGCGCTTGCAGCGCCACCTGCGGTTGGCCAGCGGCATGGGCAGCTGCAGCGAGGTGCTGCACGGCGCGCTGGCTCATCACGCTGCCGAGCAGCGCGATGCCTACGCTCATTCCCGCCTGGCGCAGTGCATTCATCGTTGCCGAAGCGATACCCGCGCGCTCCTGCGGCACGTGGCCCATCACGGCCATGCCCGTCGCGGGCACCGCCAGCCCCATGCCGGCCCCCAGCAGCAACAGCAGGAGCGTTGCATGTGCGCGCGTGCTGCTGGCATCGAGGCCTGGCATCGCACACAGGGCAATGCCGGCCAGTGCGTAGCCGGTCACCAGCGCTGCCGGCAAGCCAATCCGCCCGACAATGCGGCCAAACAGCAGCGAGACTCCACCCATCATCAGGAACTGTGGCGCCAGTTGCAGCCCCGCGTCGGCGGCGCTGCCGCCCTGCACCTGCTGGAAGAACAGCGACAGGAAGAACAGGCTGGCGTAAGCGCTGAAGCCCAGCACGAAGGACGCAACGTTGAGCAGGCGAAAGCGATGATCGGCCAACAGGTCCAGAGGCAACAGCGGGCGCGCGACCCGTCGTTCCACACAGCCGAAGGCCACCAGGCCGGTGAGGGCAAGGGCCAGCGCCAGTACGGTTCGAGGCGCCGCCACTCCATGCTCGCCGATGCCGATCAGTCCATAGCTCAGCGCCGCCAACGCCACGATGCTCAGCAGTTGTCCCGCCGGATCCAGCGCGGCATGCTGCGGGTGCCGTCGCTCGGGAATGCCCCAGGCGCCGAGCGCGATCGCCAGCAACCCCAGTGGCAGGTTGATCAGGAAGATGCTCGGCCATCCTGCACGCTCCACCAGCACACCGCCCAGCAGCGGCCCCAGCACCAGCGCCAAGGCACTGAAGGCCGACCAGCCGCCGATCACCTTTGCCCGCTGCCGGGGATCGGGAAAGGCATGGCTGAGGATCGGCATTGCGCTGGGAATCAGCAGTGCACCCGCTACTCCCTGGATCGCACGTCCCATCACCAGCACCTGCAGACTGCCGGCACAGGCACATACCAGCGAGCCGGCGATGAAGGTGGCGACACTGACCAGCCACACCCGCCGCTGGCCATGTCGATCGCCCAGCGGACCGGCCGACAGCATGAACGCCGACAGTGCGATCGCGTAGGCGTTGATGACCCATTGCAGCCCGGCGATGTCGGTCCGCAGTGCGGTCTGCAGTGTCGGCAGTGCGACGTTGACGATGCTGATGTCCAACGACGCCAGGAAGGTACCGAGATAGGCCGCCAGCACCAGGGCTGGGCGTCGAAAGCGTTGCATGCCGGAAAACCCAGAAGGAACATCGACGCATACATTAATCATTGACTGACCGTCGGTCAATGACTGGCGGTCAGTCAATGCTGTCCGCGCCTTAGAATGGCGCCCACCCTCTTCCAGTCCGGATTGCCGCCGATGATTCCTCCGCACGCGTCAGCCAAGTCCCGCACCAAACCCGCAGAGATCCGCCTGGAGGAGCTGATGGACGCTGCCGAGGCGCTGTTCCTGTCGCGCGGCGTGGAAGCGACCACCATCAGCGACATCGTGGCTGCAGCCGACGTCGCCAAGGGAACGTTCTATACGTACTTCGCGTCCAAGGGCGAAATCCTGCAGGCGCTGGCAAAGCGCTATACCGAACGCTTCCTGGCTGAAGTGGAACTGGCAGTCGAGCAGCATCCGGCCACCGCCGGCGAGGCCCGCCTGCGCGCCTGGATCGAGGCCAATATCCGTATCTATGCGCGCACGCATGCGCTGCATGACGTGGTCTACGCCAATCACCATCACCACGAACGCGGCAACGCCGACCGCAACGCCATCCAGCAGCAGTTGTCGGCAATCCTCGACAGCGGTATCGAGGCAGGGCTGTGGTCGTTGCCCGCGCCACGGGTCACCGCCTCGCTGATCTACGCCGGCGTGCATGGCGCCACGGACGATCTGATCGCCGCACCCGAACAGTCACCCGAGGCGTTCATCGCTGCGGTGGTCGCCGATTGCCTGCGCATGGTCGGCGTGGCGGCGGTACCTGCGAAAAAGCGCCGCTGAGTCGGGTACGCGCTGGCTAGACGTGGGCGAGGATGTTCAACAGGCGACCGAACGGGTCGCGCACGTAGAAGCGACGCACGCCCCATGGTTCTTCGGCCGGGCCATATTCAAGAGCGATGTTGGCGTGTCGCAGGCGTTCGAGTACATCATCCAGGTCGTCCACCTCGATCGAAAGATCCGGCACCGGCGTACCCGATCCGCCTTCGCTGGCGACGCTGAGCTGTGCCAGTGCGGTGCCCTGCCCGCCGTAGGTGACGATCCAGCCGTGGTCCATCAGGATGTCCATGCCAAGGATGTCGCCGTAGAACGCGGCTGCCTGCGCAGGATCGGCACTGGCGATGTTGGCGACGACGCGTTTTACAGCCATGTGGTGGCTCCAGGCGATCACGACCGCGGTCCACGTGCTGCGGCCGGGTGGAAAGGGGCCCATGGATCGGGCCCCCCAATGCGAACGGTATGCAGGCCTCAGATGGCGCCGCACCTGTCCATGACACAGCGATCGTATTCGAACTGGCACTCCATGGCATCAGCACCGCCGGCCACGCAGGCCTGGTAGGCCTTCCAGCACGGCAGGTCACACGGCTGGACCGGACCGGCCACCGCCACCGAACCGGTACACGCAAGTGCAAACACTGCAGCAGCGATCACTTTCCTGATGGCTCGCATCGATATCACTCCTTGATAGGCCTGGTGACTCCAGGCCGCATCACCCTACCCGCGTGTACGGGAGAGGAAGTGAAAGCGTGGGCGTAGCTACTGTCGCAAGGGCAGCATGTCGATGCGTCTGGAGGGCGTGCACCGCACCTGCTCGATGAGCCGGCGGACCACCGGCGCTGTTTCCTGTTCACGGTACAGCGCAGCGATGGTCGAGGCGATGACCGGCCCGGCGATCGGCAGATACACCACGCCCGGCAGCAACAGTGTCCGCTGCAGTACCGACGGCACGATCGCCACCGCCCCATCACCCACCGAGACCTGGGCAAGTACGGCGGCAAGATGGCCGGGACGGGAGCGGATGTCCGGCACGAATCCGCCACGGCGGGCGACTTCCAGCGTGCCTGCGGGCTGCTCCGGCATGATGAACGCCTCCTTTGCCAGCAGCTCCGGCTGCACCGGCAACGCCGCGCGGGCCAGCGCGTGCGATGCCGGCAACGCTACGCAGAACTGGTCTTCGATCAGGATGTGCGAACCGAGCGCATCTGGAACCTCCATCGGAAGGCGGCAGAACACCATATCGATACGACCGTCCAGCAGCAGGTCCGGCAGGTCGGCCATCGGCCATTCACCCACCTGCAGGGCGACATCGGGCGAGGCGCTGCGGAACCGCTGCAACTGCTCCTGCAGCGCGCCCGCATGGACCGCCGAACCCACGTAACCGATCTCGATCCTGCCGATCTCGCCGCGACCCGCACGGCGGCCCACGGCCTCTGCCTGCTCGAACTGGCGCAGCACGTTGCGCGCTTCGGCCAGGAAGATCGCGCCGGCCGAGGTCAGCGTGACCTCGCGTCGACTGCGATCAAACAAGGGCGTACCCAGGCGACGCTCAATCTCCTGGATCTGCACGCTCAGCGTCGGCGTAGCGATACCCAGGCGCAGCGCCGCGCGTCCGAAATGCAGCTCCTCGGCCAGTGCGACGTAGTACTGCAGATGTCGACGTTCCATTCGCGCCCGGTCGTTAGCTTTGACCTAACGTACTTCAAGAACACGGGCAATGAAACAAACGATCGAAGCTGCTTGAATGGGCATTCTTCTCCCACCCGAGTACCTGGTGCCCCTCTCCCCTCCCCGCCGCAGGCCGCCCAACTGGATCCTGATCATCGCCTCGCTCGGCTGCACGATGACAGTGCTGGAAACCAACGCCGTGGCCGTCGCGCTACCGACCATCGCGCGGGATCTGCAGGCGGACTTCGCCGACATCGAATGGGTGATCAGCTGCTACATCCTGTCCTTCACCTCACTGCTTCTCCCCGCCGGTGCCATCGCCGATCGCCATGGTCGCAGGCGGGTGCTGCTGATCGGCATCGCACTGTTCGCCATCTCATCGCTCACCTGTGCGTTGGCACCCACGGCCAGCGCGCTGTATCTGGCCCGCGCGTTCCAGGGCGTGGG
Organism: Stenotrophomonas sp. Br8; assembly: GCF_014763005.1. Lineage (NCBI taxonomy): Bacteria > Pseudomonadati > Pseudomonadota > Gammaproteobacteria > Lysobacterales > Lysobacteraceae > Stenotrophomonas > Stenotrophomonas sp. Br8. The sequence continues at coordinate 102,472 of NZ_JACGTN010000001.1, read as the reverse complement.
TGCAGCCTTCCTGCTGGCGCCGTCACTGTCGGTGATCGGCCACGAGTTCCATGAGGGCAAGCAACGCGACGATGCCTGGGCCTTCTGGGGCACGGCAATGGGCATGATGATGGTGCTCTCGCCGTTGATCGGCGGACTGTTGTCCTCGCTGTGGGGATGGCGATCGGTGTTCATCGCGATCCTGCCCTTCCTCGCCTTCCTGGCCTACGGTGCGGTCCGCTGGGTACCCGACTCCGCCGACACGGTGGTACGCCCACTCGATCCACCCGGCATCATCACCTTCAGCCTGGCGATCTTCGGCATCGTGTTCTTCCTCGTGGAAGGGCTCGCGCAGGGATGGACATCGGTGGTGGCGCTGGCCGGCCTGGGCCTGGGCATCGCGATGGGTACGTTGTTTGCCTGCATCGAACTCAAGCGTCGGCATCCGATGGTCGACCTGCGGCTGCTTGCAAGCCCGCGTTTCGTCGGTGCACTCATCGCCATGATCGGCTACGCGGTCAGCGCGCAGGTGATGGCCTCGATGCTGCCGCAGTACCTGCAGAATGGCGTCGGCCTGAGTGCGCTGGCCACGGGCGCAGGCATGCTGCCGTTCGCCGCGGCAATGCTGTTGTTCCCAAGCGTTGGCAGGCGCCTCGGCCGACGGTTCTCGAGTGAGATGGTGCTGGCCATCGGCCTGTCGGTCACTGCCGCTGGCAACGCGCTGGCCGGTATCGGCGCGTGGCACCACATGCCGGCGCTGGCCCTGCTGGCGATGATCATCATCGGGGCGGGCGGTGGCATCCTCAACGGCGAAACCTCCAAGGCCATCATCGGCTCGGCACCTCGTGACCGCGCAGGCATGGCCTCGGGCATCAGCGCCACGACGCGCTTCGTCGGCATCCTGCTCGGCTTCACGGTGCTCTCCAGCGCCTTGACCGTCGGCATCCGCGCCGGACTGTCAGCCCGTGTTCCCGCAGACGACGTCATGCGCCTGGCCGACAGCATCGCCACGGGTGCGCTGACCAAGGGAGCCCCGGTCGATCTCGCACGGGCGATGTACAGCCAAGGCTTTGCCGCGTCCCTGTGGACCGCCGCGGCTGCGGCGACGCTGGCCAGCCTGGCCGTTGCCCTGCTCAGGAAACGCGCCTGAGCGCAGATGACAGGTGCAGAAACGGCCAGGGCAGCACGAAGCTGCCCTGGCCGTGGCGATGTGGGGGGCGATCGCCAGATGCGATCAGGCGGCCTTCATCGCATGTTTGCGAGCGCGCATCACCGAATGACATTCCTGCACTTCCGGCAGCCACTGGGTCACTTCCTGGCGCACTGCCGGCGGCAGGTCGTTGTCCTTCAGCACGTCGTTGAACGCGCCCAGGAGGCGATCCTCGGACTCTTCAAGTTCAGCCACGTAGCCGTAATTGGTGTCACCGAAGGCAGCGCGCACCTTGCCGTAGAACTGCTGCATGGAACCGACCATGGTGCCGTGCTCGGCCGGCTTGCCACCGGTGGCGGCCACCGAGCTGCTCAGGGAGGACACGATGCGGCCCTTCACCCCGGCGATGCGGACGAACAATGCCGACAGCTCGGCGTCCTTCACCTTGGTTGCGGCTTCCTCGTAGAAGGACTTGCCATCACGTGCGATCTCGATCAGGTCGTTGAGGCGATGCTCGATGGTGGACTGGGTGCTCATGTGTAGTCTCCTCGTTGGGGAAAGGACAACAGTGGTATCCGTTGCCTGCCGAACCAGATTGGCCGAACGCGCGTGGTTCGCGGGTGAGTACCGATTGATGCGGTAATCATGCTGCCGAACCGCACCCCACCGGCTCACGCGGGCGACGCAGCGTCTTCACTGGATCTGAATCCCAAGAGCGGTCACACGATCTTGCAGACAGGACGTCTAGTCCACCGCAACCCTCACCACATGGCTGATGCCACGATGGAACATCTTCGCGTAGGGACACACCCGCTCGGTGTTGCGCACCAGTTCGGCTGCACGTATCGGGTCCATGCCAGGCAGGAACACCACGATCTCGGCCGACAGCAGGTACAGACCGTCCACGGGATCGCGTGCCAACGTCACCGCTACTTCGATGCTGGGGTCGATCAGTTCCAGCCCCGCACGTGCAGCCACGAGCACCATCGCACCGTGGAAGCAGCCGGCGTAGCCCGCCGCCAGAAGCTGCTCGGGATTGGTACCGCCGCCGGGCCCACCCAGCTCAGCGGGCAATCGCAGATCCACCGACAGTGCGCCATCATCCGACCGCACCACGCCTGACGCGCGGCCGTGGCGGGCTGCGCCACCGCTGACCCGTACCCGTCCGGTATACAGCGGGCGCGCCGCATCACCATGGTACTTGTCGAGCACGCTGGTCGAAGGAGGCTTCAGCTCTGTCATTGCAGGCTCCTGCAGCGGAAGACACGCATGAAGCGCGCATCCACCGCGGATCAGGCCGGCTGGCCCTGCGCCAGCCCGGACTGCTGCAACCAACGCTCGAAGCCGATGGTGCCGAGCCATGCCTGTCCCACCGGCACCAGGGTGTCCTGCTGCAGCTGCGCACCGAAGTAGCGCGCCTTGGCATCGCCGATCACCTCGCGCGCATCACCGGTTGCCTGCAGGAAGCGATGGGCCAGCGCCGCCATCGATTCGCGCTCCGGCCCGGCGATCTCCACCATGCCATTGACCGGCGCCTGCTGCGCGATGCGCGCAACGGCATCGGCCACATCCTCGGCGGCGATCGGCTGCACTGCGGCTGTCGGCAGATGCAGGGTCCGGCCGTCACCGGCTGACTGGATGATGCCCGGCAGGAACTCGAAGAACTGCGTCGAGTGGATGATCGTGTACGCCAGGCCCGAATCACGGATCAGGCGTTCCTGGGCGATCTTGCCGCGGAAATAGCCGCTGGCGGCCAGCTTGTCGGTACCCACCACCGACAACGCAACATGGTGGCGCACGCCGGCCTGCACTGCGGCCGCCAGGATGTTGTGGCCGGCAGTCACGAAGAACGACAACACCGCGGCATCTTCGAACGAGGGCGAGTTGGCAAGGTCGACCACGACCTCGGTGCCTTCCATCGCAGCAGCCAGGCCCTCGCCGCTCAGCACATCGATGCCGGTGGAAGGTGCAGCGACGACGATCTGATGGCCGGCCGCATGCAGGCGATCAACCACCTTGCTGCCGATACGGCCGGTGCCACCGATGACGACAATCTTCATGACAGGTCTCCTGGAACGTGGACGGTGCGGATGTGGCTGCATGCTAGGAACGCGTTGGCCTGCGCAGTAGATCCGCAGCGGGCCACGCACTGTTGCCACATCGGCACCAATACGCTCATGCCCATGCCGCCGCATCGCGCTGTACCGCCGCCTGCTGCCGCACCTCCCAGTGCGAGAACACATCCAGATCCAGCGCACGTATGCGTTGGGTGCTGAAGTCGATGAATGCGCGGATCCGCTTGGGCAGCTGGCGTCGGCTGAGATAGCACAGGTAGTGGCCACGATCGTGGGGCGCGTAGCGGTCCAGGCAGGTCAATACAGCACCTGTGCGCAGCGCATCGCTTACCTGGTAGCTGGGCAGCTGGGCGATCCCCAGCCCGTCGATCACTGCCTGCAGGACAAGATCGGCATCATTGAACACCACCTCCGCCGGCGGTTGCAGATTCACGTCCTGGCCGTCCACGCGGAAATCCCAGCGTTGCAGGCGCCCGGCGGGCAGGCGTCGGCCGATGCACGCGTGGGCTGACACCGCCTCGACCTCCTCCGGCAGGCCGTGCGCCTGTGCATAGGCAGGCGACGCACAGACCACCAGCTGCATGGGCACCAGCTGTTTGGCGATGACCTGGCTGTCTTCCAGCACTCCATCGCGGAAGGCCACATCGATGCGGTCTGCAACCAGGTCCGGCACCTGCTCGTCCAGCAGCAGCTCCACCGAGACCTGCGGATGCTCTGCGCGGAAAGCAGACAGCAGCGGCGCGATCACCCGGCGTCCGAAGCCATGTGTCGCACTGATCCGCAGATGCCCGCGCGGCGGCCCCTCGCGCAGATCGCGCATTTCGTCCAGCGCCTGCAGGATGCTCGCAACGCCCGGGCTGCAGCCTTCCAAAAACAGCTCGCCTTCGCGGGTCAATGTTGTCGAGCGCGTGGTACGCAGGAACAGGCGCACGCCCAGCTGCCCCTCCAGCTTCTGCACGCTGCGGCTGACCGCCGAACGACCGATGCCAAGGCGATCACCGGCGCGCGCGAAGCTGCCTTCAGCGGCTACCGCGATGAACGCCAGTACGCCGGCATAACTGGCGGAAAAGGACGCATTGAGGGAATCACGGCCGTCACTGGCCGTACAGGACTGCGGCATGACATTCATGGTGTTCCAGGCTCCAGGGAGTCGCGTCGGGCGAGCAGGTGGGCGCGTGCATGGTCCAGGCGCTGGCGGCATGTCGTCAGGTCCAGCCCCAGCAGCGGCACGATGTCTTCGACGCCCGCACCCAGCACGTCATGCAGCAACAGCACGGCCCGCATGTCCGGTGGCAGTTCGTGCAATGCGGCAAGGAAGGCCTGCCAGACCCGCTCGCTGGCGGGGCAGGCTGCTGCACGGTTCGGGGCAGATGGGGTGTCCATGCCCGGCAGACGGGTGAGCATCCGCCCCTGTGACAGTCCATTGGTGATTTCTGCACAACACCGCGCAGCCCTGCCCCCGCCTATCGGGCCTCCGGCAGCGGACGTAGCCTCGCTGCGTCCCTCAATTCCCTCCGGAACATCGCCATGAACCAACGCTTGGACTACGCCGCGCAGTCGCCCGAACTTTTCAGGAAGCTCGGTACCTTCTCCCATGCCGTGCACAACAGTTCGATCGAAGCGGCCATCATCGATCTGGTCAACATCCGCGCCTCGCAGCTCAACGGCTGCGGGTTCTGCCTGGACATGCACGTGAAGGAAGCAACGATCCGTGGCGAACGCCCACTGCGCCTGCACCATGTCGCGGCGTGGCGCGAATCGAACCTGTTCAGCGCGCGCGAACGTGCCTGCCTGGCGTGGACTGACGTGCTCACCCACCTGCCTGCGCAGGGCGTTCCCGACGACATGTACGAGCGCGTGCGCAGCCAGCTGTCCGAACAGGAAATCGTCGATCTGACCTACGCGGTGATGGCAATCAACGCCTGGAACCGCGCCAACGTAGCCTTCCGTACGAAGCCCGGCTCGCTGGACCAGACCTTTGGCCTGGACAGGGCCGGTCTGGCCTGAGCTTCGACTGCACACTTTCCTGCTGGAGACCTGCCATGCGTTCACTCCGTTCCCTCGCCCTGCTGGCCCTGATGCCGCTGACCAGCAATGCCGCCACACCCTCGCCGAGCGCCCCCGAGCCCATCGTGCGCGAGGTCATGACCCGTCCATTGCCGGAACAGCCGGGCAAGGAAGCACTGATCCTGACGGTGCAGTACCCACCCGGCGGCGCCGATCCCGTGCACCGGCACGATGCCCACGGCTTCGTCTATGTGCTGCAGGGCCGCATCGTGATGGGCGTGGCCGGCGGACGCGAGGTTACCCTCGGCCCCGGCGAAGCCTTCCATGAAGGTCCCGCCGATCTGCACACCGTGGGCCGCAATGCCAGCCAGACCGAACCTGCCACGTTCGTCGTGTTCCTGATCAAGGACATCGGCAAGCCGGCGGTGCTGCCGCCACACTGACCGCCTCCGGTCGGCGCAGTACCAGCCACCTTCACAGGTCCGCCGATGTCACAATCGGCGGACCTGTCCCGTCTCTGCTGGCATGGACGACCCCACTGCACTGTTCACCCGCCTACGCCCGCGCCTGTTCGGCGTGGCCTACCGCATGCTCGGCTCCTCGCATGAGGCCGAGGATGTGGTGCAGGACGTGTGGCTGCGCTGGCATGGCGCCAACCAGCAGGACATCGAGAACGCCGAAGCCTGGCTGGTGGCTACCACCACCCGCCGCGCCATCGATGGCCTGCGCCTGGCCCGGCGCACCCGCGAGCACTATGTCGGCATGTGGCTGCCCGAGCCGTTGCTCACTGAAGACACCGGCACACCCGAGTACATGCTGGAAACGGCCAGCGACCTGTCGGTGGCCTTCCTCAATGTGCTGGAGCGGCTGGCGCCGGATGCACGTGCCGCGTTCCTGCTGCACGATGTGTTCGACCAGGATTACGACGTGGTGGCACGCACGCTGGACAAGACCGAAGCCGCCTGCCGGCAGATCGTGCACCGCGCACGCCTGCAGCTGCGGCAGGACCGCCCGCGTTACAACGTGCCGCAGGACGTGCACCAGAAACTGATGCGGCGTTTCGCCGAGGCCATCGCCAATGGCGACTTCAGGACGATGAAAGCCCTGATGGCCGAATCGGCAGTGCTGATCGGCGATGGCGGCGGCATCGTCACCAGCTTCCCGAAACCAATGGTCGGCGGCGCACGCATCGCGCAGCTGCTGTATGCCCCGCACCTGCGTCGCAAGGACCAACTGCGGATGGTCCCGAGCGTGATCAATGGACGACTCGGGCTGCTGCGTTACTTCGATGGCGTGCTGGAATCGGCAATGGCCTTCGATACCAACGGCGAGCAGATCGTGCAGATCCTGGTGCAGCGCAACCCGAACAAGCTGCAGAGCCTGAAACAGCCAGCCTCGATCCAGTAGATCCACGCCATGCGTGGATGCTGTTGGCTTCACGCAAAGCACAGCCACGCATGGCGTGGCTCTACTGGCGGGCTCTCTGCCCTGCATGGATGCGGTTGGCTTCACGCACAGCACAGCCACGCATGACGTGGCCGTACCGCCCTTCTCGCGCCGCCTGCCTGAGGGCTGCGCCTGCTGTTACTTCTGCTGCAGGAACGCCAGCAGGTCCTGGTTGACCTTGTCCTTGTGGGTCTCGGTCAGGCCATGCGGCGCACCCGGGTAGACGATCAGCCTGGCACCTTTGATCAGCTTGGCCGACATCCGACCAGCCACGTCGATCGGCACGATCTGATCGTCGTCGCCGTGGATGACCAGGGTCGGCACATCGAACTTTTCCAGGTCACCGCGGAAGTCGGTCGCCGAGAACGCCGCGATCGAGTCGTAGGTGTTCTTCTGGCCACCAAGCATGCCCTGCGCCCACCACGCATCGACCATCGCCTGGTTGACCTTTGCACCCGGCCGGTTGAATCCATAGAACGGACCAGATGGAATGTCCCTGTACAGCTGCGAACGGTTCTCCCGCTGTGCCTTGCGGATACCGTCGAACACTTCGATCGGAACGCCACCGGGGTTGTCTGCGGTCTTCAGCATGAACGGCGGCACCGAACTGATCAGCACGGCCTTCTTCACCCGGCCTGTGCCATGGCGGCCGATGTAACGCGCCACTTCGCCACCGCCGGTGGAGAAACCCACCAGCGTGACGTCCTTCAGATCCAGCGTGTTGATCACCATGGCCAGATCATCGGCATAGTGATCCATGTCATTGCCGTCCCACGGCTGGCTGGAACGACCGTGGCCGCGGCGGTCGTGGGCGACCACGCGGTAACCGTGGTCGGCCAGGAACATCATCTGCGATTCCCAGCTGTCCGAATCCAGCGGCCAGCCGTGGCTGAAGGTCACCACCGGCCCGTTCTTCGGCCCCCAGTCCTTGTAGTACAGCTGCACGCCATCGGCGGTGGTGATGATGCTGGCGGTGCGCGTGACGCCGCTGGTTGCGGACGGGTAAGCCGGCTCTGCAGCCTGGGCGGACAGGCCCACCTGCATCGACAGGGCCAGGGCAGTTGCGGTGAGCGTGCGGGAAACGGTGTTCATGGTGGACCTCCTGCGGATATGGATGGGTTTCGACAGGGGCTACTGTGCGCCCCTGACCGGGACCATTAGTGACATTAAGTCCAGAAAACTTGATCAAAAATCCCAGAACACCGGCACCCAGCGGAACGCCTGACCCTCGCGCGACACGCGACCCACCGACGGGAACGGCAGGTGCGTGGCCACCAGCATCTCGCCGGTACCGGCCAGCGCGTCGAGCAGTTCGATGCGCACGCGCGCCGCTTCTTCCGGGTCGTGCTCGAAGCCGTTGTGCCAGTTCGGTTGATCGAAACCGACCGCGAACACCGCATCACCCGCAAAGGTCAGCGCTTGGCCACCCGACGCAACGCGTACCACGCAGTGGCCCGGCGTGTGGCCACCAGTGCGGCGCGCGACTACACCCGGTGCGATCTCCTGCTCATCCTCGAAGGTATGCACGAAGCTGCCGTACTCGGCCCAGAAATGCGTGGCGGTCGCCCGCAGCGCGTCCGGGAACCCGTGCGGCATGTTGGTGCGGGTGAAGTCGGGCGATTTCCAGAACGCCACTTCCGATGCCGCGACGTGGATCTTCAGGTCCGGCCGCAGCTGCGCTTTCACACCGTCCACCAGCAGGCCGCCGATGTGATCCATGTGCATGTGGGTGATCACCACATCGGTGATCTCGCCCAGGTCGATGCCGGCGGCGCCGAGGCGACGGATCAACTGGCCAGCGCGCGGCAGCTGCAGGTCCGGGTCCATGCCCAGGCCGGCATCGATCAGGATGGTGCGCTCACCGCTGTGCACCACCATCACGTTCAACGCCCAGTCGAAAGCATCCTGTGGCAGGTACATCTCGTCGAACCATTCGGCACGCTCGGATGCCTGCACGTTATGGCCGAGCATCTGCGTCGGCAACGGCAGCACGCCGTCGCTGACCACGAGCACGTCGATGTCACCGACTTTCAGTGCATAGCGCGAGGGAACAAGCTCGTCGAGTGCGGGTGCGGCGTGGGTAGTGGTGTTTTCCAGGCTGAACATGAGGCGGTCTCCACGAAGGTTGGCTGGCAGGCAAACAGGCAGGCAGGGCTGGCTGGCATTTCCGGGCCAAGCCTTCGCGCGGCGCAGGGCAAGGCACTGCCGGGGCAGCAATGCCCCGCAGCACAGCACCGCGTGGTTCGATTGAAGGCGACGTCCACGAACTGTCGTGGGCCCGGAGCACGGCAAGGGCCGTGTGGGATCAGCGTAGGCAACGCAGGGAGTGCGCAGTAGACCCCCAGGCGGGCTCGCGATGTTGCCTTCCGGGAAGCAGTGGGCACGTTGCCCGCTTCGGCAGGCGGCGGCCGCTCACTCAGTCAGGGCGCAAGCAGCGCCACGATGGCCTTTGGCAGAAACAATGCTGCGGCAACAGCCACCGACAGGATCAGCACAACCTTGACTGTCAGCGGGCGACGACGCGGGTTGCTGAAGTGCAGGCGTAGATCGCGCAACTCCGCTTCCAGAGCGCGACGTTCACTCGCCCCGCGCTGCTGTGGGGCGGACAACTGCCGCTCCACCTCGCGCAGGCGCTTCATCAGCTCCCGCGCAGGTGTTGTCCGCAGTATCTGCTGGTCAATTGCCTGCAAGCGCAGCGACAGCGGCATCAGCGCCTCCGCGAACTGCTCCGCAGGCAGCTGCCTGGCAGCAAGTCGGGCCGCTTCGAGATTGATCTCGGCTTGCAGCGCAGCACGCTGGGCATGCAGCCGTTCAAGCCGGTTTCCACGCAGACCCATTGTTGCTCCTTGACTCAGCCGTCCTTGCCCATCATCCAACGAATTGCCTGCGGAAACGAGGTCTTCCAGTCGTCCGGATAGAAATGGCCACCGCCATGCGTACGCGAACGTAGTTCGTTGCCATCGCTGAACAGCGCGCGGAAGTCCGCACTCATCTTCTGGTTGGCCGGCCCTTCCTGTTCGCCGTTGATGACGAACACCCGCTTGCCGCGTGCACTGCTCTGCGTAGGCACCGCCTGGCGCCAACCGCCCGGCGACACCAGCAATGCACCGGAGTAGTCATCCGGGTGCTGCGCCAGCAGCGCACCCGCATGCTGTGAACCCTGCGAGAAACCCATCAGATAAACCTGCTTGCGGTCGATGCACTGGCGTGCGGCCAGTTCATCCAGCCCCTTCTGCACCACCTTGTGCGTGCCTTCATAGGGGCCGGTCCAACTGAAGCTGTCGAACGACTCGCGCATCTCCGTACCGTTGATGCCCAGCAGCACCACACCAGCGTCCGCCAGCGGCTGCTTGCTGCTGTCCAGGCGGCCGTTGATGCCGTAGCCGTGCAGCCACACCAGTACCGGCGCACAGGCCGTCATCGCAACACTCTTGGAAGGTTGCAGTACCGAGATGGCGCCCACCTTGCCTGCAGATACCTGCGCATAGCGCGCCTGCGTGTTGCCCAGCACCCGCTTGAAGAATGACGTTGCGCGCAGGTGCTCGAAGTCATCGTTGTCGGCCAGCGCGGGCGCGAACCACATGCCACGCTCGTCGGCTTCACGAAGATAGCGCTCGGCAAGCGCATCGTCACCGCGGCGAGCGAACAATGCCGCTGCACGGTACGGCGCCAATGCCAACGTTGCGTCTTCGCGGCTTGCCGCCAGATAGAGCGCCAGTGACTGCAGCAGCGTGGCGTCTTCCTCTTCAGCCTTTTCCATCAATTCCTGCGCATCATCGGCATTGATCAAGGCATTCAGCACAGGGCTGATCGACTTGAACGCGATGGTCGACGCGCTGCCCTGTTCGTTGGCAAGTGCGGTTGGTGCACACGCAGCGAGCGCCATGAAAACAGCGAGAGCAGACAGCTTTGGCATGGACATCTTCCGTGATTGCGGCGACGCGCGGGGCGCGCAGTCTAGCAACCTCGGGGCCGATCAGATCAACGTGCGCTCAACCGTAGGCAGGATGGCTGCCGGTAAGCACGCCCATCGAGAACGCGTAGCCCGCTTCTTCCAGCAACAGCCGCATGCGCAGCTCAGCGCGGCGCGGAACGCAGAGCCCGCTGGGTGCGTACAACGCATAGACGAAGCCGGCACCCTCCACATGCTCGCGCCGGACCGAACAGTTGTTGGTCTCTGCGGCATCGGACCACACGGCCCGCAGCTTCTCCGGGCCGATGGACTGGCCGTTGCGCAGGCGGAATGTCAGCCAGCGCACGCCCAGCGGCGGATGATAGGTCAGGTTAGCCATTGCGCACCTTCAATACGGCAGCGGAGCTGGTTCAGGACGCAAGGTCGCTGAAAAGACATGACGCTCGCTTCCATTGGGATTCGAGCATACGCCTGCGCAATGTCACTCCAGACTGCGACCCGCCAGTGCGGTCTCCTCGATCCGTTTCGCGCAGACGAAGACAAACGCCTCGTCCTGCTGCACCTTCAGGAACGAATCCAGCCAGCGCGCAGCGGCGCCGCGGTTGCCGATCACACCGCCCAGTTCCTCAGTGAGGCAACGGGCACACTCCATGCCACCCGGACTGGGTGCCTGGCAGGCGCGGCATCGCGCCATCGTCGTCGTCCTTGCCGGTCGGCACTGGTACATGATCTTCGTCATCAGGCTTACCGCGCGGGCATGGGATGGCATCAGCGCTCTTCCAGAACGTTGGACAGAGGAAAGCCGCGCAACGCGCGGCCTTTTCTTTGCTTACTGCTCAGCGACGGGCGTCGCGGCCCGGCTCGCTCTTCTGTTCCTGTCCGGACTTCTGCGGGCCACCTGGCTGGTCGTCCTGCTGCTGTTCCTGCTGGCCCGTTTTGCCATCCTGCTTCTGCTCGCCACCCAGTTCGTTGCCATCGGTCTGCCCCTGCTGGGCGGCCTGCCGGGTATCGGTCGAGGCGTTGTTGCGGTCGGTCTGGCCTTGCGTGTTGTTGTTCATGTCTTGCTCCACCGCAGCCATCTGCTGCAACGCCACTGTGTGCTTCGGCCGGTTACGCAGCTGCATCGGATCGTGCGAATAATGAACAGCCGCCATGAACGGACCGGCAGCACCAACACAGGGTGCTGACACGCGGAGGTATACGTTGGCGTTCCAACAGGAGAAGTCTCATGGAACGCACCACCAACAAGGACTTCGTTGACGTCGAACGCGAGCTGCAGCACTGGCAGGCCGCATTCCAGACGGGCGATCTGCCCGCCATCAACTTCCGCCACGAGGTTGCACCGGTCATCCGCCTGGCGTGCGATATCTACGTCCGCAACCCACACGGCACGCGCACGGCGTGGCTCACCGACCTGCAGTCACGGCTCGCACTGCGCACCAGCCTGCGTGGCCACCCGGGGTCGGCGGAAATGGCGATGGGCTGCTGGGCCCGCCTGTCCGGGCCGGCGCTGCTTCCGCAAGCGGGCTGACAGACTCTGCGGGCAGATCACTCCTGTCCGGCAAGCAGGTTGCCTTCCTGCATCAGTTGATCGTTCAGGTTGTTCACCAGCGCAATGACAGCATCGGCCAGGGCACGCGCATCGGCGATGGAGCCATGGAAGGCGATGCGGGTGCCCTCCACCTTCACTTCCGCCAATGAAAGCTGCGACGCCAGCGTCGCGCATTGCTGCAGGAAACGGTCAGTCCACTGCTCATCCGGCGCCTGGTCCAGCAGCGCAGTGATCGCTTCATCGGCAGCCGAATCCACCTGCTGGTGAAGCCGAGGCACGTCGAACCCAACGATCCGCGGCAGTCTGGACGTGCTCACGTACTTCCCCAAGGGTGTGCAGAAGACCAGTATCGCGTCACCACGCACCCCGTGCGAACCGCCCGACGTGAACCGTTCATCCTGGCGGCCTTGGCTTGCCTGCTCGGAAAGTACCTGTGTCGATTTCAGGGCTCCTCGTACGTCAATGAAAGGAAGGCCGGCCAAGCAGGTCGGCTATCGCCGATGGACAACCCGATGACCCCGATCCTGACCGCATTCAAGCACTCCCCGGACCGTGGCCAGGGCCTGGCCCGCGACATGCGCGTGCGCTGGGCGCTGGAGGAGCTGGGCGTGGCGTACGACGTCCATCTGCTCTCCTTCGAGGAGATGAAGCAGCCGGCACACCTGGCGCGGCATCCCTTCGGCCAGATTCCCACTTACGAGGATGGCGAGATTGTGCTGTTTGAATCAGGCGCGATTGTCCTGCACCTGGCCGAACAGCACCCTGGGCTGCTGCCCGACGATGCGAGCGCACGCATGCGTGCGATCACCTGGATGTTCGCCGCACTGAATACCGTGGAGCCGCCGATCGTCGAACGCTCGATGGCGTGGGTGCTGGAACGCGAGCAGCCCTGGTATGCGCAGCGGCTGCTGATGCTCGACGAACGCGTGCGCAGGCGCCTGGGCGAGTTGTCCGCGCGACTCGGCGATGCGCAGTGGCTGGACGGAGACTTCAGCGCCGGCGACCTGTTGATGGTGTCGGTACTGCTGCGGCTGCAGAGCAGCGGCATCGTCGATGCGTATCCCGTGTTGGCCGCCTACATCGTCCGCGCGACGGAGCGGCCGGCGTACCAGCGCGCGTTCGCAGCGCAGCTGGCCGTGTTCCAGAACCAGTAGCTCCACGCCATGCGTGGAGAACGCCATCTGCACACTGCAACCATTCCCCAGCGAATGGTGAACACCCAGTAAAACGTGCATCCCGCGGCATATCCATCGTCATGCGCCATCGCCTACGCTCCGGTTTCGCCACTGCCCGGAACCGGATCATGCCCCTGATTGCCGTCGCACTTGCCTCCGCACTCTCCGCCCTGCCCGACATTGCCTGGGAACGCGAGCGATCCGAAGATGCGCACCAGCTCACGCTGTGCCAGATCCACCGCGATCAACTGATGGATCGTGCAGAGAACATGGACACGCACCAGCAGGCCAAAGCGGTCTGCGATCTGCTGGCACGCGAATACAGGCAGAAGTGGGACTTCGACGCGCACGATGCGCTCGCAGCACAGGCGGTGGATATCGACGAGCTGGTGCGGCGCGGAGATGCGGTCGAAGTGCCCCCGGGCAAAGCGGATTACGTTTTTGATTGATGCCGACGGCACCACCAGCACCAACACCGGCCAATGCTTATTCCCTGAAGAGGCCTGCAAAGGTCTGGATCACGATCTTGCCATCGCGGACGATGAGCGTATCGGTCGCCATGATTGCGTTCTTCGCGCGCCAGCGGATGTAGGCGGTCTCACCATGGACTGCCAGCTCATCGATGGTGATGTTGCGCGTGCCGTCCGGGAAGTAGTCGCGGTAGACCTGCACGAAGGTCTCGTGGATTTCTGCATGCCCTTTGATCACAGACCCCGTCCCATTGATGATGATGGCGTCCGTCGCGTAGTCCGCCAGGGTCCGGTCCACATCGCCCAGACGGAAGGCCTCCAGATGCCGGTCCAGCACCATGCGGGTTTGTGACGACTGCTCGGTGAGATTCTGCGGAAGCGTTTGCGTGGTCATGGCATATCCAGAATGGGGAGAGGCGCCGCCTGTCTGGCGGCACGGCTAGGATCGGGGCGCCTGCCGTTTCCCGGTAGTCATCAATCGGTTGAATCACTTGTGATGATTGATTGAGAATGCCCCCATGGAGACCTTGTCCAACCTTGAGTGTTTTGCCCGCGCGGCGGCCACGGGAAGCTTCTCCTCGGCCGCAAAGCAGCTGGGGCTGACACCTTCAGCGGTCAGCCGCAATGTCGCGATGCTTGAGCGGAATCTTGCGGTCCGGCTCTTTCACCGGACCACCCGCAAGCTGACACTGACCGAAGCCGGGGAGCGCTTGGCGGACTCGATCCGGTCCAACCTCGAGGGCCTGCAGGATGCGATTGCCGAAGCCTCGGACCAGCAGCAGGAGCCCTCGGGTGTCCTCAAGGTCAGCATGGCGAGCGTGTTCGGCATGGATTACGTCCTGCCCCTCCTGCCTGGCTTCCTCGCGGCGTACCCGAAGATCAGGATCGACTGGCAGCTGGACAACCGGCATGTCGACCTGGTTGCTGAAGGTTACGACGCGGCGATAGGGCGAGGCTCTGAGCTCACTCCGGGCACCATCTCCAGGACGCTCGCCCGCGTGCGCATCGTGGCAGTCGCATCGCCCGCCTACATGAAGGCACGGCGCCCTCCAGCGTCGCCACAGGACCTCGCCGGACTCGACCTGATCGACATGCGCTCGACGCGCACGGGGCGACTCGTGCAATGGATGCTGCGGGACGAACACGGCAACGAAGCCGTGTCCCCTGTTGGTGAGCGGATCATCTTCGACGACCCCGGCGGCCTGTGCAAAGCAGCCGCGCTCGGCCTTGGCGCCGCCTTCGTGGCGACCTCGCATGCCCTGCCCTACCTGCAGCGCGGCGAGCTGATTCAACTGCTGCCGAACTGGTCAGCCGACGGCGGACCGATCTCCATCTACTACGCCAATCGCCGCTACCTGCCGCCGAAGACGCGGGTCTTTATCGACTACGTTGCCGGCGCATTCCGGGATCAGGATCTGGCGGGGAGATTCTGAGGGATTTCGCCTGGGAGTATTCTTGAATCTGCCGCGGTCGCTGAAGTGCACAGGCGCGGGCGCGGCGGGGCGCTTCAAGCACGGCTCGGCGCCGCTCGTCCCTGTCCTGGCGATCCAGTGCAGTGCGGCGCGGTCAGGTGGTAGCATGCGGCCCCACATGGAGCGCGAAGAATGGGCACGCAGCAACGAATGGACTCGCTACAGTGCCTGCGCGGCGTGGCAGCGCTTGCCGTAGTTCTGTTCCATCTCCGCGGTGTCGAAATCAAATACCTGCAAGGCCCGGCGATGCTCGACGCGGTGGCAAGGTATGCCGATGCCGGGGTCGATCTGTTCTTCGTGGTGTCTGGCTTCGTGATGACCACCATCGCCGCCGGTCGTTATACGAAGGCGGGCGCGAGTGCGCAGTTCCTGGTCAAGCGTGCCTGGCGTGTGCTGCCGATGTACTGGATCTTCACCACCCTCGTCGTGGCGCTGATGGCAGTGGTTCCCTCAATGGTGAACAGTTCGTATGCCGGCCAGAGCGTGCTGGCCTCCTATCTGCTGATTCCTCACGCCCAGTTGCCCGTACTGACGGTGGGCTGGACGCTGGTGCATGAGGCCTACTTCTATCTGGTGTTCGCCGGTGTCATCGCGTTTGTACCGGAGCGCTTCGTGCCGGCCTTTCTGTTGCTCTGGGCAGCAGCCATCGGCGTTGCGCCATGGTTGCCGCCAGGTCCGACTACGCCGGCCCACGTTCTTGTCACCAACCCGCTGACCTATGAATTCATCGCCGGTGCCCTGCTCGGGCTTTACTGGCGTCATATCCCGGCACGGCTGGGATTGCCGTTGGTCGTCGCTGGCGTCGCAGTCGCCGTGTCTGCAGCGGTGGCGCTACCTGAGGCAGGACCAGCGACAATGGCCGTCGGCACTCGGGTCGCATGCTTTGGCAGTGCTGCTGTGCTTCTGCTGGCTGGCGCTGTTGTCTGGGAAGCCAGGGGCGGGTTGCAGGCGCCGCGCTGGCTGACTCTGCTGGGCGATTCGTCCTATTCGCTGTACTTGACCCACATCTTTGTCATATCAGCCATGGGGCGCGCCTGGGCAATGCTCTCGCCGGCGCCTGGCTGGGCCGGGCACTTGATGTTCGTGGTGGTAAGCGCGTTCGCTTGCTGCGTCGCAGGCTACATCGTGCACGCTCTGCTTGAGCGTCCTCTGCTTGCGCTACCCAAGCGCTGGGGCGCGGCGCGGAGACAGCAGGCAAGCTAGCCGCCTGGGCGATCAGGCCAAAGATGAGCCGCCCGCAGGCGGCTTGTCGGAGGCGCGGAGTTCGTTACAGGCTGGGCAGTCCAGATCGGGCTACGTCGAAGTAGTCACCGGTCATCTCGATGTCGGCATGTCCAGCGCTTGGCAACGCTTCAGTCGCATGGCGATGAGCGAGAGAGTAATCGCCGAGGATGAGCGGTTCTCGATGCACGGTCGAAAGCACCGGGAAATTACCGACACCGAGGGCAACCGTGGCGACAAGCAGGATGCGGCCGGGCACAAATCGCCAACCACTACGGGTCGCTACGATCACGACGTGCCAGTCGTGAAACCACCGCGCGAGCGCCGATTCTTCCCGGCAATTTTCCCTGCGGCACAAAAAAAGGCACCTGGGCAGAAGCCTAAGTGCCTTTTTTGGTGGCCCACCAGGATTCGAATAAGATAGGCAACTATTTGTTTTATATGAAAATCGAGCGCACAGCAAAAGAATCGGACTCGCTATTTGCCTCACATTAGGATTGCCTGCGACACGCCTCGGATCACGAACGAACCCCATATTTCCAATCCAAGGTGGGCTCAGTGATTGCCCGCAACCTCACACAGAAGGATCGCCACTACAGCTGCTCCACAAGCAGCGCCCCCGCCATCGCTGCGGTCCGTAACGCAAGGTACGCGGAGTACATCAAAGCACTGGCCGACGCGTACGTCAGCCAATGAGCGCGCAGCAACGATCAGTTGTAGATGATCGTGTACTTGACGCTGCTTTTTACTTCACCTGGAGTGACGTTCGGAAACCCGTAGTACTGAACGTAGTAGTTCAAGTTCGCGGTCCCGTCGGCGGCCACGGTCACCCACTGGGAGTTTTCCTGTGCTTGATTGGAGCCCGAGGCAAAGATCCGCAGAACTTCATTGTTCGAGCCCAGCAGTTGCAATTGCACCATTTGGGCATGGTTGCTGCTCGAAGCCTGATTTATCAGGAAACCGGTTTTGGAGTCGACGGTCGGACCTGGCTCAAAGTAGGTAGCAACGTTGCCGGGACTGCAATTGGTCAGGTTGATCGAGAACGGTGTACGACCAGCCGTCTTCCAAAAATTCAAGCTGCTTACGGAAACCGTGGGCAAGCTGACAGAGAAATCCTTCCCACCCGGGGTAGCGATGGTGCAAGTCTTGTCGGTCACCTTGCCGTTGAAGGTGACGTTGCCGTCGGCGGCGTTCGCCGAGAGCGGCGCCAAGGTGATCATTAAAGCAGCCAAGCATTTGATCTTGTTCAATTCAATCAACCTGAGACAAAGTGGAATTCAGGAGGCAGCCCGACCCAACTCACAAGACGACCCTTGGACGATCAGCACGCGAGTACGTGCCGAGACGCCAAGATTGGCAAAGCCAGAATTGTGACACAAGTACCACTTTACGCACTCCTAGCGCGAAGTTCACAATTCATTCACAATTTACCGGTGGGCGATGGCCGCTTGCGCTGTCGCCGTCCTTGCGATGGCACCGCGTACCTCACCCATTCTTGAGGCCTACTGCGTCGGCGGGGCAGTGAACAAGCTGCGAAACAGCCACGCGGATCTGCTGCAGCCGCTGGTTTAAAAGAAGAGACTCGAACCGCTGGCCACCCTTATCGAATCTGCACCGGCGCGGCGCTACCTAGGCGCCTTCAAGTCGAGCGGCCTGCGGCCCCGGATGATGATGGCCTGATGATGGCCTGATCATGGCCGGTCGCGGTAAGCTCTTCAAACTACAGCAGATCTGGCTCCTGCCGGTCGGGTCCACCCAATGCGCCCATAGGAAAGCCACTATGCTCGCGTGTGCGCGGGTGAACTGCACCATCTGGATCTTGCCGTCTGGTCCTTCTACGTACTCGTAGAAGGGGTCGGCCACCATCGTGTCGCGGGTATGGCCAAAGGCCGGCGCCCAGAACTTCTCCAAGCTGTCCCGCCGAGCGCTATAGGTGCAAGGCAATCGCTGGGAGCAGCGCGCCGGCTCTTAGGACATACCCGTTTCCGCACACGAAGCTACAGCTCCGCTCAAAAGTCTTTGCATCGACAGGTTCACCAGGTAATTTCGGACGTACTCATCGGTCGCGACATTGCATTCTCCGAAGAACCATCCGCGCGACCAAACCACCACCTTCTCGATCAAGCAGCAGTAGTTCTCCTCCATGGCGACGTGCAGCATTTGCTACAATCGCTAAGCCCAAGCCTGCCCCCCCGGTAGTGCAACTGCGCGACTCCTCCCCGCGTTGGAACGGCTGTAGCAGTCGCACGCGATCTTCAGCTGGGATACCGGGCCCGCGATCAGCA
Organism: Stenotrophomonas sp. Br8; assembly: GCF_014763005.1. Classification (NCBI taxonomy): domain Bacteria; kingdom Pseudomonadati; phylum Pseudomonadota; class Gammaproteobacteria; order Lysobacterales; family Lysobacteraceae; genus Stenotrophomonas; species Stenotrophomonas sp. Br8. The sequence goes on along the minus strand of NZ_JACGTN010000001.1, from coordinate 83,727 downwards.
ACTTCCAGCAGCAGCACGTCGTCTAAGCGATGGATCCGGAGTTCCACCGACCCTGCATACCGGCCCGCGTTGTCGATTAAGTTATCCAGCGCACGACGCAGCAACAGCGTATCGGCTTCCCACGGCAGGCTATCGGGCAGATTGGCCTGTACTTTCACTCCGCGCAGGCCGGCCGCGTGAGCGCAGTCATCCACGAGACTCACTATGTCCAAGTGCTGTATCGATGGTGGATCCAGTTGACCTCGCGAATAATCCAACACTTGCTGAATCATCGCATTCATCCTCTCGATATCTGCCACCATTCGCTTTGCCGGCTCAGGTGGCGCAAGAACCGCACGGATCCGCAGGCCGGTTAGTGGCGTGCGTAGATCATGTGCAGCTGCGGCCAGCAAGCGTGTCAGGTCCTCGGCTTGTTCGCGCAGGCGGGCGCGGCTCGTATTAATCGCCTCCGCCAGCATCCTCACCTCGCGTGGACCATCAATGGGAAGCGGCTTCATTGATCGGAGGTCAAATTCGGCACTAGCGTCAGCAAGTCGCCGTAGTGGTCTTCCAAGGCGGTAAGCGGCCCACGCCGCCAGCGGCGCCAGCAGCATCGTTCCTGCAAGGAATGCCAGCAGCGCTTGACGCCTCCAGATCGCCAAGTCGGAGTGGTCGATGCCAACGACCTGCCAGCGACTGTCACCGCGATGTACGCCCAATTCGAAGGGGGGTAAGTGCAATGCTGCCAACTGGTCCTCAACTACCGGAGGCTTGCCCACCTTTCCCGCCCCTGGCAGTACGTAGTTGGCGACGATGTGCACATCCGGCACCTGCGCGGAGCTGCTCCAGACCAGTCTCACCCGCGATATCGGTAGACCAAGCTGTTGCGCCGCTACCAAAGACAACCAGTGGTTACCATTGCCTGCAGGCGGAACAGATTGCTCCTGCAACCGCAGGCCCGCAGGTGCTGCTGCGATCTCGCCTCTTAGCACTTGAGCAGCCTGGTCAATCCGCATCTGAGGGGCCGCAGGACGCGGCAGCCATCCCACGACTGCCACGCTAACGAGTGTGGCCAGCAACTGACTCGCTAGCGCCAGCAAGGCGATCCAACCGCTGGTGGGCCAAGGCTGTCTCACAATCGCTCCACTGTGGGACCGAACCGGTAGCCATCACCGCGCAACGTCAGAATCAACGACTCCCCTCCCCTTGCTGCCTGCTCCAATTTGCGACGCAGGCGGCTGATCGCGAGATCGATGGCACGGTCTACGCTGTCACTATTATCCCCATTAACGAGCTGCATCAGCTGCTCCCGACCAAGGACGCGCCCTGTCCGCTCGGCCAGGGCCTGAAGTAAAGTGAACTCGCCACGGCTCAGAATGACGTCACTGCCATCGGGCGCTAGCAATCGGCGCTGTTCTGGGAGTAGCCGCCATCCTGCGAAGCGAAGTTCGAGCACCGCTTGCACCTGCACTTTCTCCTGCCGTCGCAAGAGCGCGCGCACGCGAGCCAGCAGTTCTCGAGGATCGAACGGCTTGGCCAAGTAATCGTCGGCGCCAACTTCCAGCCCAATCACGCGGTCTGACACACTCCCCATTGCCGACAACATCAGGATCGGAATCGCCCGTGCCTGCAGCCGCCGGCAGACTGATAGTCCGTCCTCTCCCGGCATCATCCAATCCAGAATGATCAGAGCGGGTCGTCCAGTTTGCAGTAACGAATTCAATGCCCTTGCATCAGCCGCCCTACGGGTCGCATAGCCATGCAGCTCCAAGCACTCGGCGATTGCATCGCGAACGCTTGGGTCATCATCAACCACTACGATCTCAGGATTCTTCATGAGCAAAGTATCAAGTTGATTTGTATCACTACGGTATCAACCTAGACATCAGGACGATACGTCGGCGAGCACAAATGGTGTCCGCGCCCACTCCGCCGGAAATGCCACATGTACTTCGCCCCGCTTCCCATGCTCGCTCTTGCTTTGTCGATTCCGGCTACCAATGCCCCGGTAGCGACCCCGGCGGAGATCCTACCGATGGAGATGGATGACAACAACCATCCCGTGATAAACCTGAGCCTTAGCGGGCGGGCCGACCCACTGCGCTTCATCACGGATAGTGCGGCGGGTGCGACGTTGCTCGACTCGTGCATCGCTCGGCGCCATGGGTTGGAGGATGACAAGGCCGGCGCGACCCTTGTGCAGGGGGCCACTAACAACAGAGCAGAAATCCGTCGGCTGCGCAGCACGACCTGGAAGCTGGGCAACCTGCAACTGGAGGCCGCAGTCATGCAGGCTGATCTCGGCGGGTCGTCGTGCAAAGACGCTTCCGGAATGGCCGGCATCCTTGGCAATGACATTACCCGGCGCTGGGATACCCGCTGGGATTTCGCAGCCAAGCAGCTGCAATTGTGGCCGCCCGGAAGTCTGCCCAATGGCGCACATTGTCAGGCCAATGCACTGCCTGCACGCAAATCAGGTTTACAGGGCTTCGGCTTCATCAAGGTCTTCCTGGGCAAGGAGGGCGTGGAGGCGATTGCATTGGTCGATACGGGCGCCGCAGCGACTGTCCTTAACATCGCTGCGGCGCAGACTCTGGGAGTTCGTACCGACGGAAGCGATGCACGGGTGAAAGTGTCAAAAAGCAAATTTGCCGGCTTAGGTGGCAGGGCGCAGTCCAGCTGGGCCTATGAACTACCCGCCATGGCCAGTGGCAGTTGGCAGCGACCGGCGATGGAGGTGTTCATCAGCGAAATGCAGGTGTTCAACACTCTCGGCTTGGCAGAGCGCCCCGCACTGATCTTGGGTAACGACGCAATGGCGGGCGCCCAAATCGACATCACCGCAGGCGCAGGGCGCATCTGTCTGCAAGCGCCCCCTGCCAGCTAATCACTCACATTTCCCTGGCACGACTTGACCACGAAGTTGGCCGGGTCCGGCTTTGGACGCACATGAACAATCTTAATTTGTTATGAAATAACATTGCAAGTGCGTTACGTCTATTGCGGTTGATCGCCGTCACATATTTGAATGGGGTGGCCCAGCCATGAATTTCTGCCGTTTATTAATGGGCATGAATAAATGCGCGGATGGACCAGGGTCTCGAACTCGCAGTTCCGTTTTTTGGACGGCGCGGGAGCCAGCGTCTTGGGGCCAGTTGCCACGAGCCCGAGTGCTTGGCACCGAAGTGTCGTTCACATTCCCGATGTTCTCTTACTCAAGGAAGCTGCCTGATGACTCGTCCGCTGCATGACCGTGCACATCGTTCTCCGATGCCCAGCCTTCTGGCGACTGCTATCGCCGGCTCACTACTGCTGGCAGCAGCACTACCGTCCAAAGCAAGCGTGTCTCTTGAAATCTGGAAACAGCAGCGCCAGCTCCATGCTGCCTGGACGCAAACTCCGGACGCTCACCTACAAACCGCTGCAATCGCAAGCGCCACTTCCCCACCAGTAACCACCAGTACGTCGATCTCTGGCAATCCGGGCGATCCGAGCAGCTGGCACAGCCAGGAATTCAAGGAAGACTGGGGTCTGGCTGCTATGCGTGCCGACTATGCCTATGCACGCGGCCTAACGGGGAAGGGCGTGCGCTTGGCCGTGTTCGATACCGGCTCGGCACTGGCCCACCCAGAGTTCGCTGGTCGCAACACCTCCAGCGTCACCATCGGTCCAGACTGCGCCTCGCCAGGTACTGTCCGAGGGACCGGAGTCTGCAGCCAGACCCGAGGCGACCAGCCGGGATACAACTATTACGGGCTCGGATCCGGCGCACCCGCAACGTTACAAGCAAGAATCATAGCTGCAAAGGCGGCTTGGGGCTTCCGATACGCCGACCACGGAACACACGTAACGGGCACTGTTGGCGCCAGTCGCAACGGAACCGGTATGCATGGGGTGGCATTTGATGCCGACCTAGTCGTCGCACGCGTATTCGGTGACAGCTACTATGAATGGGACAAGAAAACACCTACCAGCTCTAATTACACTGCGAACATTGTGAGTCGCTCCGACCCCAGTAGTTCCTCCATACTGGACATGTACACGCAGATCGAGAAGCAAGGCGTGCGTGCAATCAACCACAGCTGGGGCCTTCCCACCAGCAGTAAAACGGCTGCGGAGCTCGATGCTCAGTACAAGCCTATTGAAGCCGATTACGCTGTCTACGCCAGCATCCATAACAGCACAGCTGCCAAGCCTGGCTCGCAACTGATTCAGGTCTGGTCGGCTGGCAATGGCAGTGGTGCATTTGCTGGCGTAACCGCTTCGCTGCCACGCTGGAATCCAGAGATCGAACCCTACTGGTTGGCTGTTGCCAACGTGAGACAGCCGGATGCGGCCAAAAGCGAAACCGACTTTACGATCTCCAGCGGATCCAGCATCTGTGGCGCCGCAGCCAATTGGTGCATCTCCGCACCTGGCACTGATATCTATAGCACTATCGTCTCTGGTGATATCCAAGGAAGCTTGGACAAGACCTCAACTTACACCCGCCTGATCATCACCAAGGAAGACCCCAAGTACGACTACGAAAAGAAGAGTGGCACCTCGATGGCCGCTCCACACATCACGGGCGCATTGGGGCTGTTGTTCGAGCGCTTCCCCTATCTGGACAACACGCAGGTGCGCGACGTCCTGCTGACAACGGCGCGTGACCTCGGCACGCCGGGAGTGGACGATGTCTATGGCTGGGGCATGGTCGATCTGCGCAAGGCCATCGAGGGCTATGGTTCGCTGCGCGTGGACACCGACGTGGTGATGAACCAGAAGGCCGGCGGCCTGAAAGTCTGGGAAGGTGACGCCTGGGACGACTGGACCAACGACATCACAGGCCCCGGCAAGCTGACCAAGTCCGGCATCGGTTGGCTGCGCCTGAGCGGCGACAACAGTTTCAATGGTGCGGTGCTGCGCGAGGGCACGCTGGAGTTGAACGGCAGCAACGCCCTCACCTCGGCGGTCGAGGTGCAGAATGGCCAGTTCCTGCTCAACGGCACTATGGTTTCCACCGCACTGAACACCACCGGCGGCGTCAGCACGATCAGCGCCAGCGGCGTACTGAAGGACAGCAACCTGGTGGTCAACGGCGGCGTGGTCTCCTTCAACGGCACGCAGAGCGGCGGCACCACCACGGTCGGCGCCAACGGCCTGCTGAAGGGCATCGGCACGCTCGGCAACACCAGCGTGGACGGCATCATCGCGCCAGGCAATTCCATCGGCACGCTGACCATCAATGGCAACTACGTGCAGGGTGCGACCGGCGTCTATGCAGCGGAATTGGTCCCGGGCGGAGGAAGCGATCAGCTTCATGTAACAGGGACCGCCGTTCTCGATGGCACTTTGGCCGCGCTGCCAGCACCTGGCGTGTACTACCTCGGCGAGCAGTTCAACATCCTGCGCGCTGAAGGCGGTATTGGCGGCCAGTTCGCCAAGACCGATTTCAGCTCCTTCTCTCCCTTCCTGCAGTTCAGTATTGCCTACGAGAGCAATGCTGCGCGGATCGATGTCGCCCGTGGCGCTTCGCTGACCACCGCCGCCCATACGCCCAACCAACGTGCAGTGGCGGCGGCGGCCGACCTGCTGCCGATCGCCCAGGGCCTGCCAAAGCCGCTGACCCAGCTGTTCCCCCAGCAGGTCGGTGGCGTGCTCGATGGCCTCAGCGGCGAGCTGCACCCGGCCACCGCACTGGCCCTGGTCGAGAGCAGTCGCTATGTGCGAGATGCCGCGCTGTCACGCCGTGCCGGTGCAGCCGCGCCCGGTGCCCAGGCAGGCGATGCCACCGGGGTCTGGGTACAGGCGATCGGTGGCAACGGCAAGCTGGATGGCAATGCCGAAACGGCACGTACCGAAGCCAACAGCAACGGCCTGCTGGTCGGCATCGACCGCGAGTTCGATGGATGGCAGGTCGGCCTGCTGGCCGGCACCGGCCGCACCGACGTGAAGCAGCAGGATGGCCGGCGTGCCAAGTCGAAGATCGACAACACCCACTTCGGCGCCTACGCCAGCCACAACTGGGGCGGCTTCGGCCTGCGCGGCGGCGTGGCCTGGAGCAAGCACGAAGTGGACAGCACCCGCGAAGTGGCATTCGCGGGCTTCAGCGACACCCTGAGCGCGCGCTATGACGGTCGCACGCGTCAAGCTTTCCTTGAAGCCGGTTATCGTTTCGGCGGACCGGAGGGCGGGTTGGAGCCGTATCTGCAGGTTGCGCGTGTGGAGGTGGATCTGAAGCGCGTCAACGAACGCGGAGGTGCAGCGGCGCTGCAAGGCGAGGTCGACGACACCGGCACCACCGTAGCCACCGCCGGTCTGCGTTTCGACAAGGGACTGAAGGCCTCGTTCCAGCAGGAAAGCTGGCTGCACCTACGCGGTGCGGTGGGCTACCGCCAAGCATCTGGCGACCGCAGCCAGGTGGCCAACCTCGCCTTCGTCAACGGTGGCACCTCGTTTGCAGTCAGCGGCGCTCCCATTGCTGACAACGCGGTGGTGGCTGAAGTGGGCTTGTCGGCGTGGCTGAGCCCGCGTCAGCAGCTGGAACTGGGCTACAGCGGCCAGTTCGGCAGTGAAAGCCGCGACCACGGCGCGAACGCACGGTGGTCCGTCCGTTTCTGAGCGCCACTGGGCTGATGACGACGCAGGGGCGGCCCTTCTGCCGCCCCGACTTCTTCGCACCAATAGCCCAAGTCCTAGACGTCAACGCTACAGCACGCAGCATGTGCCATGCGGCATTAGAGATGCTCTGCAGCTAGATCAACATCCAGTTCATGGAAGGAGAACAAATGCCTCAGAAGCTGAGAATCGCAACCTGGTCATTCCTGCTCGTGCTCGCCGGTGGGCTAGCTTGGTATGTAGTATCGCAACAGACAGCGCACCCACTCAGCCCTGAACCGATCGTAGAACGGTCCCACCCGGAGCGTTCGGTAGTTCCGAGTACGCAACGCTCATACCCCCAAAGCAGCGCCCACTCATACCTCTGGAGTCTTGCCGACTCCAAATCGGCGCGCACCAAGTTCAGCGAACTTCGATCGCGGGCAGAAGCTGGCGACGCAGTCGCGCAACGAGACTTGGCGGAGCTCTATCAACGCTGTTCAAGCTTCAGCATTTCCCCGTCGAACATGTACGCGATGCTGGACGCATACGCGCGCATTCGTGGCGTTGCAGAGAGCTCCTACGACGATATAAAGAAGCGATTCTCGACCACCTGTTCGGCTTTGGATGGCGGAGAAGTCATACCAGAAGAAGCATACACAGGCTGGTTCCAGCGAGCCGCACACCAGGGTGACGCCTACTCCAAGGTCGCTTTGGCTTCCAAAAGCTGGAGTGACCTCAAGGATGAAGAATATAAAGACCTCGCGCGTGACGTAGTCAATTCTGCTGACCCGGAAGCGATCTTTGCACTTGGCGACCTGCTTGCACTTGCGCCGGAATCGAGCGACCTGTCCGAATTCAAATCAATCTCCACTGGGCCATACGCGAACTATGCGTGGGGTATAGCCGCATGTCGAATGGGCGCTGATTGCGGCCCCGCCTCTTACCGGACGGATTCGCTCTGTGTAAATACGGGAATGTGTGGAAACGGAAATTTTGAAGAGACCATCAGGACCCACGCTGTACCAGCCGGTCAACAGGATTCGCTGGATAAAGCAATAAGAGAAGTGTTGAAAGTTGTAGATAAAAAACCCTAGAAAATCTACAAAAGGAATTCTGATGACCCGAGTTTCCAGAAGGAAGAAGTGGAGCTTTTTCGGCTTGATCTTCACCACTTTTGCCGTCGCCGCCGCGACGGTCACGATCAACGCCGCCGCATATCCTTACAACCAAGTGCCCGCAGCACAGTCACTATCCGCCTTCGAGATGGCAGAACTGCGTATTGCCGGCCTTACAGGCTTGGCTGGCATGTACCGAATTACACATGGACTGGGATCCCTGCCTATCGGCAGCAAGATCAAAGTCACTTGGGGTGATGGGTCCGTTGAAGAAGGTGCCGTCGTTTGCCTGGCCGGCTCTGTCTGTGTCAAGCCAGTCCCCGGGACTCAAAAGGCAGCCAGCGGTGGCGGTGGCGGTGGCGGCTATTCCGGGCCAATTTCGAGTGGGAGCTATGGCGGCGGCGGTGGCGGCCGGACTGGCAGCGTCAGCGTCGGCGGGCCTTCGCCCATTAAACCCGGTCGCCCCACTCACGAAAACTGATCACCAAAGATCGCTGCATGCGGCGGCTGCACCGGCCGCCGCGACAGGGGCCCGCCTCTGCGCTTCGCGCCCCCGCTCCAGATCGTCCGTCACGCCACAGCCTCCTACGCGGGGGCCGGAAACGGGCGAGAGATAGGAACCATCAACCCTCTAGGAGTTGCAGCCGATGGAACTTGCAGCTTTTTTTGTGGCTTTCATGACTGCAGTGGCCTTTGCTTCGGGTCTTCTTGGCTCCACGGCATGGAGAGCCGCGCTTATGGGAGCAAGCGTCAGCTTTGTGGCAAGCGCTTTTGTGCCCGTCATCCAGGGCGGCATCGTAGGTTGGGAGGGTATCTACTTGATCGCGATCAGCTCACTCCCGGCTCCCTTGGCAGTGGCTGTTATGGCCTTCACGGTAGCCAAGCTCAAGCGACAGGTATGCACCACACCATGCACATGACAGAACGCCCACTCATGTAGCAACAGCGTCCAACTAGCCATGCAGGCCAACTCTTCGCAGGCAAAGCAGACTGCACGAGAACTAGAGATTTCTAAAGGGCGAGATTCATGAATCAGGCTATCGACAATAGAGCTCTTCGAATAGATCGCAGAAAAGCCATTCTAATTCTTGTCCTTGCGGCAGGAATAGCGTTTGCATTCAAATCACTAGAGTTTGTACGTGGCCCATACGTATGCGACACCGACTGTGGCGTAGCCTCCCCTCTCCCAGATATCGCAACTGTGCAACACATCAAGAACTCTCGTGGATTGATCGACCGGCTCCCAATTTTCGCATGGGCATCGGGAACAACCTATCTGATCTGCAACGCTACCCATTGCGCCACTTATCGCCAAACATTTTCAGGTAGGTACGTCACTGACCGGCGGACACCTATCACTCCCAGCCCTGAAGCTGATGAGATTCAGTGGATTCGGCTTGGCCCGAGTGGCATGTAGCCACACTCTTACCTTCCTGGCCTAAGCAACACCAGCAACCGCAATGTAATTGCAAATCACTGATTCTATTTGCCTTTATTTCAACTCCCCGCAGGCCCGACTCGCGAAACGACTCACTATACGTACGGCTGCCCTTAGGGCTTGACCCGAGCACATGCCGGTCAAGCCAAGCGGCAGCACGACGGGGGCCGACCTTAAATCAGCGTACGCAGGGGCCGCCTGCGTGCAACAAGAAGGGCCGTCAGGGCATTGTCCTGCCGGCCCAGTAAGGTGCTTGGGGCCCACGCCACCGTTGGCTTGTTTGTGCCCGCCGCTAAATCGCAGGGCGGAGCTGCATGCCAATGGTAGGAACGGGCGCCTGAGGCGGCGCTTTGGTCCGCCCAGTGGACGCGCTGCTGGTGGCAAACGTCCTGGTTCGCTTGCCAGCTTGGAAGCGCAGGTACAGGTCGACCTTGGTCAGGTAACGCATTGCTTCTTCCACATATGACCATTTCACGTCATCCATGCGGTTGACCATGCCGATGCCGCAACGCTCGTAGTCCTCCTTGCTCTTGTTGCAATTGAAGTACATACCCTTGCCTTCGGTGACCTCGTTCTGCCAGTGCCTACCGAGGACGTCTGCCAGCACGATATCTTTGGCTACGCGCTGGCCGTCGAAGAAGATAGCCATGTGGAAGTGATAGCCCTTCTCGAAGCCATACTCCATCTTCCACATGTAGCCCGCGAGGTGCTTCCCGTACGGCCCCTTGCGCAGATACTTGAGGAGCTTGTCTCGATGAGCCTTCGCCTCATCCAGGGTCATTGCTTGTCCCCGGAATCCCACGCCCGGGCAGTAGGTCGAGAAGTACTCGAAGTCCACCCTTAGCACCAGCAGCTTTGAGTAGCGCCGTCGCAACCCTTCAAGCAGAGTCTCACAGGCCGTTGAATTCGAACGCTCGCTGCGTTTCATGTGCTTCAGGTGCGTCTGCAGCTCCTTTCCTTTGCCATGCGCACGAGCCTCTGCAATAGCCGCGTCCAGGACCGCGATATCCTCAGGCCAAAGCCGCTGCCCCATTGGATAGATGTGACCAAAGAACCGCTTGAAAAGCATAAAAAGCGGGCTGTGGCGATGCTGCGGAAACTGCTCGTCGATCACGCGCAGATCCGACTTCAGGCAAAGGACAAGCGCATCACCAATGCGCGTACGCTCTACAAAATCACAGCCAGCGTGCTTGTAGCAGCGGAAGAGCGGGCCTTTGCTGCCGATGAGCTTACCCATCATGTCAACGATTCGCTTTACTTCGAATACGGCATCCAACTGGTGGGTGATGTACCTCGTTCCATCCTCTCCCCAGACGTACGCCCGCTGGTGCATTAGACCACTAGCAGTTTTCATAGTGATACCCGTTTTGCCCAACTAGTGCGACTCACATATAACAACATTCATTCCTACTATTCTGCGCCAGCCGCGTGGCAATTTCTCCCTGGAAATGCGGCACTATTGGGGGTGAAGAGGACGGAAGAGCCAATGCTCGTCCGTGGAAAGTTAGCGCTCTTCCGGCGCCCCCTCCCTTGCCTGCATCAGGCCGACAACGAAGCTCTCGATCTCGTGCTCAATGAACCCTACGGTTGAGCCGAGACGAATGGGTTTGGGAAACGCCGGCAAGTAGCTCGGTGAGCGCTTGTTGAGGTAGGCGTAGAGAGTCGACCTTGCGATGCCCAGCCGCGCTTGGACCTCGGCGCGACGGAGCATCCGGATGTGTGAAGGAGAGTCCTTGTCCATTGCCTTCTTGCTCTGTGGAAGTGAGGCGAGCGTACGTAGCCGTTGGCGGCGCATACCAGCCCCTCCGAACAGTCACCCAATTTCACGCCGATAAGCTGTTGAAATTAAAGGAATGCAGGCAGAGGGGGATATAACTGTTTTTTTGGGGGGGATCCAACTTTCCAAGTCGCGGGGCCCAGGATGGCGCCCCGCAGGTCACTCAGTCGGCGCTGTTCCGTGCCAACAGAGCAGTCAGAAAGACAACCGCGAAGGCGGCCAGGTACTCGAGAGGGGAATGGGGTCGTTCGATGAACACGATAAGCTCCTAGTCAGTAGGGAGCCGGCATTGCGCCGGCATAGAGGAGAGGCTGCGGCCTCTCCCTATCGTGTTATGGGTTTGAAATCCCGTTGATTGATCTGCGGGGTTCCGGCGTAGCTCGTGCTGTGGCAGGGTGTTCGGGGACACGTGTAGGCGGAGATCTAGATGGACACCTCTGAACCCGAAATTTCCCTGCAGGACGAGATCAAAGCTCTCCGCCAGCAGTTGGCGGTCCTTCGTTTCGATATTTCGGGCAAGGAGTGGCTCACCGTTGACGAGGCGGCCCACTATTGCGGCGTGTCGTCCGGCCAGTTCCGGAAGAACGCTCCCGATCTCGGCCTTGTCCCTAGGAACTTCATGGGCAAGCAGCTTTATGAGAAGAGTGAACTCTATCGGGCTATTCACAACGCCAGCGACTGGACCACGCGTGGGCGTGTTGGCTCCAACACTCCATCTATTCCCCCAAGGTCTGCGCAGGTGGAAGAGGCTCTTGCCCGCCTGAGGCGCTATGACCAACGAAGGGGAAAGGGCTGATGGATCTGGCTGACAAGCTGATGACGCTCGCTCAGGCAGCTGAGCTTTGTGCATGCCACCCTCGAACCCTTCGCAGCGCGATCAATGATGGCCAGCTCACCGCGATGCGTCTGGGGCAGGGCGCGAAATCGGATCGAATTCATGCCGCCGATCTAGAGGCATGGTGGCAGCGGTCTCGGTACGTGCCCCCGCCCATGCCGGTCGTCCCGAAAGCATCTTTCACCAAGCCACTCACATCATCTGCTGAGGAGCGGATTGCAGAACTACTGGCGACGAAGCGAACCAAGTCAGCTGCCAAGACTGCGACTGTGCGTCGAAAAAAGAAGTAGTCCGTGTGGCGGAGATGTCCGGGAGCCGGAGTAGTCCGTCTGCAGATCTTCCGTGCCTATGGCCCGCTCGTCCGACGCCGGAGATTGTTCCCGGCCCCTCCAATCAGGTGGAAAGGCCTCGCGGCACCACCTGCAAGCCTGCTTGCCACCTCGTCGGCTGCGTCCCATCCGCCCTAAGCCAAGCCTTCATCGGGTCTTTCATCCTGGGCTTGGTCACCGCTGGCGGCCGACATGGCTCCAGGGCTTCCTTGACCCGCTCTAGCTCCTTCAATCCGGCCTCGGCCAAGCGGCGAGCCTGCTGCAGCTGCTCGGGTGTCGGCGGGAGGCCGGGCGGCGGAGGTAGAGGTAGAGGTTCCCTCGGGCTGTCGTCCACCATCCTAGCCACAGCGGCTCGCAGGCGCATCTCAGGGTAGAGCCTGGCCGCGCACCACCGCTCGGCGTAGCGCTTGCCCTGGTCGATGCTCGCCGCCCATACATCCTTGGTCTGCCACATCTTCCGGGCATCGAGGTGCACACGCACCCCGCGCTCCTTCGCTGGCGAAACCTGGGCGATCTGCCGGCCGCTCCACCACAGCACCCAGGTATCCCTCAGCTGGACCCAGCCAGAGGGTGGCAGCGCTGAGCGGAAGCCTTGGTAGCCGTGAGAAGGAAGCATGGCCGAAGGATACGGAGACCCGTCGCAGGTGCTGCGAACCACTCGTGCGAACCACTCGACTGTCTCGCAAGCTCCATACCTAAGCCCCACCTCTACATTGCGCACCCTGTCAAGAGAACCATTCTTAACAATTTATATGTAGGATCAAGGCACCAGACGCCTTGTGATCTACACGCATGACGAATACACAAGTCTTCCGGATCCTGCGGATCAGGCCCACTCTCCAACTCAACGGAACGATGGAAGGGATCGCCTCGCTTCAGTCCAAATGCACGGCATGCGGGGACGAATCGAGAATGTCCAAAGGCTGCGGCCTTGAAGACACAGAGGGCGGCGTGAAGCTCACCTGCCTAGTGTGCAAGGCAAGCGACGTGCTGACGTTTGAGGATGCCCGAATCCACTGGCAAGAACAGATGCGGCGCGATCGTGCGCTGGCACTTGCAGGCATCGTGCCCGACGACCTAAAGCGTTCCTAGGTCTTGGACAACCGCTTGGTGTTCACCTAGCGAGGCAACCAGAAGCCTACCGCCTGCCACTTGGCGGCCGACAGCCTGATTAAGCCACTCCGCTTGGAGGCGCCCCGCCTGCAGCACGTCTACGAGCTCAAAACTGTCGGGCCGCCCTTCCAGCGGCTCGCCTGGAGATGCGAGCCCGCCGTCCAGAGGTTGGACTATCGCCGAGGCAGCGCTGTCGTGTTTGGCATAGGCGGTTGCCACCATCCGCCCGCTCTTCGACGACCAACCACCGAGAACAAGCTCGGTGCCAAGCGCGGATCGAGGTAGGCCGGCATCGATCGCTGCCCTTTCGTAGACGGGCCAAAGCTTGTCGATCACCAGGCCCAGCTCCCTCATCAGCTGCTCCATGGTGAAGTCGGCCCGGAAGCTGGCCTGTAGGGACAACTCGTACATCCTGAGGAAGAACTGTGTGGAGCCGCGAGCTGCCAAGAGCAGATTGTGTTGCGGAATCAAGAGCAGCTTCGCCCCTGAAGATGGAGCCCCCGTGAGTGCGTCCTCGGCCAAGGTATCGACCGCGACGAGAAGCTGGTCAGGTCGCAAAAGAACGTTGAGGATGCTCATAGCGCGGATCCGTAGGCTTCTGCCGACTATCTCCGCTATTCAGCCACCTGTCTAGAGACGCCGATGTCAGAAGCGACCACCGAAATGCTGCAGCGACTTGAGGCCTGCGAGACGTCCTTGGAGGCCCATCGCGGCTACTTGAAGGCGTTCGAGTACGGACTTCGTGCAGCGGTAATCACCCATCCCAGACCGGAGGAGCTTTGCCGCGTGTGGGCGCAGTTGCTTCCTGGGATTGCAGAGAAGCACTCCGGGGATGGTGGCGCCATCTACACGGCGGCCCTGCAGCAAGCGCTCGCGCTGCTCACAGATCAGATTCGAGCGCGGACCTAATCCGCCGCCGCCCCTTCTGCCCGACGTGTGTCGCTACCTCGCCACCCTACAGAACCCCGTCGGCCATTTGGCATGGGGAGTAGCCAATGCGAGCGCATCCGAAATCGATGCGAACGCATTGCGAACGCATCGGTCAAGCATGGCGAACGCATTGGATGTCAGTCGAGCAATTGCTCGAGGCGGCTTCCACACATAGAACGCGTTCGCCGTTACGTCACGGGTGACGTCACTGTGACGTAACGGTCTAGCAGGGTTCGACAACCGTTCCCCAGCGTTTCCAGCCGCACAACGTGGCTTAAGGCTTGCGACGCCGACGACCTCGCAGACCGGCTCGGTTAGTGTCTCGCCATTTGAGGACTTCACCGGCAACCCATGTTGCCGGTCGCATCGACACTCTGATAGGGAAGTCTGGACGACACGCGACCGTTTCCAGAACGGTTCTAGGCGTCACCCCAAGGAGTTCCCCCACGGCACTCGCATTTATCGCCCTGAGTTCAAATGGTACTAGGCTGTCGTTCTCGTTCATGACCGCGCCCTTGGATGAGGTGGCGCCTCTCAGCCTAGCTCAGGATTTTGCCCCTGTCGCCCGCCAAAAAAATAGGACTCGAACCCCCTTGTGCTGCATCGATCTTGGAGCCCCTGGCGTAAAGGCAAGCCCAGATTCTTCTACGCCCGGCGCACGATGCGCAATGCTGTGAAGGACGGAATCCTAGGCCAGGACGAGCGGTTTGGCCCTCACAGTTTGAAGCACCGCGGCGTAACGGATACTCAAGGTGGTAGAAAGCTGGCAAGTGGCCACAAGACAAATGCAATGATGCACATCTATGACCATTCATTACCAGTAGTTAACGAATCACAACACAGGCAGGAGCGCGAGCTGGAAGAGAATTCGCGGCCAACCGAACGTAAAGGCAATCAAGAGTGAGAGGTGCAGGACGTTAGCCCGCCCCTCTCATTGCGACTTTGTAAGGATTAGATTTCCGAGCCTCAGAAAGTGCCCTTGCAAACTTCGGGTCAAACTTTGTTTGATCCAGCTCGTTGCTCTTAAGCGCCTGATCTACTTCGAAAGCAACTCTTCCCCTTGCTACCACTGTCGGATCTTTAACGCCGACGCGGCGAGCGCACTCCAAGGTCATGCCAACAAGTCGTCGCAGCGTGACTTGCTTCACGCTGACATGATTCTTGTCGACATTGGCGATTTTTGTAGTGCCCCCACCGTCGAGATTCACCTCAAGCCCGAGAGCTTGAAGCTGACCATCATCCACGACACAGTAGGCGACGTCATCGAGCTTTTGGGTGCCAACCGTGACCGCCATCGCAATGCGCTCCAACCCGAGGGGCTGATCGCCTGACCCCATCGAATAAAAGGAGATAGCACCATACTTCTGATGAACTTCAAAATTTCGAACAGCAGATCCACAAAGTGAATCCTCGTTGAGCTCACCCTCTATAACCTGCCGAAAGCAAATCTCACGGCGCAGTATTCTTAGCAACTCCATGTGCGCTCTCAATTGTTTGCACAGCACGCTCAATTTCTGCTCGGAGGCGATCCGATTTCATTCTTGACTTAGACGCCTCAAGAGAAGAAACGACCCCGTAATCACCAACTTCCTCTAACGATCGAATTGCTGCCAATCGCTGCTCGTCGTTGTCGCTATCCAGCAGAGAAACGAAAAGATTGTTTCTGGACGACAACGAAACGGGCACGTTGGGTAACGCCAAGTAGCGCACAACGGCCGCCCGGACCTCATCTGTCAAAGACTCCGTCGACGTGTGCAATGCGCGCGCCACTGCCCCCCCCAAGGAAAGTCCATCGTTCAAATGATGATCGATGACTTCCGCGACAACATCTAAGCGATATCCACTATCAAGGTCGTCATCCTTCAGCGCACTCATCGCGACAAAAATCTCACGTGTCGCTTGAACGACAGCATCAGCCTCGGAATACTGGCAAGCCGTATAGGAAGAATTGTACAGAATGCTTACGGGACGATGATTCCCCGTCGCTTCCCATGGCGAACGAAGAGCAGCTCGAAGCATGCGAGCAGCCATAGAATAAGCTTTTGATCCGGCCGCGCTTGGCTTCGCTGAACTGGCGCCCGTGGAGACTGCCGGATCTTGAATGATGAATGACCAAGTAGCAGGGTCGTTCCGCCCGTCTCGGGTAACGACCGGCAGGGCCTCCTTTTGAGCGGAACTCGTAGACAAACGCTTTGTGGGCGCGCTTAAGCTGCTACTGAGAGATCTTTCCATTGACAAGCGTCTCCGTCGCTTCTTTCGCAAGATTCCGGATCAATTCGACTGCATCGGCAGATTTAAGGGGAACAGTTCGCTCAGCAGACGAGTTGAAATCCAACTGAGAGGTAACCGAAAAGCTCTCTGCAATCTTGGGGCCCGGATGAGGGATGCCACCAACTACATTCAATTGGTTCACGAAGTTGTGGATGGTTGCCCAGCGAGAGATACGGTTACATCTAATATTCTCGCCATCAACCTCAAGGGTGAACCACCGATTTATTTGGAAAATCACCTCTCCAGATGACTTCGGATCTAGATTAACTTCAGGCAACAATTCATTCATTTGAGCGTATGCAGAGTCTCTGTCGCTGGCAGGTAGCAGCGCATGTACGCCAACGGCTACACGAGTCACATCGCTCTGCTGAGACAACCAGCCGCATACAGGATCCAAGAAGATCGCCAGGGCGCTCTTGAGATCGCCTAAGCTCTGGCTTTGCAGCGGCGCCTCCTCTTCTTCGACCTTCCAGACGAAATCCGCCCGACCTGGGGCCGTCGCGACAGTGATCTTGCCGACACCCAGCGACCCTAGCTGCTGAGTCTCGCCAAGAGGCTTTCGGATTTCCTTCGACTCCACTTCTACGTCGGGATAGACCTCGTCCAACTCAGGTTCTGCTCGCCCCTCCCCCGCCGCACTCGGCGCGAAGAACGCGGTGGCGCGAATCACTTGGGGGAGCCACTGGCTCAGTTCCACGGGCATAAACGAAGTCCTAATATTCAGATCAAAGGCAGACCCTGCCTACTGTATCGTAGCCTAAAGATGAATGCCCTTGCGAGTGGGGCCTCAGAATTTGCCATTTCAGGAAGGATTTCGGGAGCCCGTCCACAAAATGCCTCAAACCATTGATTCCAATGGCGCGCCCGACAGGAATCGAACCTGTAACCGCCGGCTTAGAAGGCCGGTGCCTAATCCAGCCATCGGGAAGCCCGCTCAGTAGCTGCGCTACGGTTGCTGCAACTTGCTCACCTGCAGTGCAACCTACCTAAGCCCTGCATTCGTCAGACGTGGCCAATGCCGAGTTGCGGGTGCTGGTAGGCTACCCCTAAACGCCAAGGATCCGGCCATGCGTAGACTGCGGCTCATCTTCCTGCCCTGCCTTGTCTTGCTTGGGGGATGCTCCAGGCAGTCCGAAACATGGACCGCCTTCGTCTACCCGCCAGGGAGGTCCTTGGCGGCCGAAGACGCCTCCAAGGCGATCTTCGGCCGCTACGAGTCCTTCGAGCAGTGCCAAGCCGCCTCTATTGGCGCTCTGCGGCAATTGGCCTCCCAGCATCAAACCGAGGACTTCGGGAGCTACGAATGTGGCGTCGGCTGCCGGTACGAAAAGGAGTGGGATATGTACGTCTGCAAGGAGACCCGGAAGTAGCTTAGTTCAGCGAGTGCTGGTTTATGACTGAGTGAAACATGTCCACCTCAGCCACCCACCGGCCGTTGCTGAAACAGCTAACCAGGCCACATTGGCAGTGCCCACCCGCCCAGCCCGTAGTGCAGGTCGTAGGCCTTCCAGGGTTCGCCGGTTGCTTCTTTTGCCACCTCTGCCCTTCCCTCGAAGTCCTCCGGCAGGCACTGCCGCTCAGCGGACTAACTAACGGGCTGACTACGGCGCACGCACCGCCCTTGGAACTCTCGGCCTTTCCCCATACGCATGGCCAAGGCGCCGCTCAGGTCCGAAAAGTGCCCAGAGAGCCCCGTGTAAGTGGAAATGGACGTAAGACTGCCGGCAGGGCGAAGCTGGCCAGCGTCATAGAAGTCATTGGGGATCTCCATCCTTACTGTTCCCGCATCCTTGTTCCAAAGCCGAATGATCTGCCCAAACTCGCGTATCTCTGCGTACATGGTTGCTGGCACTACACCACCACCATCAGCGGAGACTGTCCCTTCGCAGACCAGCACGTATTCGTCAGAGCCATACCGAACCAGAAGAAAGCCGGCAAGGCCGAGAGCCGCCGATAAGGCGACAACAGAGCCAACGGACCACGCCAGCGCAGCTAGCAGTGCACGCCACACCGGTCGAAGCGGAGGCTTCCCACCATAGAGCCGGCTGTTCTTCTCGTGCTCGGCCTGGGCGGCTAGCCAATCGGAATCACCCATTCCGTCTCCTTGATGGTTCGATGGCAGCACCGGCCTACGGGGCGGCCGGTGCCAATCATCACTTCATGCCGGGCAGGGAACCAAGCCAGTTGTTGAACTGCTTGCTGTCTCGCCCCGCCATCTCCTGCGCGAAGACCCTTGCAGCCTGAATAGACTGAGCCAGGATCTCCTCGAAAGAAGGTCCCTCCTGCCGGGAAATCGCTTGCGCGGCCGCCGCCGCATAGATGTGGGCGACCAGGCCATGGTCGGGTTGCCTCGCATTGCTCATCACCATCTCCTTGGCTGCCCCGGCCAGTCCAGAGCCTCAAGCCATCCTATCAGGATCAGCCTCATCCTCCGGCCTTTAGGGCCTGACAAAACTCAGTTGATCGGATCGGTCCGGTAGGCGTAGTGACTGTCCACCATGACCATCGCGGAGGACCCTACGAAGGCCACGACAAGGCCGCAGGTGCACTCCTCACCGACCTCCCCAGGGCACCCGTCCTCATGGAGGAGGTAGTGCAAGTTGATCTTGCCGATCAGGTCCTTGGCCAGACCGGCCCGGGTGATCAGGTCTACGTAGTCCAGCGCCCTCTCTGCGGAAAGGACTTGGGGGGCCTCACAAAGCAACATGGAGCTACTCCTTTTGGGGACTCCAAAAACTGGACGTCGGGCAGACCTAGGCCGTTCCGCTCGCATCTCGTGCGCGTGCGGGTACTGGTCTCGAAACTCGGGGGTGGTGGTGGTGGGCTCGCGCGCGTAGAGGCGTCCAGAAACTCCAGCGCCCTAGCCAAAGAGCTGCTGCCTTAGCCCCTGACTTCCCGGAGGACAGCGGCCAGCTGACGAAGCGCCTTCCGCTCCCCGCCCTTCCAGGCGTTCCTAGCCGCCTTGGCCTTTCCTTCGACGCTGCGCGGGCCGGTCGCCTCCTCCCAAGGTCGCCAGTTCTGGATTGCCTGCGCCTGTCGCCGGCGCCGCTCTGGGGTCCAGCCATTGCGCATCTGAGATCTCCTCCAATAGTTCGTTCGGCCGTCTTTTGGTTTCCGCGCGCCCGGCCTCTTCCGGGACCGGCCCGAGAATTTCCGGGGCAAGGTTGTTCACCTGCTGGTGGCCACCGGCAATGTTGGCCTGCTTCACGAACGCCACGGCCCTGGGGTTCTTGATCTCGGCCAAGGTCTCCAGAGTCGTCCGGCACTGGGACTGGGCCTTCAGGGCCAGCCGCATGTAGGTCTCCATGGCGCCCATGTGCTGCCCCATGTTTAGTGCCGCTCGGCGGCTCATCTCCAGGAAAACCGCATTCAGGGCAATGGCTTGGCTGGTCAGCAGCCCATCGGCCTGGTCGGTCCCGCCCTTGGCGGCCCGCCCTACTGCCGCCCGGGTCGACTTCACGAGTTCGTTTAGCTCGGTCCCGCCGGCTAAGGTATACAACTGACTTCGGAGAACCGGATGGGACTGCATCCTCTCCAGCTGCTTCTGCCAGACGAGCCCCATGCCCTCCACAACTGGCCGCATTGCCACAAAGGGCTGTCCTTGATACATCCGTCCAATCAGCTCGGCGCCATGGAACTCCACTTGGACAATTCCAGTATGCTTCTTTGTTCGGCCCCCTCAAAGGCCTATCTCCGGTGGTTAGGCGCGCTTGGCTTTGAAGGCCAGCACATTCGGTTCTGTAACGCGCAGCTGGTCGAGATAGTCAGACCAGGCCTGCATCATCTTCCGGCGTTCCGGCAGGTGGGTTGCCCGGTTGTAGGCCCGCCCAAGCGGATCCTTTACGGCATGCGCCAACTGATGTTCGATGTAGTCCGGGCGATAGCCAAGCACTTCGTCCAGCACGGTTCTTGCCATCGCTCGGAAGCCATGGCCCACCATCGTGTCCGAGTCGAATCCAAGGTTCCGCAGCGCTGCGTTCAGTGTGTTCTCACTCATCGGCTTTAGGGCACTGCGAACACCAGGGAAGACAAACTCGCTCCGCTTCGTATACGGGTACAGCTCCCGCAGAACCTCAACGGCCTGATGAGACAGAGGGACGATGTGGGGGGTCTTGGTCTTGCTAGTGACGTAACGCCACTCACCAGCTTCCAGATTGATATCGGCCCATTTCGCCTGCCTCAGCTCGCCAGGGCGAACGAACAGCATGGGGGCTAGCTTCAGCGCTGCCTGAGTCACCAATGCGCCGTGATACCCCCACAGCGCGCGCAACAAGTCGCCGATGACGGCAGGGTCGGTCACGCTAGCGAAGTGCTTGGTCTGAGGCTGCTCAAGCGCTCCTGTGAGGTCCTGAGCGGGATTCCGGTCAGCACGACCCGTAGCGATGGCGTAGCGGAATACTCGCCCAGCGTGGGACCGGGCACGATGCGCGGTTTCCACAACACCGCGCTGCTCCAACTTCCGCAGTGCAGCCAGTAGCACGGGGGCGGTGATGTCCCCAATTGGCAAATCTGTCAGTCCAGCCAGATCCTTCTCGATCAGCCGACGCTCACGCACAACCGATCCGGGGGAAAGGCCTTCCTTCGTCCGCTTGGCGAGCAACTCCAGGCCAATGGCGCCGAAGGTGTTTGCGGCCCGCTCTCCTTGCACCGCCTTTTCGACCCTAGCCACCTGAGCGGGATTGGCTCCGCCGCGCAGCAACGAACGCAGACGGTCGCGCTCGACGCGGGCAGCCTGCAGTGTCATTGAGGGGTACTCATCGAGCGTGACGATGCTGGCCTTGCCCAGGTAGCGATAGCGGTAACGCCAGACCTTGGCTCCCGATGGGCGCACTTCGATGCACAAGCCGTTGGCATCAGCCACACGGAAGGGACTGGCCTTCGGCTTGAGCGAGCGCAACTTGGTGTCGGTCAGCATGTGAGTCGAGCGCCTGTGAGTCGTCTAGGGGCGTCTAGCCCGCTGACACACAGCCTGACTCACTTTTTTCGTGGATGCAAGTGGATGCCACTGGACACCACTGGACGCCAGAACCGCTCTAAATCCAGCACCACCAGGCTTAGCAAGACGTCCTTGGACTCCGATGGACGTCAATGTGGTGGGCCCACCAGGATTCGAACCTGGAACCAAGGGATTATGAGTCCCCTGCTCTAACCGTTGAGCTATAGGCCCTGCGCAGCGTCACAGTGTAGTGGAGCACGGGCGGAGTCGGCTACTCAGTCCGCAGTAGCGAGCACCTGAGCAACATGCTGCAACCGCTTCTCGGCTATCCCAGCGAGCCGCTCCATCTCCTGCAGATGCGCTTGGAACAGCGCCACTGCCCTCATGGCCCCCTCCAGTCCCTTCTGATTGCCGCTACCGAAGCCTTCGATCAATCCTGCGCCAGACTGCGTCAGCAGCGCGAACGTCGCGCGCCTGGCAAACCCCAGCCGATCCTCCCGTTCGTCCTGCATCACTTCATTCCAATCCAGTAGGGGCGGGAAGTCACACGTATCTGCACGGACCCGGTCGCCAGCGCTCCTGCCGGCTGTGGCTTTCTGTCTCATCTTGGATCTCCTACGATTCGTCGAACCTCCTACGCCTCCTGTTGAGAGAGGCGGCCGGGTGCTTCAACACGGTCGTAGGGCCGCCCGCAGCTTTTCCCCTTGCGGGGTCTTGTATGACTGCGCGCCACCCGGCCAGAAACCTTTCGGCTCGCTTGGGTGGCGAGTGATGCGGCTTGACCCTCGATTGCCTGCTGTTAGGCAGACAGCCCTCCTACGACGGTGTGTTGAGCACCTGCGGGGACTGTGTGGAAGAGAAGGTAGTGGCTTCAATTGTTGATTGCGACAGGGCTTGCGGGAGCCATGGCTGCTCAAACAGCTCGACGTACTGGGGCACTTGAGGATCGACCTGGCCAACTCCTTCCCGTCGCTCGGAGTCGCGCGTTATTGCTCAACAATGCTCAAGCCGGTTGCGTCAAAAGGCGCGAATTTTGGCGATTGGAGACGACGAAGAATTGGCCAAAACGTCATCGTGGGAGAGCAGCCGAGCATGGGCTCGGCTCTACAGAAGGCACCCTCGCCATCCGGCGCCCAGCCCAAAGAAAAACCCCGCCGAAGCGGGGTTTTTCCAGACAGAAGCAGTTGCCGAGCATGGCTCGGCACTACCTGGAAATCAATCGATATCCAGGAAGCTGCGCAGCTGCTCCGAACGGCTCGGGTGACGCAGCTTGCGCAGGGCCTTCGCTTCGATCTGGCGGATACGCTCGCGGGTCACGTCGAACTGCTTGCCGACTTCCTCAAGGGTGTGGTCGGTGTTCATGTCGATGCCGAAGCGCATGCGCAGCACCTTGGCTTCCCTCGGGGTGAGGCCAGCCAGCACGTCGCGCACGGTTTCAGACAGGTTGATGTTGGTGGTGTTCTCGATCGGGGACTCCACATTGGTGTCCTCGATGAAGTCGCCCAGATGGGAATCCTCGTCGTCGCCGATCGGGGTTTCCATCGAGATCGGCTCCTTGGCGATCTTCATCACCTTGCGGATCTTGTCTTCCGGCATGTCCATTTCCTTGGCCAGCTCCTCCGGCGTAGCCTCGCGGCCGTACTGCTGGAGCATCTGGCGGGAAATGCGGTTCAACTTGTTGATCGTTTCGATCATGTGCACCGGAATACGGATGGTGCGCGCCTGGTCGGCGATCGAACGGGTGATGGCCTGGCGGATCCACCAGGTCGCATACGTGGAGAACTTGTAGCCGCGACGGTACTCGAACTTGTCCACGGCCTTCATCAGGCCGATGTTGCCTTCCTGGATCAGGTCGAGGAACTGCAGGCCGCGGTTGGTGTACTTCTTGGCGATGGAGATCACCAGGCGCAGGTTGGCCTCGACCATTTCCTTCTTGGCCTTGCGCGCCTTGGCTTCGCCGTAGGCCATGGCACGGCTGAGTTCCTTCAGCTCGTCCAGGTCCAGCAGGGTGACCTTCTCGATGTCGATGGTGGCCTGCTGCTCGGACACGATCTGGTCCTTCACTTCACGCAGCGCCGAAGACCACTTCTGCTTGCGCTTCAGTGCGTCTTCCACCCATTCCAGGTTGGTCTGGTTGCCTTCCCAGGAACGGATGAAGTCCTTGCGCGGCATGCGGGCAGTGACGGTGGCCAGGTTCAGCACGCGGCGCTCGTGGGCCTTGACGCTGCCCATGGTGTCGCGCAGCTGCTTGGTCAGCACGTCGGTCAGCGGCAGCGGCAGCTTCAGGGTGACGAACACCGCCGACATCTCCTCACGGAGCTTCAGCAGGTTCTTCTTGTCGCCCTTGGCAACGGCCTTCTTGAAGGCGTTGAGGGCATCGCTCAGCGCCTGCATGCGCGCGGCGACTTCCTCCGGATCCGGACCGGTCGGCGCGGCTTCTTCATCGGCGCCGTCGACATCATCTTCTTCCTCGTCGGCGTCGTCATCGCTGTCATCCGAGTCGTCGGCCACGGCAGCAGCCGGGGCCGGCACTTCGTCGGACAGGTCATTGAAGCCGACGATCACTTCGGCAAGGCGCTTGCGGCCTTCCTTGTGCGCTTCGTAATCGGTCAGCAGCGATTCGACCGACACCGGGAACTGGCCGAGTGCGGCCTGGACCTGGGACAGGCCTTCTTCGATGCGCTTTGCAATGGCGATTTCGCCTTCGCGGGTCAGCAGCTCGACGGTACCCATTTCGCGCATGTACATGCGCACCGGGTCGGTGGTACGGCCACCTTCGGTGTCGAGCGCGCTCAGCGCGGCGGCAGCCTCTTCGGCTGCGGTGTCGTCGACCTCACGGTTGCCCGTGTTGCCGTCGTTGAGAAGCAGGGTTTCCACATCCGGAGCAACTTCATGGACATCAATGCCCATGCCGTTGATCATGCCGATGATGTCTTCGATCTGTTCCGGGTCGACCATGTCGTCCGGCAGATGGTCATTGACTTCGGCATAGGTCAGGTAGCCCTGTTCCAGGCCCTTGCTGATCAGTTGCTTGATTTCGGATTGGGCAGGACGTTCGTTGGCCATGTAGTGCTCGCGCCACCGGCTAGGGGGAAATAGGGAACGTAGCATTATACCAGCCCGGGGCCCGGCCTGCCGGGCGGTGGTCCCGGTGGCCTAGGGCCTGAGGAGGAAGGTCACGGGACCGTCATTGACCAGGCTGACGACCATATGGGCACCAAAGCGGCCCGTTTCCACCCCTGGTGCGTGATTTTCACGACAGATCCCGACAAATCGATTGAACCCGCGTTCAGCCTCCTCCGGCGGTGCCGCGCTGGTGAAGCTCGGCCGCATGCCGGAACGGGTGTCCGCGGCCAGGGTGAACTGGCTGACCAGCAGCAGGCCGCCGCCGGTATCACGCAGCGAGCGGTTCATTTTGCCCGCCTCATCTGCAAACACACGGTAGCCGAGCACGCGTTCGGCCATCCGCTGCAGCTGGGCCTCGGTATCGCCCGGCTCCATGCCGACCAGGGCCAGCAGGCCGGGGCCGATCTGCCCTACCGCCTCACCTTCCACATGCACGGCGGCCTGGCTGACACGTTGAATCAGGACGAGCATTGGCGGGCTTCCAGGCAAGGGCCGGCCACGATAGCAGCGCCCTTGGCTAAACTGGGGGAGATGAATCCACACCGCAAAGCCCGGCTGGTCTACCGCGCCACCACCCTGTTCGCCCGCCTGCCCTGGCCACTGCTGCGCGGGTTCGCGCACGCCCTGGCCTGGATGTGGGTGCGCCTCGATGCCCGCGAAAGCCGCGTCACCCGCCGCAACCTGGAGCTGGCCTACCCCGAGCTGGACGCCCCGGCACGCGAACGCCTGCAGCGCGACCTGCTGCGCTCCACCGCCCTGCAGGCCATCGAGACCCTGCGCCTGTGGAGCCGGAAGCCCGAAGACAACCTGCGCCTGTACCTGAAGGAGCGCCACGGCCAGGCGCTGTACGACGCGGCCTTGGCCAGCGGCAAGGGCGTGATCGTGGCGGCCCCGCACTACGGCAACTGGGAGCTGCTGAACCAGTGGCTGGCCTCGCGCGGGCAGATCGCCATCGTCTACAAGCCACCGGAGGACGAGGCCAGCGATGCCTTCCTGCAGATCGTGCGCGGCGGCCACAACGTGCAGCAGGTGCGCGCCGAGGGCCCGGCCGTGCGCCAGCTGTTCAAGGTACTCAAGGACGGCGGTGCCACCGGCATCCTGCCAGACCAGCAGCCCAAGGCCGGCGACGGGGTGTTCGTGCCGTTCTTCGGCGTGCAGGCACTGACCATGACCCTGGTCAACCGCCTGGCCGAGCGCACCGGCGCGACGGTGCTGTATGGCTGGTGCGAGCGCATCGGCCCGGACATGGAATTCGCCCTGCACATCGAGCCGACCGACCCGGCCGTGGCCGACCCGGACCCGCAGGTCGCCGCCACCGCGCTCAACGCGGGTATCGAACGCATCGCCCGCCGCGACCCGGCGCAGTACCAGTGGACCTACAAGCGCTATACGCTGCGGCCACCGGGCAGCGGCGAGGAAGACCCGTACGCGACCGACGAGCATCCGCACTGAAAGCCGCTCCACCCGGCCTGCGACACACCGCCGCAGCACGTTGAATACGACGCTGGCGCCCCCATAGAGACACCGATGTCCGCCTCCCCCGGTCCTGCCATGTCTGCTTCCTCCCTGTTCGGTGATCCGGCGGCGATCCGCTGCGAGCGCGCGGTCGCCGAACTGCGCGCCGGTCGCCCGGTCCTGCTTCACGATGGCCAGGGCCAGCGCCTGGCGGTGATCGCGCTGGACAGCGCCACCGCCAGCAGCTTTGCCGCCTTCGCCAGCGCCGCGCGCGAGCGCCATTACCTGTACCTGACCGCCACCCGCGCCCGCGTGCTCGGCGTGGAGGCACCCGAGGGCGCGCGCCTGCCACTGGCCGGCGTTGCGTTCGATGCCCTGCCCTCGCTGGGTTACCTGCGCGAATCAGGGCCGATGCCCGCGGCCTGGAGCGCAGGCGATGCGTTCGATGCCGGCGCGGTGGAACTGGCCCGGTTGGGCCTGCTGCTGCCGGCGATGGTGGCCGTGCGCCTTGAGGCGGCCGACAACACCTTCGATGGCGCCGCCGACGTCGGCCTGTGCGATCTGGCCGAGGGCGCTGCGCATGCCGCACATGATTACGAACTGGTGGCGCGTTCTCCGGTGCCGCTGCGTGATGTCGGCATGACCACGTTCGCAGTGTTCCGCGGCGGCGTCGCCCAGCGCGACCAGGTGGCGATCATCGTCGGCGAACCGGACCTTTCCGCCGTGGTGCCGGTACGCGTGCATTCGTCCTGCCTCACCGGCGACCTGTTCGGTTCGCTCAAGTGCGACTGCGGCGACCAGCTGCGCCGTGGCCTGCGCAAGCTGAAGGAGCTGGGCGGCGGCGTGCTGCTGTACCTGGACCAGGAAGGCCGCGGTACCGGCATCGCCGCGAAGATGCGCGCCTACGGCTACCAGCATGACGGGCTGGATACCATCGACGCCGATGCGCAGCTGGGCTTCGGTGCCGACGAGCGCCGCTATGGCAGCGCGGTGGCGATGCTGCGCGGCCTGGGTGTGTCCCGTGTCGCCCTGCTCAGCAACAACCCGACCAAGGCACAACGCCTGCGCAATGCCGGCATCGAAGTGCTGGACTGCATTCCGGTCACCGGCGAGATCACCGCCGAGAACGAGCACTACCTGCGCACCAAGGCCGACCGCGCCGGGCACCTGCTGGATGTCGACGCGCTGATCCAGGCCGCCCAGTAACGCGGGCGACCTGCTAACGTCTGCGCGGTGCGGCCATCACCGCGCCTGCCCGCCCTGCTGCCCGACGGACGCCCGCGTGACCGAACTTCCTTTGCCTGTTGCTGCCGCCGAAATGCCCCTCGACCACTGGCAACCCCTGCCGCGGCGCGCTGCCCGGTTGGCGGCGCTGGAGGGCGCCTTCGGCGGCCTGTTCATCCCCGGCGCACCGCTGGCGGCCGTCTGGTGGTTCTTCGATCTTCCCGGTGGCCTGTGGGCTGCGTCGCTGGGCCTGCTGGTCGGCCTCGCCTTCGGTGGCTGGATCGGCCATCGCCGCCTGACCCGCACCCGCTGGCGGCTGGATGCACAGGGCCTGGGCCTGCGCCGCGACCTGATGTGGCAGCTGGAGACCCGCATTCCCATTTCGCGCGTACAGCACCTGGACCTGCGGCGCGGGCCGCTGGAGCGGCGCGCAGGCCTGGCCACGCTGATTGTGCACACCGCCGGCACCCGCCTGAGTGCAGTCACCGTCAACGGCCTGGACGAAGCCGATGCCGAGCGCCTGCGTGACACCCTGGCCCATCAGCTCGACCAGGACGCCGACGCCCTGTGAGCCTGCCGCCGCCCCTGCCGCCGTCGCTGCCCAGTGGTGGCGAAGAGCATCGCCTGCACCCGTGGTCGTGGCTGTTCGTGCTGTTGATGCAGCTGCGCCACTATTTCCTGCCGCTGATCGCATTGCTGGTGTTCGGCCAACGTGGCGACCGCGATCCGATGTGGGCACAGTTGATCCCGTTGAGCGCCATCGCCGCACTGGTGCTGGTCTCGGTACTGCAGTACCTCAGTTACCGCTACCGCATCGGCAACGATGCGATCACCGTGCGCAGCGGCCTGCTGGCGCGCAACCGGCGCGAGATTCCCTTCGCCCGCATCCACAACGTGGAAGTGCGGCAGAACCCGTTGCATCGGTTGTTCGGGGTTGCCGAGCTGCGCCTGGAGTCGGCCGGCGGCGTGCGCCCGGAAGCGGAGATGCGGGTGCTGCGGCTGGACCAGGCGTTGGCCCTGGAACAGCTGGTGCGCCAGCGTGGACAGGCGCCCCAGCCGACGCCGGGCGACGCGCCGGCTGCCAGTATCGTGCCGTCCGACGACGAGCAGGTCCTGCTGCGCCTGTCGAGCTGGGATGTGCTGCGCATGGGCCTGCTGTCCAACCGGGGCTGGGCACTGGCGATCGCCGCCTTCGGTGTTCTGTTCCAGACCGTACCGCGCCCGGTGATGGACGATGCCATCCAGCGTGGCGGGCGCGAGGCCTTCGGCTACGCCAGCCATCTGCATGCAGGAGTGACCGGCGGGCTGGTGCTGTTGGCGGCCGCATTGCTGCTGGGCTGGCTGTTGTTGCGGGTGCTGTCGGTGGTATTGACGCTGCTGCGCTACCACGGCTTCACCCTCAGCGAGCGCGAGCGGCGCCTGACCGTCTCCACCGGCCTGCTCAGCCGCACCCGCAGCAGCGTCGCGCGCCGCCGCATCCAGGCCTGGACGCTGGGCGAGAGCACCCTGCAGCGCTGGTTCGGGTTGCGCCAGCTGCGTATCGACAGCGCCGCCGGTGGCCCCGCGCGCGATGACGATCGCGCGCTGCGCGAACTGGCACCGCTGGCCGGCGCCAGCGCCTGCGACAGGCTGGTGCGCCACCTGCTGCCGCAGCTGCAATGGCCACCACAGCAGTGGCAGCCGATACCGCAACGCGGATGGTGGCGATTGTCGCTGTCCACGTTGCTGACGGTGCCGTTGCTGACCGCCGCGCTGTACTGGCGCTGGGGCCTGCCGGCCCTGGCGCTGCTGGCCTGGCTGCCGGTCAGCCTGTTGATCGCGCACCGGCAGATGGCACGGATGGGCTGGCACCTCGATGGCCAGTTCGTGGCGGTGCGCGGCGGCTGGTGGAAGCGCTGGTGGCGCTGGGCCGAGCTGGACAAGGTGCAGGGCCTGCGCCTGCAGCGCTCACCTCTGGACAAACTGCTGGGCACGGCCAGCCTGCAGCTGGACACCGCCGGTGCGCATGGCGATGTGGCGCTGGCGCTGCGCTACCTGCCGCAGGCGCGTGCGCATGCGTTGATGGAAGAACTGGCGACGGCGCTGGCGCGGCGCAAGCTGCGCTGGTAAGCGGCCGAGCGTTGAACTGACCATCCACGCATGGCGTGGATCTACCGTAGAGCCGAGCCCATGCTCGGCTTGCCGCAGCCGAGCATGGGCTCGGCTCTACAGGACCTACGTCACCGCTGCGACGGCCCCCAGTAGCCCAGGTCCTTGCGGATCTGCAGGTCACGCACCCAGCTGCCAAACGGTTTGCGACGCAGCGCACCCATCTCGCCGGACAGGAAATCCTCGGTGGCGGCGATCACCCGCTCGCTGGACAGGCCATCGCGGTAGGGGTGGATCGCATCGGCGTAGCGCACGATCTCCGCCTGCAACGCCGCATCCGGATGCAGCGCGCGCGCCAGCATGGCCGGCAGCTGCTGCGGATCGTCGAAATCGATCATGTGCGGCTTCGGCACGCGGTTGCGGAAGGTCACCACCGGCTTGTGCTGGACGATGAACTCGGAAACGATCGATGAGGTGTCCGATACCAGCACGTCGGCGGCGCGCTGGGCAGCCATCACCTGTTCCGGTTCGATGAAGCGCGCATTGGCGCCGGCCAGCGCGCGGTAGCGTTCGAACAGGTCCGGCGGGCACTTCGGGTGCAGGGTCAGCAGCCAGTAGTGCTGCCCGGCGGCGATGTCGGCCGCGATCTGCGCATGCAGGTGCGGGGCGGCACTCAAGCGTTCGGTGAAGGTTGAACCGAACAGGATCACTGGGCGGCCACCGGCCGCACTACGCAGCGCGGCACTGTCGCCGCCGTCATCGCGGAACAGCGGGTCCAGTTTCGGCCAGCCGGTTTCCGCCACGGCGAAATGGCCCTGCACTGCCGCGATCTCGCGGAACGGCGCGGTGGTGGCAGGGCCCTGCGTGCAGTAAAGGTCGAACATGCCGCGCACCCGGAAGTGACCACGCGCACTGTCGCGCTTTTCCACGTTGAAGCCGTGGAACAGCTGCACCTTGGCCCCCGACAGGAAAGTCGGCACCCAGTTGGCCGCGCTGAACACCGCCCGCGGACGCATCGCCAGGGCCTGCTTGAGGCCGATGTTGGGCACGCCGGGCAGCTGGCTGCCAGCCGCACCATCTTCGAACCAGGCCGCCACTTCCTGGCCGGAAGCGTGCAAGGCCTGCACCAACGGGGCGAGAATAGGCAGCGCATAGCGCTCCGTCGCAAACAACAGGTACCCGGCCATCATGTCCTCCACGACCGCTCCCATCGAACGGCCTCGCATCTCGGCCTGCATTATCGCGTTCAACGAGGCCGGGCGCATCGGCGACTGCCTGGCCTCGCTGGCCTTCTGCGACGAGATCGTGGTGGTGGACTCCCTGTCCACCGATGCCACGGTAGCCATCGCCGAGGCGGCCGGCGCCCGCGTGCTGCAGCGCCCGTTCGATGGCTTCCGCAGCCAGAAGGCGTTCTGCGTCGAGCAGGCCCGCCACGACTGGGTACTGTGCCTGGACGCCGACGAGCGCGTCAGCCCGGAACTGCGCACGGCCATCGAGCAAGCCCGCGACGGCGGTTTTGCAGGTCATGCGGGTTACCGCTTCGCCCGCCTGTCGGAGTACTTCGGCAGATTCCTGCGCCACGGCAATGCCTATCCGGACCGGGTGCTGCGCCTGTTCGACCGCCGCCACGGCGGCTGGCGCGGCAAGCGCGAGATCCACGAGGCGGCCAGCGTCGATGGCGCCGTCGGCACCCTGCACGGGGACCTCATCCACTTCCCTTACCGCTCGCTGCAGCAGCAGCTGGCCAAGACCGAGAAGTACGCGCGGATGATGGCCGAGCACGAGTTCGCGCGCGGCAAGCGGGCCACCCTCGGCAAGCTGGTGCTGGCCCCTGCCTGGCGGTTCTGGCGCGGCTTCCTGTTCCGTGGCGGCTTCCGCGACGGCTGGCATGGCCTGGTGTATGCCTATGTGCGCGCCAACTACGTGCGGCAGAAGACCATCATGCTGTGGATGCTGGGCAACGGCCAGGCCGTGTCCGACCCACCCAACCGCTGAACGGGGAATCGGCCTGGGCTGGACGCTATCGGGCGTTCCTTGCCCGGTGTCGCGCACCTTCCACGATCGACAGGCCGGTCAGCAGGCCGACGATGGTGACGTAGAAGCTGGCGGTCATCTGGTGCGCGAACATCGACTGGGTCAGTCCGCACAGGATGTAGGACACCACCACCATCACGCCGGCGGCAGCCGGGCCACGGAAGGTGGTGTGCCCGCTGCGCCGGTGCAGGCGCACGAACACCCACAGGGGCACGCCATACACGGCCAGCAGCAGCAACACGCCCGGCAGGCCCTGGGTAGCCGCCCACTCGGCGACATCGTTGTGAGCATGGCCCAGATGGCAGCGCTGTTCCTGCGGATCCTCACGACAGATCGGAACCCGCTGCATGGCGTTGTCG
The DNA here is from genome assembly GCF_014763005.1 of Stenotrophomonas sp. Br8. Lineage (NCBI taxonomy): Bacteria > Pseudomonadati > Pseudomonadota > Gammaproteobacteria > Lysobacterales > Lysobacteraceae > Stenotrophomonas > Stenotrophomonas sp. Br8. Next base: position 52,136 of record NZ_JACGTN010000001.1, on the reverse strand, counting down.
AAGTGGCCCACGCCCACCCCGATCAGCGGGTGATCGAGGAAGGTATCCCATGCCACCTGCAGGCGCTCGACCCGGGCCCCTGCCGATGAGTCGCTGTCGCCCTGCTCCATGCGCTGCACATCGCTGTGTAGTTCCGTCAGGCGCACCTGGTGGCGCAGTTCGGGTACCGACAGCAGCAGGGTTGCAGCGATGGCCAGCATGCCGGCAAGCACCGACAGGCGCGCCACGCCGGTGCGCCAGCGCAGGCTGAGGGCCAGCACCACCAGCAACGCCAGCAGCGCTGCGAACACACCACGGCTGCCGGTGAGGATGATGGTTCCACACCCGGCGGCCATGCCGACGATCACCAGCGACCAGCGTCGCGAGGGCCGGCAGAACACCAGCAGCACCATCAGCATCACCACGATGTCGGCAAGCACGATCGCGTTGGTGGACAGTTCCGCGCGCGGCGCGCCTCCCAGTACCTGCAACAGCGCCAGCGCGAAGGTACCCAGCAGGCCGGCGAACGCACCACGCCACAACCAGCGCATGTCCGGCCGCAACGCGCAGACCCACACCGCGATCCACGGGATCACCAGGAATCGCGAGCGGTTGTCCACGTTGCGCAGGCCATGCTCGAACACGACCATCGAGAGCACGCCCAGGGCCAGCACCGCCAGCGTCAGCCAGGTCAGCACCCTGATCGGCTGGGCATCCATGTGCCGCGCACGCCACAGCAGTTCCGGCGCCATCAGCGTCGTGACCAGCAACACCAGGCCATACGGCAGCAGGTTGATGGGAATGGTCAGCACCAGCGCCGGCATGCAGAACAGGCCGATCTGCGCCAACCAGTGCGCAGTGCGCGGGCGCCCCCCAACGGGTACGCCCAGCGGATCGCCGGCCGTGGATTCCAGGTTGTGCTGTGAAACTGCCACGTCGAAAAGTTTCGCTGCGATCCTGCGGAATGAACGGGATCGCCGGCACGGCCGATCCCACGTTGACGTTTTACTGCCTTTGTCGCTGCTTGGGCAGTCTGGACAAGCACAGGCCAGAGTGGTTACTCCTCGCGCTGCAGTCGCTGCTCGCGTTCGCGCTCCTCGGCGCTGGCCACGCACCGGCCCTGCACCGCAGCGCCCGGCACCAGCCACCAGCGGCGGCGATTGGCGATTCCCGCCAGTTCGGCACGGCTGCGGTCGATACAGGTCAGCAGCGCGTCTTCGTGGACCAGCAACCAGCGCCGCTGCGGCGCCAACTGCTGCCATTCCACGGCCGTGGCCAGCTGTGCATCCCAAGGCTCGTTGAAACCGAAGGTTGCCGCCGGGCGGTCGGCCATCAACAGATTCTGCTCTTTCCAGGCCACCAGTCCCAACTCGGCATCGGCGCCGATGCGCTGGCCGGTGTGCCGCATCAGGCCACGGGCGGAACTTGAATCATTCAGCACCGGATAGCCGATCAGGCTGTACAGCACCCAGACGACAGTGAGCGTCGAGACCAGCGCCAACTGGCGGCGGCCGCGCCCGAACAGCAGCAGGCTGGCCACACCCCAGCCGCCCATCGCCATCGCCGCCCAGGCCAATGCGTTCATCTCGCCATTGCCGATGCCCCGCGTCTGCATCAGCCGCGTTTCGAAGCCGGGCTTGCCCAGCAGGGCAGCCAGCCCGGCGGCCAACGTGCCCAGCGACAGCAGCAGGGTGAACGCGCCCAACAGCCATTGCACATCCCGCCGCCGCAGCAGCCCCGGCAGCAGTGGCGCCAGCGCAAGGCAGAACATCGGCAGCGCCGGCAGGATGTAGACGTCGCGCTTGCCATTGGGAATCGAGAAGAACAGCACGATCAGCGCCCACCAGCCCAGCAGCAACAGATAGCGCGCGTCCCGACGCTGCAGCCGGCGCCGCCAGGCAGGGATCGCCCACGGCACTGCCAGGAAGGCGGGAATCCACATCGACGGCATGGTGCCCAGGAAGTACCACCAGGGCTGGTGGTGGTCCCATGATTGCGCATAGCGCTTGGCGGTCTGCCGGAACAGGATGTCGTCCATGTAGGCCAGGTACTCGCCGGAGCGGGTCGCCAGTGCGGTCATCACCATCGGCACCAGCCACAAAGCGATGGCCAGCACGAACGCCAGCGGCGCCAGCCAGAAGCGCAGGTCGCGCGCATGCAGCCGCACCCGCGGCCAGTGCAGCGCCGAACCTATCACCGCTGGCACGATCATCAGCAGCGCGATAACGCCCACGCCCTTGGTGATCACCCCGATGCCGGCAAAGAACCAGCCCAGCCACCACCAGCGCCACGCGGGTCCCAGCAACAGGTGGCGCAGCAGACCGTAGTTGGCCAGGGTGATGAACAACACCACCAGCGGGTCGATCTGCGCCTTCTTCGCCTGGAAGGTGAACTGCAGGGCGAACAGCAGCGCCCAACCGGCGTACAGGCCAACCTGGCGTGTCCACAGGCGCCGGCCCAGATCGACCACGCACCACAGCGTGCCGAGTGCGGCGATCAACGAGGGCAGCAGGAACGCCACACGCCAGTTGCCGACCACGCTGTACAGCGTGGCCTGCCACCACATCAGCATCGGCGGTTTGTCCGAGTACAGCTCCAGCCCACGGTGCGGGAACAGCCAGTCGCCGCTGTCCACCATCTGCTTGGCAACCAGGGCGAAGCGCGGTTCGTCCGAGGGCCAGGGATCGCGTAGTCCCAGGCCGGCACCCAACACCAGCAGGGCCATCACAACGAACAGCCACGTCTGGCGTGATGCACGGGTTTTCAGCATGGGGGCTCGGACAGCGGTTGGGTCAGCCCTTTTTTAGCAGACGCGCGTAGAAAAATCCGTCAGCATCGTTTTCACCGGGCAGGCGCTGGCGTGCGATACCGTCACAGTCCAGACCAAATGCGTCACCCAGCGCGACCGCTTCCGCATCCGCGTGCCACTTCAGGAAGCCCTTTACCTGATCGACGTTTTCCGCGCGCAGGATCGAGCAGGTGGCATACAGCAGCACACCGCCGGGGCGCAGCATCGACCAGCAGGCCTCCAGCAACCGGGCCTGGATGCCAACCAGCGCATCGATGTCTTCCGCGCGGCGATGGAACATCACGTCCGGCTGCCGACGGATGACGCCGGTGGCCGAGCACGGTGCATCCAGCAGGATCGCATCGAACGGAACGCCGTCCCACCATGCCCCCGGATCGCTGGCGTCGGCCACCAGGACCTCGGCGCCTTCGCCCACCCCGGTACGGGCGAACGTATCCTTGGCGCGCGCCAGGCGACGGGCGTCGATATCCAGCGCCAGCAATCGCAGGCTGGGGTCGCGCTCAAGCAGGTGCGCGGCCTTGCCACCCGGGGCGGCACACGCGTCGAGCACACGGCTGCCGGTCGGCGGTGCCAGCGCGTCGGCGGCGCATTGCGCAGACAGATCCTGCACCGACAACAGGCCTTCGCCGAAGCCAGGCAACTGGTTCACCGGAACCGGCGCGGCCAGTCGCAACGCATCGGCGCTCAGCGGGCTGGCTTCGGCGGCAATGCCCGCCTCGGCCAGGGCCGCCATCATCTTGTCGCGCCCGCCCTGCTGGCGGTTGGCACGCAGCCACAACGGCGCCGGCTGCAGGCTGGCAGCGAAGATCGCCTCGGCCTGTGCCGGCCAGTCGCGTTCGACGGCCTCGGCCAGCCAGAGCGGAAATGCGTCGCGTGCCGGCTGCTCGGGGAAGCCCTCGCGCTGGGCCCGGCGCAGGATCGCGTTGACCAGGCCCGCCTGGCGTTCACGGCCAAGTGCGCGTGCAGCATCGACCGTGGCCGAAAGCGCCGCATGGGCCGGCAGTTCCAGCACATCCAGCTGGGCGAAGCCCACCATCAGCAGCGTGCGCAGGTCGGCATCGCGTGCGGACAGCGGCTTCTGCATCCATCCCTGCAGGGCGGCGTCATAGGTGCTGCGACGGCGCAGCACCGCAAAGCACAACGCTTCAAGCAGCGCACGGTCGCGGGTGTCGGCCAGTTTGGGCAGCGCCCAGGCCAGCTCCGCCTTGAGCGAACGGCCGCGGGTGAACACCTGCGCCAGCACGCGCGCCGCCAGCATGCGGGTGGCTGCGCCCGGCGCCGCCTTGGCGATGGAAAAATCGTTTGCCTTGCTCACCCGTCAAACCCCCACGCGCAGGTCACGGCGGGCATTGAGGTAGTCGGCGGCGGTGATTGCCTTGCCACCTTCCCGCTGCAGCACGCGCAGGCGCAGCGCGCCCTGCCCGCAAGCGATGTCGATGCCCTCGCGGCCAGCGGCCAGCACCGTGCCCGGTGCCTGGCCATGCGCCACATCCAGCGCCACCGCGCCGTGGATGCGCACGCGCTCAGCGGCCAACAGTGCCTCGGCAATCGGCCACGGATTGAACGCACGCACCGTGCGCGCCAGCGCTTCTGCGTCCTGCGCCCAGTCCAGTTTTGCCTCGGCCTTGTCCAGCTTGTGCGCGTAGGTCACGCCCTGCTCCGGCTGCGGCCGTGCGATCGGCTTGATGCCGGCACGCAGCAGGCCCAGCCCATCGGACAGCACCTGCGCGCCGAGCTCGGCCAGCTTGTCGTGCAGCTGGCCACCGGTATCGGTGGCGGCGATCGGCAGCTCCTGGTGCAGCAGCACCGGGCCCGTATCCAGGCCTGCTTCCATCTGCATCAGGCAGATGCCGGTCTTCTCGTCACCGGCCTGGATGGCACGCTGGATCGGTGCGGCGCCGCGCCAGCGCGGCAGCAGCGAACCATGCACGTTCCAGCAACCGTGGGTCGGGATGGTCAGCACCGCCTTGGGCAGGATCAGGCCATAGGCCACCACCACCATCAGGTCCGGCTGCAGGTCACGCAACTGCTGCTGGGCCGCCTCGTCCTTCAGCGTTTCCGGCTGGTACACGGGAATGCCGCGGGCGACCGCTTCCAGCTTGACCGGCGAAGGCGCCAGTCCACGGCCGCGACCGGCCGGGCGATCAGGCTGCGTATAGACAGCCACCACCTCGTGATGACGCGCGGCCGCGCGCAGCGACGACACCGCGAATTCCGGCGTACCGGCAAAGACAATCCTCATGGCAACCCCACTTGCAGGATGAAATCGTGCAGGAAAAAAAACGGCGCCGTCGACCGGCGCCAGACAGCCCGCGCGTCACGCACAGGCGCGAGCCACCCCGAAAGGGCGGCCCGCAACAACCATCACGCCACGTGCTTGCGCTGTTTGGCCAGCTTCTTGCGGACCATCTCGCGCTTCAGCGGCGACAGGTAATCGATGAACAGCTTGCCGTCCAGATGGTCCATCTCGTGCTGCACGCAGACCGCCAGCAGGCCATCGGTGGTCAGTTCCTGCGGCTGCCCCTGGCGGTCCAGGAACTTGACGGTGATGGTGTCGGCACGGGTCACGTCAGCGAAAATGCCGGGCACCGACAGGCAGCCTTCCTGGTACACCTGGCCCCCGTCCTTGGCGACGATTTCCGGGTTGATGAACACGCGCGGCTCGTTCTTTTCTTCGCTCACGTCGATGACCATGAAGCGCTGGTGCACGTCCACCTGACTGGCAGCCAGGCCGATGCCGGGGGCGTCGTACATGGTCTCGAACATGTTGTCGAGCAGCTCCTGGAACGCCGGCGTGGTCACTTCGGCGGCATCGATCAACGCAGCCTTGGTACGCAGGCGCGGATCGGGGAACTCAAGGATGGGGAGTAAAGCCATGGCAGTTTCCGGGGTTGGGGCCGGGTTACGCCGGCATACGTCGCAGATTCTAGCTCCAACGCTTGCCTTGCGCCCCGGTTTCTGGACTATAGTGCGCGGACCTGTTGGGGAATCAGGGCTTCACACCTATGTTGCTTCGTTTTCGTACGGTCGTCGCCGCGGCGATGCTGACCGTGGCTGCCTATGCTACCGCCGTGGAAGTGAATGGCGGGCACCCGGACACCTATGTGGTCCGCAAAGGGGACACCCTGTGGGACATCGCAGGACGTTTCCTGCAGAAACCATGGCTGTGGCCGGAGATCTGGCAGGCCAATCCGCAGGTCGCCAATCCACACCTGATCTATCCCGGTGACGTCCTCAGCCTGGCCTACCTGGACCGTGTGACGGCCCAGCCCGGCCCGCGCCAGGAAGCCCCGGTGACCGGCGTGCCGCTGGCCCAGGTCGAGCCGTTCCTGAAGCAGCTCAGCGTGGTCGACAGCATCGAACAGCTGCCGTACGTGGCTGGCCTGGAAGACAACCGCCTGCGCGCCACCGGTGGGCAGACCGCCTATGTGCGCCTGGCCGACGCCCAGGTCGGGCAGCGCTGGGCCGTAGTCCGCCCGACCGTGCGCTACGCCCAGCCCAAGCCAACCGAGGACCTGACCGCCAACGGCGATGTCACCCCGGGCAGCGGCAATCTCTGGAAGGCCTTCAGCGCCCCCAACCACCGCCGTGGCGTACTGGGTTACGAGCTGGCACAGGTCGGCACCGGCACCATCACCAAGGTGGCCGGCGGCAAGACCGAAGCGTCGACCCTGGTACTGGACAACGCCAGCGGCGGCCGTGAAGTGCGTGCCGGCGACCGCTTGGTACCGGTCGAGGCCACGCCGTACGACCTGCAGTTCTTCCCGCATGTGCCCGCAGCAGGTGTGGAAGGCGTCGATGTGCGCGTACTGGCGGTCACCGACATGTTCAACGCCGGCGGCCCGCGCGATGTGATCGCGATTTCCGCTGGCCGCGCCCAGGGCGTGGACAACGGCACCGTGTTCTCGCTGTGGCGCCAGGGCAGCCACGTGGCGCACCGGATGAAGTTCCCGGGGTCCTCGCGCATGGACGACTCGACCAGCACGGGCGCCGGCCGGGTCAGCCTGCCGGATGAGTACGCCGCGCATGCCATGGTCTTCCGCACCTTCGACAACGTCAGCTATGCGTTGGTGATGCAGGGCGTGAAGCCGGTGCGTGTGGGCTACAGCGCGCTGCATCCGGACGCGAAATAATCCGGCGCCGGGCCCCGCCCGGCCTCGGCAGATGGCGCCGGCCGCATCGGCCGGCACTCCGGGATACCCTGACAGCAATACGCGAAGGCGCCCTAGGGCGCCTTTGTTGTGTGGGGCCGATAGTCGGGGGATGACTGAGCATGGACATGAGGCGCTGCTGCGCCTGTTGATCGCCGGTGGTTCCCTGGCACCCAGGCGCGCGCTGTTGCAGACCACCGGCAATGCGGATGCAGCGTTGGCACTGGGCGTTGCAGGCTGGCGTGCCCACGGCTGCACGCCGGAACAATGCGCTGCGCTGGAGCGTCCCGACACCCGCGCCCTCGCGCTTGCGCAGCGCTGGCTGCAGCAGCCGGATCATCATCTGCTGGCCTGCAACGATCCGGCCTTCCCGCCCCTCCTGCTCGATGCACCCAATCCGCCCCTGGCGCTGTTCGTTGCCGGGGATCCGGCCATCGCCTGGCGTCCCGCGGTAGCCCTGGTCGGCAGCCGTTCACCCACTCCCGCCGGGCGTGCCCTCGCCGCCCGGTTTGCCACCTGCTTCGTCGAGGCCGGGTTGGCCGTGACCAGTGGATTGGCGGCAGGTATCGATGCCGCCGCCCACCAGGCGGCGCTGGACGCAGGCGGCTGCACGCTCGCGGTGATAGGCACCGGCCCGGACCGCGCCTATCCCACCAGCCACACCCGTCTGCAGGCAAGAATCGCCGCCGAAGGTGTGGTGCTCAGCGAATACCTGCCAGGCACGCCCGCACGGCCGGGCCACTTCCCCGCGCGCAACCGGCTGGTGGCCGGGCTGGCCCTGGCCACGGTGGTGGTCGAGGCCGCGCAACGCTCGGGCGCCCTGATCACCGCCCGGCTGGCGGCTGAAGCGGGCCGTGAGGTCTGTGCGATACCCGGCTCGGTGCTCAATCCGCGCGCAGCCGGCTGCCACCGGCTCATCCGTGAAGGGGTCGCCCTGGTCGAACGCCCCGAGGAAGTGCTGGAACTGCTGGCCCCGGCATTGCGCCTCCAGCTTCCGGGCTTGCAAACCCGGCTTGTCACCCCCACTGAACAGGCAGCGCCGGCGGACCTGCCGGCATGCTGGGCGAACGACGCTGACTACCAGAGCTTGTGGCGGGCACTGGAGTACGACCCCATCAGTATGGATTCACTGATCACGCAGTGTGGATTGACGGCGTCGGAGGTGTCCTCCATGCTGCTGGCCATGGAACTTGCGGGGATCGTGGTGTGCGTACACGGCCGCTACTGTCGACGTCCCTAGTTTCTTCACCTCCACAGCGTCGCGCGACGCAGGCCGAGGGGCAATGAAAGAGAGCATCCTGGATGTACTGTTGTACCTGTTTGAACACTATTTCAGCGAAGATGCGGACCTGATCCGTGACCGCGACTCACTGCAGAATGGCCTGATCCAGGCCGGTTTCAGCCCCACTGAGATCAACAAGGCATTCGAATGGCTCGATGCCCTGGCAGCGCAGCGCCCAAGCGCGGCCCAGGCCCGGGTCGATGGCCCGGTGCGCATCTATCACGGCCCGGAGCTGGACAAGCTTGATGTGGAATGCCGTGGTTTCCTGCTGTACCTGGAACAGCACGGCATCCTGGATGCCGGCCAGCGCGAGCTGGTGCTGGACCGGGCAATGGCCCTGGATCAGGACGAACTGGACCTGGACGACCTGAAATGGGTGGTGCTGATGGTGCTGTTCAACCAGCCCGGCGCCGAGGCGGCTTACGCCTGGATGGAAACGCAGATGTTCGTGGACGAGCCAGAACCCCTGCACTGACCGTACACTTGGGGGCCGTGCGCATTCAGGAGCGTCCCCCGTGAGTGAGTGGTTCCATGCCGAAGGCAACCGCCAGCAAGGCCCGTTGCCCTCGGAACAGTTGATCGAGCTGTTCCGTAGCAACCAGATCACCCTGGACACCCTGGTATGGCGCGACGGCTTGCCGCAATGGAAGCCGTTGCGCAATGTGGTCGACGAACTGGGCCTGATCGTGCCCGCCGTTGATGCACCCGTCACTGCGGCACCGCCGCCGCCTGCCGCTCCTCTGCCGCCGACCCTGCCGCCTGCCTCTCCGTACGCGACCACGCCGATGGACGCTGCACCGGCCACGAAGAAGGGCCTGTCCGGCTGCGCGTTGACCGCCATCATCGGCGGCGTTGCCCTGCTGGTGGTGGTGCCGATCCTGGCCATCCTGGCGGCCATCGCGCTGCCGGCCTACAACGATTACACGATCAAGGCCAAGGTCGCCGGCGCGATCACCGCGCTGCAGCCGCTGAAGGACAAGGTGCAGCATTTCGCCGATGACCAGGGCCGTTGCCCGGGCGCCAACGACGCCGGTTTCCCGGCCGTGGACGAATTCGCGGGCCAAGGCCTGTCGGCCGTGCATATCGGCCGCTTCAACAATGGCCACTGCGGTATCGAAGCGACGCTGGCGTTTCCGGGCAAGAGCCAGGATGGCGACCTGCTGTGGCTCGAGTACGACCGCGACAGCGGACGCTGGGAATGCAGCGGCGAAAGCGACGACAAGTATCTGCCCACGCAATGCCGCGGCTGAGCCGCGCATCGGGCAACCCACCAAGGACGACCCAACAGGGGACATGCAATGACTGAGTGGTACTACGCTGAAGGACAGCAACGCCAGGGACCGCTGGAGGTCACCGAGATCCGCCAGCGTTTCCAGCGCGGCCAGTTGACCCTGGACACGCTGGTCTGGCGCGAAGGCATGGGACAGTGGGCACCGCTGCGGCAGATGGTGGACGAACTGGGCCTGCAGACCCTGGCCGATGCCAGCACCTCCACCGCGACCGGTGGCTTCGACCTGCGCAACGACTACGCCGCGATCGACAACGGCACCGCGCCACTGCCGGGCACCGGCGCCCTCAGCAGCTCGCCGTACACTGCGCCCGGTGCAGGCGGCGGTGACTATTCGCAGCCGGTGCAGGGCGGCGAAGTGGTCTATGCGGGCTTCTGGAAGCGCTTTGCCGCCTACCTGATCGACTATTTCGTCCTGCTGATTCCCAGCGGCGTGGTCGGTGGCGTGCTGGGCTTCGTGCTCGGCGCCGGCATGGGGGCGACCGGCAGCGGCGAAACAGCAGTGGAAGTGGTTACCCAGCTGATCAGTGGCCTGGCTGGCCTGTTCATCGCCGCCGCCTACTACGGCTGGTTCCATGCCTCCCGTGGCGGCGCCACCCTCGGCAAGATGGCCATCGGCATCAAGGTCGTGCGCGGCAACGGTGATCGCCTGACCCTGGGCCGCAGCATCGGCCGCTATTTCGCCACCATCCTCAGTGGCCTGACCCTGTGCATCGGCTACCTGATGGCCGCCTTCACCGAGCGCAAGCAGGGCCTGCATGACCTCATCTGCGACACCGTGGTGGTCGACCGCTGGGCCTACACCGACCAGCCGCAGCTGCAGCGTCGCGAGCTGGGCACGGTGACCATCGTGATCCTGGTGCTGGGCGGCCTGCTGATGCTGGCCGGTTTCGCCGCGATCATCATCGCCGTCGGCGTCATCGCCAACATGGCGTCCTGATCGGGGATCGAGGGCCAATGCGCCGTCGCAGACGGCCATCCTCACGCCTCCCTGCTTGACAATGGCAGGCCGGGCGTGATTCCTCTAATAAGGTGAAACCTGAACGCCCGGCACAGTCCCGGGCGTTCAGTTTATTGATTTGCCCGTGGCCGCTTCACTAATGCGGCCGTTTGCTCCACCCTAGCGGCCCTTCCCCGCGGCTTACCCACAGACCCTGCTGCCATGCCCAAGCACCTGCTCATCGTTGAATCGCCGGCCAAAGCCAAGACGATCAACAAATACCTCGGCAAGGACTACACGGTCCTGGCCTCGTATGGGCACGTGCGTGACCTGATCCCGAAGGAAGGCGCGGTTGACCCGGACAACGGGTTCGCCATGCATTACGACGTGATCGAGAAGAACGAAAAGCATGTCGATGCGATCGCCAAGGCCGCAAAGGGCGCCGACGACATCCTGCTGGCGACCGATCCGGATCGCGAGGGTGAAGCGATCAGCTGGCATATCGCCGAGATCCTGAAGGAGCGCGGGCTGGTCGGGGACAAGCCGATGCAGCGCGTGGTCTTCACCGAGATCACGCCGCGCGCGATCAAGGAAGCCATCAGCCAGCCGCGCGAGATCGCCAGCGACCTGGTCGATGCCCAGCAGGCGCGCCGCGCACTGGACTACCTGGTCGGCTTCAACCTGTCGCCGGTGCTGTGGCGCAAGGTCCAGCGCGGCCTGTCCGCAGGCCGCGTGCAGAGCCCGGCGCTGCGCATGATCGTCGAGCGCGAGGAAGAGATCGAAGCCTTCATCGCCCGCGAGTACTGGTCGATCGCCGCCGAGTGCGCGCACCCCTCGCAGCACTTCAACGCCAAGCTGATCAAGCTGGACGGGCAGAAATTCGAGCAGTTCACCGTCACCGACGGCGACACCGCCGAGGCTGCCCGCCTGCGCATCCAGCAGGCGGCACAGGGCGCCCTGCACGTCACCGACGTGGCCAGCAAGGAGCGCAAGCGTCGCCCCGCGCCGCCGTTCACCACCTCCACGCTGCAGCAGGAAGCCTCGCGCAAGCTGGGTTTCACCACCCGCAAGACCATGCAGGTCGCGCAGAAGCTGTACGAAGGCATGGACATCGGCGGCGAAGAAGGCACGGTCGGCCTGATCTCGTACATGCGTACCGACTCGGTGAACCTGTCGCAGGACGCGCTGGCCGAAATCCGCGACGTGATCGCCCGTGACTACGGCATCGCCTCGCTGCCCGACCAGCCCAACACCTACCAGACCAAGTCCAAGAACGCCCAGGAAGCGCACGAAGCGGTGCGTCCGACCTCGGCACTGCGTACCCCGGCCCAGGTCGCGCGGTTCCTGACCGACGACGAGCGCAAGCTGTACGAGCTGATCTGGAAGCGTGCAGTGGCCTGCCAGATGATTCCGGCCACGCTCAACACCGTCAGCGTGGATCTGTCGGCCGGCAGCGAGCACGTGTTCCGCGCCAGCGGCACCACCGTGGTCGTGCCCGGCTTCCTGGCTGTGTACGAGGAAGGCAAGGACAGCAAGAGCGCCGAGGATGACGACGAAGGCCGCAAGCTGCCGGCGATGAAGCCGGGCGACCGCGTGCCGCTGGAACGCATCGTGGCCGACCAGCATTTCACCCAGCCGCCGCCGCGCTTCACCGAAGCGGCGCTGGTGAAGGCGTTGGAAGAATATGGCATCGGCCGTCCTTCGACCTACGCCTCGATCATCCAGACCCTGCTGTTCCGCAAGTACGTGGAAATGGAAGGCCGCAGCTTCCGCCCGTCCGATGTCGGCCGTGCGGTATCCAAGTTCCTGTCCAGCCACTTCACCCAGTACGTCGACTACGACTTCACCGCCAAGCTGGAAGACGAGCTCGATGCCGTCTCGCGCGGCGAGGAAGAGTGGATTCCGCTGATGTCGCGTTTCTGGGGACCGTTCAAGGAACTGGTCGAAGACAAGAAGGAATCGGTCGACCGCGCCGAGGCCAGTGGTGCGCGCGAGCTCGGCACCGACCCCAAGACCGGCAAGCCGGTCAGCGTGCGCCTGGGCCGGTTCGGGCCTTACGCAGCCATCGGCAGCACGGCCGAGGATGCCGAGGACAAGCCCAAGTTCGCTTCGCTGCGGCCGGGCCAGTCGATGCACACCATTTCCCTGGAAGACGCGCTGGAGCTGTTCCTGATGCCGCGCGCGCTGGGTGAGGACAAGGGCGAGGACGTCAGCGTCGGCATCGGCCGCTTCGGCCCGTTCGCCAAGCGCGGCAGCACCTATGCCTCGCTGAAGAAGGAAGACGACCCGTACACCATCGACCTGGCGCGCGCCGTGTTCCTGATCGAAGAGAAGGAAGAAATCGCGCGCAACCGGATCATCAAGGAGTTCGAGGGCAGCGACATCCAGGTGCTGAACGGTCGTTTCGGCCCGTACATCAGCGACGGCAAGATGAACGGCAAGATTCCCAAGGATCGTGAGCCGGCATCGCTGACCCTGGCCGAAGTGCAGCAGTTGATGGAAGAAACCGGCAAGCCGGTGCGCAAGGGCTTCGGTGCCAAGAAGGCCGCCGCGAAGAAGGCCCCGGCCAAGAAAGCGGCAGTGAAGAAGGAAGCCGCGCCGAAGAAGGCAGCTGCCAAGAAGGCGCCGGCAAAGAAGGCGGCTGCGAAGAAGGCACCGGCGAAGAAGGCCGTGGCCAAGAAGGCACCGGCAAAGAAGGCCGTCAAGAAGGCTGCCAAGTAGATCCACGCCATGCGTGGATGATCTGCCAAGGTGTGCGGACCAACGGTCCGCACCCACTGCTCCACCCGTTGTGCACGCAGCGGGGGGATAATGAAGGCCCACGCCGGGCCCGGTCGCCGCCATGAAAGAACTCACGCTGGACACCGCAGTCGCCACGCTTCGCAGTGGCGGGGTGATCGCCTACCCGACCGAAGCAGTCTGGGGCCTGGGGTGCGACCCTTCGCATGAGGCAGCGGTGCACCTGCTGCTGCGGCTGAAGCAGCGCCCGATCGAGAAAGGCATGATCCTGGTGGCTGCGGAACTGTCGCAGTTGCAGGGCTGGGTGCGCCTGCAGGCGCTGCCCGATGCACGCCAGCGCGCGGTGCTTGCCAGCTGGCCCGGCGCCAACACCTGGATCCTGCCCGCGGGCGCGCGCGCGCCCGGCTGGATCACCGGCGAACACAACGGCATCGCGGTACGGATCAGCGCCCACCCGCTGGTCGCAGCACTGTGCCAGGCCTGGGGAGGTCCGCTGGTCTCCACCAGCGCCAACCTCGCAGGCGAGCCCCCCGCGCGCAGCCGCGAAGAGCTGGACCCGCGCCTGCTGCGCCTGCTCGACGGCATCCTCGATGGGCAGACCGGCGGCCTGGCCCAACCCACGCCGATCCGCGACGCGCTCAGTGGCAACGTACTGCGCTCCTGACAGGCTGATTGCGCCGGCGTTGCCGATCGCGCACGCTGCGCCCATGACCCTGCTGCGCCCTGTCCTGTGCCTGGCCCTGCTGCTGCCGTTGCCGGCACTTGCCGCTGACGACGTGCGGGTCTACCGCTGCGTCGGCAGCAATGGCGCCGTCGCCCTGCAGGACAAGCCCTGCACGGCCGGCCGCCAGGAAGTGCGCGACCTGCAACGTCCACGCGATCCGCCGCCGCGAGTGGTCAGCACCGATGCCGCAGTGCCCGCACCGGCGCAGACATCGCCGATGCGCGAGCGCGAGGTGCGCCATGTCTACATCCAGCCGCCACAGCCGATGTACGAATGCGTGAGTGAAGACGGCGACCGCTACACCAGCGACAACAACGAAGGGAATCCGCGCTGGGTACCGCTGTGGACGACCGTCTGGTATCCGCATGGTCATCCTGGCGGCGGGCGACCCGGGCCGCATCCAGGGCCGCGCCCGGCCGGTAGCGGCAGCACCATCGGTGCCCCCATCGGCGGCGGGCCGCCGGTGTATCGCCCGCCGTCAGTGGGCGTCGGCGTCAACGTGCCTGCCGGCAACATCCTGGTTCGCGATACCTGCCACGCCCTGCCGCCGCAGGAAGTGTGCGCACGCCTGCGTGACCGTCGCTGGGAACTGGACCGGCGCTACAACAGCGCACTGCAGAGCGAGCGCACCGCGATCAGCAACGAGCAGCGCGGCATCGATGCACGGCTGGCGCAGGACTGCGGCGGCTGAGCCCTGCGCCGGAGCCTGTGCCGCGCGCTTTGGTAGACGCCCACCTTGGTGGACACTGGCAGACAGCAGTGCCAACCAAGGTTGGCAACTACCAAGGCATGTGAGCCCTGCGATGAGGGCTGTGCCCCGCGCTTCGGTAGAGGCCCACCTTGGTGGGCGCTGGCAGACAGCGGTGCCAACCAAGGTTGGCAACTACCAAGGGGTGTGAGCCCTGCGCTGAGGGCTGTGCCCCGCTTTGGTAGACGCCCACCTTGGTGGGCGCTGGCAGACAGCGGTGGCAACAAAGGTTGGCAACTACCAAGGCGTGTGAGCCCTGCGCTGAGGGTGCCGCGCTTTGGTAGAGGCCCACCTTGGTGGGCGCTGGCAGACAGCAGTGCCAACCAAGGCTGGCAACTACCAGGGCATGTGAGCCCTGCGATGAGGGCTGTGCCCCGCGCTTTGGTAGAGGCCCACCTTGGTGGGCGCTGGCAGACAGCGGTGCCAACCAAGGTTGGCAACTACCAGGGCATGGGCCACGGCTGTAGGCTGCTCGCATGAGAAGACTGATCTGGCTGGCCATCGGCCTGTTGCCCGGCAACGCGTTGGCCGATGACATGGTGATCTACCGCTGCACCTCGGCCAGCGACGTGCAGACCATCCAGCGCATGCCCTGTCCCGACGGCAGCACGCAGCGCGTGCAGCGGGTGGCCGATCCGGCTCGGACGGCGCCCGTCGCTGCCACACCGGAAGTTCCGCCACCCACTCCCCGGGGCTTGCCTGCTTCGCCCCCCACCTCAACGCCCAGCGTGCCCACTGCCGCGTCGGCCAGCCCGCGCGCCGGCGAGGAACGTCCGATCATGGAAGCCCGCATGGTCGACAGCGCAGAGGGAGACACCATCCTCGACAGCGCGACGCTGCACCAACGCGGTGATGGCGCTGCAACGGACAAGGACGCGCCAGCAAAGCCTCCGTTACCGGCGATCTTCCAGTGCGTTGACACGCAGGGCGCTTCCTACCTGCATGAGTACGAGGCTGCGCCAGGTCGCTGCGAACTGTTGAACATACAGGGCCTGGGCGGGGCAACACCGGTCAACGCCGCCAGTTGCGAGGTGGTCAGCGACCGCTGCACGGAAGTGGCCGAAGCACAGCGCTGCGGCAGCTGGCAACAGCGCTTCCGCGATGCACGCGGTCGCGAGCGGTTCGTCGCACCGGAGAATCAGCAGACGGCGCGCGGCGAACGCGAGCGCCTGCAGGCCGTGCTGGAAGCCAGCAATTGCCCAGTGCCCGAGTGAGGCATCCACGCATGGCATGGATCCCTCATCCGCGGTGATCGGCTGCGATCAGAACCCGTAACGCAGGAAGCCGCCATCCACCGCGATGCATTCGCCGGTGACATAGCTCGATGCCGGCAGGCACAGGAAGCCCACCGCCGAGGCCACTTCTTCCGGCTCACCGATGCGCCGCATCGGCGTGCGCCCGATCACTTCTTCGTAGTAGTCGGTATCGGACAGCGGGCCGGAGGTGCGACGGGTGCGGATGTACCACGGCGCCACGGCATTGACCCGGATGCCATCCTCGGCCCACTCCACCGCGAGGTTGCGGGTCATCTGGTGCATCGCCGCCTTGGTCATGCCATAGACCACGCCACTGCGCACATGGGTCAGGCCGGACACGCTGCCGACGTTGACGATGGCCGATGACGCGTGGCGCGCGAGCAACGGATGCGCATAGCGCGACAGTTCGAACGCCGAGAACAGATTGGTTTCGAAAATGCCACGCCACTCGTCTTCGGAGTACTCCGTGGCGGGCTTGGTGATGTTGCCACCGGCATTGTTGACCAGGATGTGCAGGCCATCGGCGTGGTCCTCGACCCAGTCCAGGATCTGCCGGCGGTCTTCGTCGTCGGACACATCGGCGGCCAACGCGTGAACCTGGTGCTGCGGATACACATCCAGCAGTTCGTCGCGGGCACTCTCCAGCATATCCAGGTCGCGGCCGACGATCATCAGATCGGCGCCGAGACCGGCCAGTTCATGCGCGATCGCCAGGCCGATACCGGCGCTGGCACCGGTGATCAGGGCCGTCTGCCCATCCAGGCGCCACCGTTGCTGGGTCATATGTCCTCCGGGGCCGCGCCCACTGTGTTTCGATGCGGCAAGGATACGCGCTCACGACCGCCCCCCGTCCGTGATGCGACACTGGCCCCACATCCCTCGTGGAGAGCTGCCATGCGCGTCCTGATTCCCGTCCTGCTGTCGGCCGCCGTGCTGGCCGGGTGCCAGCGCCCTGCACCGCCGAATCCGGAACGACCGCCGGAACCGCAGGCATTGGCCAAGGCAGTCAAGCAACCACTGGACCGTGCCAAAGGCGTGCAGAAGACCATGGACGAGGCGGCCGAACGCGAGCGCAAGGCAGAGGCCGACGCGCAGTAGATCCCCGCATGCAACAACGCCCGGCCAAGGCCGGGCGTTGTGCGTTCAGTAGATCCACGCCATGCGTGGACATCGCTGATCGGGAATCAGAACCCGCAGAAGCAATACGCCAGCGACTTCACCGGTGCACCGTTGCCCTTCTCGCGGGCCGCGTTCTCAACGAAGCGCAGCTGCGTATCGATTTCCGGCATCGTGCGCGCCAGCATCATCCGGCCCACGCCGGAATCGGCCAGCATCCAGGCGCCGGCGTGGCTGCCAGCGAAGCCGCTGACGAACTGCGCGAACGGCGTCGCCGCCTTCTCGATGTAACGCACACGGTACTTGTCGGTCGCACCCAGCTTGGCCCGACCGGCAGCGTCAGCCACGGCGTCCTTCAGGCCACCGAAGGCATCGACCAGACCGCGCTCCTTGGCCTGCGCACCGCTCCAGACACGCCCGCGAGCCACTTCGTCGATCGCCTCGACCGGCTTCTTGCGGGCCTCGGCGACACGGCCGGTGAAATCGGCATAACCCTTGTTGATCACCGACTGGATGACCTGGCCCACCGCCGGATCCATCGGCCGGGTGACATCGAAGGCACCGGCGAAACGGGTGGTGCCGACGCCATCGGTGTGCACGCCGAACTTGTCCAGCGCACGGCTGAAGTTCGGGATCATGCCGAAGATGCCGATCGAACCGGTGATGGTCGACGGATCGGCATAGATGCGATCGGCGTTCATGCTGATCCAGTAACCACCGGACGCAGCGAGGTCGCCCATGGACACCACCACCGGCTTGCCCGCAGCCTGCAGGGCCACCACTTCGCGACGGATCTGCTCGGAGGCGTAGACTTCGCCACCGGGCGAATCCACACGCAGCACCACGGCCTTGACGTCGTCATCGTCGCGCGCCGCACGCAGCAGCGCCGAGGTCGATTCACCACCGATGCGGCCGGCCGGCAGATCACCGCCGCTGATTTCACCGGAGGCCACGATGACCGCGACCTGCGGGCGCGAATCAACCGGGTTGCGGCGCGCATCGAGCTGGGCCATGTAGGTGCCGAAATCGATGTTGCGGAAACCACCGTCGGCGTCTTCATCGGCCACGCCGCGCTCGATCATCAGATCCTCGAATTCCTCGCGGGTCTTCAGCGCGGTCACCAGCTTCTGCTGCAGGGCGAACTTGGCCAGGTCGCCACCAGCGGCAGCCACACCTTCAGGCAGGGTATCGATGCCGGCCGCCAGCTGCGCCGGATCCAGGCGGCGGGCCTTGGCGATGTCGCCGAGGTAGCGCTGCCACACATCGTTCATCCAGAACAGATCGGCTTCCTTGGAGGCCGGCGACGCCGCGTCGAGCACGTACGGCTCGGCGGCCGACTTGTACTCGCCCACCTTGAACAGGTGCACGTCCACGCCCAGCTTGTCCTGCAGGCCGGTACGGAAGTACTGGCGGTAGCGGCCCAGGCCTTCCAGCACCACCGACCCCATCGGGTCCAGGTAGACCTCGTCGGCCTGTGCGGCCAGCAGGTACTGCGACTGCCCCATGCTCTCGCTGAAGGCGACCAGCTGCTTGCCCGAAGCGCGCAGTTCCTGCAGCGCAGCGGACACTTCGCGCAGCGAGGCGAAACCGGACGGCTGCAGCTTGTCCAGTTCCAGCACCACGCGCTCGATCTTCTTGTCATCGCGCGCGTTCTCGATCACCCGGATCAGATCGCGCAGCTGCACTTCCTCGGCACCGTTGTCACCAACGGCCTTGGCCAGCGCGCGGCTGACCGGATCGGCGCTGTACTGCTCGACCAGGCGGCCTTCCGGCGCGATCACCAGGGTGGTGCGGTCCTGCAGCGCCTTGCTGGCGCCAGCGCCCATGCCCGCAGCGACGATGAACATCACCAGCACCAGCAGCAACAGGCCGAAGAACACCAGGTTGAGGATCAACCGGCGGGTGAAATTCATCACGTCCCACAGCCCGATGAAGAAGCTGGCGACAGGATTGCGGTTCGCCGGGGGCAGCGGCGGCACGGGTTGGTTCATGGAGCACTCCGGATGGCTTCTTGCCGTGGTAACAGCATAGCCGGTGCCGCGTGAGGCGGCATCGGACACAAGTCAGGGGATCGCCAGTCACGGTTGCCCATGACAGGGGGGGGTATCAGGCCAGCGTGGACTGGCCCAGGCGTTTGCTGCTGCGGTTCAGGCGCCAGCCCATCAGGATTGCTGCGGCGGTCAGGCCGACGATCAGGCCGATCCACATGCCCTGCGGGCCCATGCCCAGGCCGAGGCCGAGCCCGGCGCCCAGCGGCATGCCCAGGCCCCAATAGGCGAACATGGCGATGAACATCGGCACGCGGGTGTCCTTCAGTCCGCGCAGCGCACCGGCCGACAGCACCTGTATGCCATCGGGGAACTGGAAGGTGGCCGCGTACAGCAGCAGGGTCGAGGCCAGACCGGCCACGGCCAGGTCGTTGGTGTAGACGCCGACGATGGCGTCGTGGCCGAACAGCAGCGCCGCCGCCGACAGCGTCTGCGTACCCATGATGATCGCGTAGCCGGCCCACGCCGCACGGCGCACGCCGAAGCCATCGCCACGGCCGACCGCATGGCCGACCCGCACGGTGGTCGCCTCGGCCACGCCCATCGGGATCATGAAGCACAGCTGCGCCACGTTGATCGCGATCTGGTGCGCGGCCGCTTCATTGGCACCCAGGCGACCGATCAACAGTGCGGTGACGATGAACAGGCCACCTTCCATCAACACGGTGATGCCGATCGGCAGGCCGGTGCGCAGCAGGTCCCAGATCGCTGACCAGCGCGGTCCCTCGAAATGCGAGAACAGCTGCAGGTGGGCAAAGCGCTTGGTGAACCACAGGTAGGTACCGAAGGCGATCGCCTGCAGCCACATCATCACCGCCGAGGCGATGCCCAGGCCTTCGGCGCCCATTTCCGGGAAGCCCAGCTTGCCGTTGGCCAGCACGTAGCCCATCGGCGCCAGCACCAGCAGGCCGCCAAAACCGAGCAGCATGGTCGGCAGCGTCCAATGCATGCCTTCACTGAGATAGCGCATGCAGAAGTACAGGGTCAGCGCCGGGCCACCCCAGCGCACCGCATGCAGGAACGCCGTTGCGCCCGGCACGATGTCCGGAGCGATGCCGAAGGCCGGCAGCAGCGGCGGCACCACGGTGAGGAAGGTGAACATGATCAGGCCCAGGCCCAGCGCCAGCCACAGTGCCTGCCGGAACAACGGGCCGATCTCGCGCTCACGGCCGGCGCCATGCAGCTGCGACACCGAGGCGGTGAGTGAGATCAGCGTGCCGATCGGGATCAGCATCGGCAGCCACAGCAGCGCGGTGCCGATGGTCACCGCGGCCAGGGTGGATGTCGCATGGTGGCCGGCAATCACGTTGTCGACGAAGGAGATCAGACCGGTGGAGACGTGCCCGAGCACAAGCGGCAGGGCAAGCAGACCGGTGGCGCCGACTTCCTTGCTGAAGCGCGGCGTGGAGGTTGCAGTAGACATAAGGTGCTTGACGCGAACTACGGTTGCGCGCGAAGGGCACAGGCACCGGGTTGCGGCCGGCCATCTTACGCGCGCTGGGCGGCCATTCCCATGACTGCCCCATAAAGGGGACGGAGGGAATTAAGTCGTATCCGGCACAGTCGGGCCTGAAATGACTTGATTCCCTCCGTCCCCTTTTTGCTTACTGCCCGGCCTGGCGCTTGAGCCAGGTGTCGCGTTCGGCGGCGGGGACGGTGAGGAATGCGCTGCGTACGCTGTCGCGTTCCTGCGGCGGCGTGCGCTGCGCGACCAGGGCCAACTGTGCCAACTGCGCAGGGCTCAGCTGGCGCAGCACGGCAAGGACCGCGTCGCGCTGTTGCGGCGGCACGAAACCGAACAGGCCGTGCAGCTTGGGGAACTCGGCGCCCAGTTGCGGGCCCAGACGCCAGCCTTCGCGGAAGGCCTGGTCCTGTGCCAGGAACTGCGTGCGCAGGCGCTGCTGCTGATCGGCCGGCAAAGCGGCGAAACGGCTGGCGGCCTGACGGATGCGTTCGCGCTCACCCTCTGGCAGGGCCCGCCACGCGGCGTAGTCGCTGCGACGCTGACGTTGCTGGGCGGGATCGAGTTGTGCGAATGCCGCCGCTGCGGTGGGCGCGACCGCCGACGGTGTTGCCGAGGGTGCGGGCAGCGGCACGTTCAACGATTGCGGAGCAGCCGCCAGCGACAGCGGCAAGGCCAGCAGCAGGCCGGCGAAGAGGAGCTTATTCATCGGCAGCAGAGGTTTCCAGCGCTGCGCCGACCGGTTCCGGGCGGGTCGGCTTGGGTTGTGACTCGTCCACCGGCAACGGGCCACCGGCAGCACTCCAGGCATGCATGTCGGCCTCGGCCAGCAGCGGGTAGTCGCGGTCGGCCAGCATGGCGGCATCTTCGCTGGCCTGCGCATCGCCGCCTGCAGCGGGGCGGACATCGCTGGCGGGCAGTGCCTCGACGGTGACCGGCCCGGCCTCACCCACCACGCCCTCGGGCAAGGGGCCATCGGCAGTCAACGCGCGGCCCTGCCAATGGCGCCAGCCCAACGCAGCCAGCAGCAACACCGCCACGGTGATCAACAGGATCACCGGGCCACGCCAGCGCGGCTTGGCATTGGGGCGACGACGCTTGCCGCTGGCAGGCGCGCGTTCGTCGCGCGGCGGCGCACGCCAACTGGAGGCCGGCGCCTGGTTGTTGGCCGCTGGCGCGGACGGTTGCGCCAGCTGCTGCAGGCGCTTGGCCGGCAGGTCGCGGATACGCAGCTGCACCTGTTCGGCCAGCGTCCGCCATGCGGCGGCATCGGGCTGGCCATTGGCATCGCGTGGGCAGGCCGTGGCCAACAGGCGTTGATAACCCTCCTCGTCGACATCCAGAACGCGGGTGGCGATGCCCTCGTCCAGGCTGCCGCCTACCCGCAGCAACAGAGCCAGCCGCGGCAGGGGGGCCATGTCGCCCAGCGCGGCCAGCGACGGCGGCCACTGACCGGTGGTCGGCTCGCGCAGCGCCTGGCGCTGGCCCAGCAGGGTCCAGAAGCGGCCGGGCCACTGCGCCATCGGCAGGTCGCTGGCGACGGCGGCGAAGGCGCGCATCACCGCCACCAGCGTTTGTTCGGCACGGGCGGGGTCGCCGCACTGCAGTTCGGCCACGACCAGGGCACGGCGTTCGACGCCACGCAGAAATGCCGACAGCGCGCCGGCCGCGGTCGAGGAAACAGGGGCGGGCACAGCCGTCATCGGTCACTCCAAAGGTCTATCGGCATGATAGCGGCAGCCCATCGCTGCCCGGCAGGCTTGCGATTCCAGACACTTCATGCTGCAGGTTGTGCACAGCATCACGCGGGAACCGGGCGATTCCTCGATGAATGGCTGAATTCACCCTGTTTCAGCAATGTTTCACACTTAAGTTATTGATTTACATATAATTTAAAGTGTGGCTATTTTTTGACCAACCCAAGCGTGAGGCCGTCGCCATCGGCCTCATGCGGCGCCACGAGCCGCTAACGCACAGACTTATCCACAGAAGATGTGGATAAGACTGAATCTCCAATAGACACCGATATTTAGGTGACATTTATGATTCGCCGACGGGCGTGTCAGTCGCATTTACCTCTGCCATGCGCCCTCGCAGGGGCCGTTACACTGACCCGATGCTCGTCCCCGATTCCGGCCCCGTCCCGACCCTGCAGGTCGCCCTGCCCGTCCCCCTGCCGCGCCTGTTCGATTACCTGCCGCCGCAGGGCGAAGGTCCGACGGTGGCGGTCGGCTGCCGGCTGAAGGTGCCGTTCGGCAACCGCGAACTGATCGGCGTGGTGGCCGGCCACGGGCAGGCCGAGGACAGCCAGGGCCTGCGCCAGGCGCTGGCCTGGTGTGACACCGCGCCGCTGCTGCAGGGCGAGCTGTGGCAGAGCCTGCAGTGGCTGGCCCGCTATACCCACGCCCCCCTGGGCGAGGTGCTGAGCACCGCCCTGCCCGGCCCGCTGCGGCACGGCGAACCGCTGCCCGATACCCATCACTGGGGCTGGCAGCTGACACCGGAGGGCCGCGCCCAGCGCGAAAAGCTGCGCGCCGGCAGCCGACCACGGCAATTGGCCGAGCTGCTGGCCGACGCGGTGGTGGACGAGGATGTCCTGTCCGCGCGCATGCAGGACTGGCGGGTGGCCGCACGCAGCCTGGGCAAGCGCGACCTGGCCGAGCGCATCGCCCTGACCGTGGCGCCGCAGCACGCTCAGCCCCTGCCCGGCCCCACCCTCAATGCGGAGCAGGCCGAGGCCGTGGCCGCGATCACCGCCGCCGAAAGCTTCCAGGCCTTCCTGCTGGACGGGGTGACCGGCAGCGGCAAGACCGAGGTCTACCTGCAGGCAATCATCCATTGCCTGGCGCAGGGCAGGCAGGCGCTGGTGCTGGTGCCCGAGATCGGCCTGACCCCGCAGACCCTGGCGCGCTTCCGCGGCCGTCTCGGCATTGCCGTGCACGCGCTGCACTCGGGGCTGACCGACAACGAACGCGCGCGGGTCTGGGCCGCGGCCTCACGCGGCGAAGCGCGGGTGATCGTCGGTACGCGGTCAGCGGTGTTCATCCCGCTGCCGCAGCCCGGCCTGTTGATCGTCGACGAAGAGCATGACGGCAGCTACAAGCAGCAGGACGGCATCCGCTACCACGCGCGCGATTTCGCCCTGGTGCGGGCCAAGGCGCAGGGCGTTCCGGTACTGCTGGGCAGCGCCACGCCCTCATTGGAAACCCTGCACAACGCCTACGCCGGCCGTTATGCGCACCTGCGCCTGAAGCAACGTGCCGGTGATGCCCGACCGCCGCGCGTGCGCATCCTCGATGTCCGCAAGCGTCCGCTGCGCGATGGCCTTTCCGCCGACGTACTGGCCGGCATCGGCGAACACCTGCAACGTGGCCAGCAGGTGCTGGTGTTCAAGAACCGGCGCGGCTATGCGCCGGTGCTGCTGTGCCACGACTGCGGCTGGACCGCGCCCTGCAACCGCTGCGACGCACCGATGACCGTGCATGGCGGTGGCCGTCGCCTGCAATGCCATCACTGCGGTGCGCGGCAGCCGGCACCACTGGCCTGCCCCGCCTGTGGCAGCCTGGCGCTGCAGCCACAGGGCATCGGCACCGAGCGGCTGGAAGAACACCTGGTCAGTGCCTTCGCCGATTTCCCGGTGGTGCGCATCGACCGCGGCACCACCGCACGTCGCGATGCGCTGGAGCAGCAGCTGGCCAAGCTGGGCAACGAACCCGGCATCCTGGTCGGCACGCAGATCCTGGCCAAGGGTCACGACCTGCCCAAGCTGACGCTGGTGGTGGTGGTGGGCATCGACGAAGGCCTGTTCTCGGCTGATTTCCGCGCCAGCGAAAAACTGGCGCAGCAGCTGATCCAGGTGGCCGGCCGCGCCGGTCGCGCGCGCGATCCGGGCGAAGTGTGGTTGCAGACCCATCATCCGGGTCATCCGCTGCTGGAGACGCTGGTGAACGGTGGCTACCACCCGTTCGCGCAAGCTGAATTGAACCAGCGCGGGGCGGCGGGTTTTCCACCGTTCGCGCACCTGGCGCTGATGCGCGCCGAAGCGCAGCAGCTGGAGCATGCCAATGCATTCCTGCTGGCCGCGCGGAAACTGCTGGGCGAGCAGAACGTGGTTGAGGCCTATGGGCCGATGCCGGCGCCGATGCCACGCCGTGCCGGCTATCAGCGCACGCAGTTGTTGTTGTCGGCAGCGCAGCGGCCACCGCTGCACGGGGTGCTGGCACAGCTGGTGCCGCAGCTGTACGCGCTGCCGGAGGCACGCAAGGTGCGCTGGTCGCTGGATGT
Source organism: Stenotrophomonas sp. Br8 (assembly GCF_014763005.1). Taxonomy (NCBI): domain Bacteria; kingdom Pseudomonadati; phylum Pseudomonadota; class Gammaproteobacteria; order Lysobacterales; family Lysobacteraceae; genus Stenotrophomonas; species Stenotrophomonas sp. Br8. Next base: position 27,310 of record NZ_JACGTN010000001.1, on the reverse strand, counting down.
GGATCCCACCGACCTGTATTGATCGGCAGAGCGCTGCCGAGCATGGCTCGGCACTACAGGTACCACCTTGGATCCACCGTTACGTCATCGGTGACATCACGCCGCGCTGGTACGCCGGGCGCTCGCGCAGGCGTGCGTACCAATCGGCCAGGTGCGGCAGATCCGGGCGCTGGATCGGCAGCTCGAACCAGGCGTAGATCAACGAGCCCAGGGCGATGTCACCCATGGCGAATTTTTCGCCTGACAACCACGGCTGCGTGGCCAAGGTCGCATTGGGCAGCGCCAGGAAATCACCGGCGCGCACGATCGCCGCATTGATGCGCGCCTCATCGCGGTCAGCCGGCGCGGTGCGCATGATGCCCCAGATCAGTTCGGAGTACAGCGGCGCCATCCGCGAGGTGCTCCAGTCCATCCACTTCTCGGCCTGCGCACGCTCCATCGCGTCTTCCGCGTACAGCGTGCCCAGCGAATAGCGCGCACTGAGATAGCGCACGATGGTGTTCGACTCCCACAGCGGCAGGCCGTGGTCTTCGATCACCGGCACCAGCCCGTTCGGGTTCATCGCCACGTACTCCGGCGACTGCGTGCCACCGTGGCTGCCACCCACCTCGATGGACTCGTACGGCAGGCCGATTTCCTCGGCACACCACAGCACCTTGCGGACGTTGCTGGAATTGCGGCGACCCCAGATCTTCAACATGCGGATTTCCTTGCGTGCAGCGCTGCGCCAAGAGGGCGCGGAGACGTTACGATACGCCGATCCACAAGGAGAAACGGCATGACCGCATGGGATGCAGTGAATTACGTTCTGCTGGCAGCAGGGCTGGTGGCGCTGGTGCTGGGGTACCGCCGATCCAACCGCAACATGCTGCTGTGTGCCGGGCTGTTGTTGCTGGCATTCAACGGAGTTGAGGATTTCGCCGATGGATTCGCTGCGGGCTACGCAGGGTCCGATGCACACGCTCTATAGCGCACACGAACAGCAGCCGAGCGTGGCTCGGCTCTACTCTGCACCAGCGTTTTCCGGCGTTACCGGTTCTTCTTCGGCAGCGCGCGCACGTAGGAGGATTTACCGTCCTTCTTCAGCTCGAACAGACCGATTGCGGCCAGCAGGTCACTGAGCTTCCCGTACCCGTAGTTGCGCGGATCGAACGAGGCCTGGTTGCCGATCTGGCTGCCGACCGGGCCCAGGTGCGACCAGCCATCCTCGCCTTCTGCCGAGGACACCGCACGGCGCAGCATCTTCACCAGGCGCGTGTCGCTGCGCATTTCCGCGCCGCTCTTGCGCGGGCGCGCATCGTCGCTGCTCGCCTGTTCGCTGGGCGCCTGTTCGTTCGATGATGGTTCGTTCGATGCCTGCTCCACATCCTGCACGCTGGCGTGGGTCTGGCCCAACGCTTCGAGATAGGTGAACTTCGAGCACGCGTTGACGAAGGGTTCCGGGGTCTTCTTTTCGCCGAAGCCATAGACCTTCACGCCATCGGTCAGCAGGCGCATCACCATCGGCGTGAAGTCGGCATCGCTGGACACGATCGCGAACCCATCGAGGTTGCGCGCGTACAGCAGGTCCATCGCATCGATCACCATCGCCATGTCCGACGCGTTCTTGCCCTTGCTGTAGGCGAACTGCTGGATCGGCCGGATCGCGTATTCGTGCAGCACCGCCTCCCAGCCCTTCAGCCGCGGGCTCTTCCAGTTGCCATAGGCACGGCGCACGTTGGCCACGCCATAACGGGCAACCTCGGCCAGGACTTCGTCGATCTTCGAGGCCGGTGCATTGTCGGCGTCGATCAACAGGGCGATGCGCTTTTCCGGTTCGCTCATGGACTCCTCACGGGCAATTGCCTGAACCCGAGTATCGCCGATCCGGATGCACGCTGACGTGACAAGGACCGGCCGTGCGAAGATGCCAGGCACTTCCCCCATGCCCCCCTGGAGTGAGTCGATGAGTCGTGATCGCGTCCCCCACCTGGTCGTTGTCGGCGGCGGTTTCGCCGGCCTGTGGGCCACCCGTGCGCTGGCCCGCGAACGCATACGCATCACCCTGGTCGACCGTCGCAACCATCACCTGTTCCAGCCGCTGCTTTACCAGGTAGCCACCGCGGGACTATCGGCTCCGGATATCGCCGCACCGCTGCGCCACATCCTCGGCCACCAGCGCAACGTGGAGGTGCGGCTGGGCGAAGTGGTGGCCATCGACAAGGAAGCCCACCAGGTGCGCATGGCCGATGGCAGCACGCTGGACTACGACAGCCTGCTGCTGGCCACCGGCGCCACCCACGCCTACTTCGGCCACGACGAATGGGCCGACGATGCGCCTGGCCTGAAGACACTGGACGATGCCATCGCCCTGCGCCGCAAGCTGCTGCTGGCGTTCGAGCGCGCCGAGGCCGAGCCGGACCCGGCGAAGAAGGCCGCATGGCTGAGCTTCGCGGTGGTGGGTGGTGGCCCGACCGGCGTCGAGCTGGCTGGCACCCTGGCTGAAATCGCCCGGCATACGCTGCGCAATGAGTTCCGCCACATCGATCCAGCCAGCGCCAAGGTGCGGCTGGTCGAGGCCGGTCCGCGCGTGTTGTCCACCTTCCCGGAAGTGCTTTCGCTGAAGGCACGCCGGCAGCTGGAAAAGCTGGGCGTGGAAGTGATGACGGGCACGCCAGTCAGCCACATCGATGGACAGGGCTTCAAACTGGGCGATCAGTTCGTGCCCGCACGCACCGTGGTCTGGGCCGCCGGCGTGGCTGCCTCGCCGCTGGCGCGCACGCTGGACGTGCCGCTGGACCGCGCAGGACGCGTGCAGGTGCAGCCCGACTTGACCCTGCCCGGCCATCCCGAACTGTTCGTGGCGGGCGACCTGGCCGCGCTGAGCCAGGCCAACGGCAAGCCGGTACCGGGCGTGGCCCCGGCCGCCAAGCAGATGGGCAAGTACGTGGCCGAGACCCTCCGCGCACGCCTGCACGACAAGCCGGCACCGGGGCCGTTCAAGTACGCCGACTTCGGCAACCTGGCCACCATCGGTCGCATGGCTGCGATCGTGCACTTGGGCAAGCTGCAGCTGTCGGGCGTGCTGGCCTGGTGGTTCTGGCTGGCCGCGCACGTATTCTTCCTGATCGGTTTCCGCAACCGCGTCGTGGTGCTGCTGAACTGGGCGGTGGCGTACTGGAGCTACCAGCGCAGCGCGCGGATCATTTTTGGCGACGACCGCGAAGACCGCCGGCCGAAGCGGTAGGTACTGCCGTGGGTGACCTCTCGACCGACACAGTAGATCCACGCCATTCGTGGATGGATTTCTGTGCAGGCTGCATGGAGCGTAGCCACGCGTGGCGTGGCTCTACTGCTTCATCGGGCCGCTGGACACCCGCTCATGTCCGGCAGAAATCTTCGCGATAGGTAGTGCCGTGGGCGCGTCCTCGACCGGCACAGTAGATCCACGCCATGCGTGGATGAGCTTCTGTGCAGGCCGCATGGAGCGCAGCCACGCATGGGGGGCCCTACTTCGGCTTCGGGTACCACAACGCGTTGACGATGACCCAGCGCTGCTCGAAGCGACCCATGTGGAAGTAGTCGACGAACCACGGCGTTTCCAGCCGTACCGAGGCCGCGTTGCCGGTCACATCCAGTACCGTACAGCGGCGGTCCCATTGATCCTTCGGGGTCTTCAACGCGCCCTGCTTGGTCAACGCAACCAGTTCTTCCTTCGACATCCGGCGCAGGCCGAGGCGTTCGTCGGGTGTATCACCGAGCACCGCGCGCTTGGCCAGGTCTGGATGCAGGGAACGGGCGACGCGCTGCGGATCGCCTTCCAGCTGTCCGTCGACGTAGTCGTGGCAGGTCGCTTCGATGGCGGCGATCGTGGTGGCGTCGGCAGCGGGGCTCGCCGCTGCGGAAAGCGCGAACAACAGGGCAACGGTGGACATCCGGGTCTCCAGCGCTGAGGGCTGGGCGATCATGGCATGGCCGGATGCGCCCCATCCACGCATGGCGTGGATCTACCGGCGATGTTGTAGAGCCGAGCCCATGCTCGGCTGATGCTCGTCGCCGAGTGCAGCAGCCGAGCATGGGCTCGGCTCTACAGAACAGCCTCGGCCCCCGCCTGCAGCCACGCCAGCTTGCGTTCGCGCGGCTGCTGCTTGAGCTCCCATTCGGCGCGTGAGGCCGTTGCCCTGTCCGGGTATTCGCGCACCGCCAGCACCCGCAGCGGCGGCCGCGATCGGGTGTATCGCGCGCCCTTGCCGGCCTGGTGGGCGGCGAAACGGGCCTGCACGTCGGTGCTGATGCCGGCGTAATAGCTGCCGTCGCGACATTCGAGCAGGTACAGGAACCACGGGCGGGAAGGCGAAGCCATGGCCGGATTATGCCGTGCTGCACTGCAGCGGATATACTGGCGACCGAATGCAGGAGAGAGGCGCCGCGCTGGCGCCCGCCGAAGGCGCAGGCTCCCATGATCGCTCAGGCCGGTGGGCTGGAATCCCACCAACCATGCATTCGACTCGCCGAGCTGGAGAGAGGTCACCGGGCATGCCCGGGACGATCCGCCGAAGGGGCACGCGGCTCACGCCGCTGAACTCTCAGGCAAAAGGACAGCGGGAGCGGCACCGGTCATCGTCATCCCGTCATTGCGCAGGCAATGGCGGTGGTCGCGCATGGCCGGCCCCACCGCGCCCGGAGCCTGTCCCATGCTGCTGTCCATCATCTACCTGATCGCCATTTCCGCCGAAGCCATGACCGGCGCCCTGTCTGCGGGCCGCCGCCGCATGGACCTGTTCGGCGTGGTCATGATCGCCTGCGTCACCGCCCTCGGTGGCGGCTCGCTGCGCGACATCCTGCTCGGCCACTATCCACTGGGCTGGGTGAAGCATCCTGAGTACCTGGGCTTCACCGTGTGCGCAGCGCTGATCGCCACCTGGGTAGCGCGCTGGATGCACCACTTCCGCCGCACCTTCCTGGTGCTGGACGGGCTGGGCCTGATCGCCTTCACCCTGATCGGCTGCTCGATCGCGCGCGAGGCCGGCCATGCACTGCCGATCGTGCTGATCGCCGGCATGCTCACCGGCGCCTTCGGCGGCGTGCTGCGCGACATCCTCTGCAACGAGGTGCCGCTGATCTTCCAGAAAGAGCTGTACGCGATCATCTCGCTGCTGACCGGTGCGGTGTATCTGCTGTTGCTGCACTGGGGTGTGGCCGATGCCACGGCGATCCTGTGCTGCCTGGGTGGTGGGTTTGCCCTGCGCCTGCTGGCAATCCACTATCGCTGGGAAATGCCGAAGTTCGTGTACCACGACGAAGTGCATTGAGCCCTTGAGGGTAGTGCCGGCCGCTGGCCGGCATTTCCGGCTGGGTCGCATGACCAAGGTCACGCGGCGACAGCCCGCGTAAACCGCTACCATTGGCGCCCCGTCGCACGCGCGACGGCATCCAGCCACGCCGCGTCCGCGGCCCCGCCAGACAATCCCTCTCCCCGCTGCCCGTGGCCCTTCGTGGTGCCGACGGGCCCGCATGACCCTGCGTGCACGCAGGGCGCAGGATGCCCCATGTCTGTCGCCGAAAACTCCCGCTTTCGCCGTGCCCGTCCGCTGTCGGTCGTTGCCGGTCTTGCCCTTGTCGCTGGCCTGGCGTGGTGGCTGTGGCCGCATGCCGAGGCGGACGGTGGCAAAGAAGCCGGTGGCGGCAAGGCAGTGCCGGTACGCATCGCCAGCGCCAGCGCCGAACCACTGGTGCTGCGGATGAAGGCCGTCGGTACGGTCACCCCGCTGCACAGCGTGGTGGTGCGCAGCCGCGTGGATGGCGAGCTGATGCGCCTGCATTTCCAGGAAGGTCAGCAGGTCAAGGCCGGTGACCTGCTCGCACAGATCGATCCCCGCCCCTACCAGGTGAAGCTCGCGCACGCACAGGGTACGCAGCAGCAGAACCTGGCCGAGCTGGAGAACGCCGAGCGCCAGCTGCAGCGCTACCGCGAACTGCAGCGCCAGAACTACGTGTCCGCGCAGGAACTGAGCGACCAGCAGAGCAAGGTGCGGCAGCTGCAGGGGCGTCGCCTCAGCGACCAGGCTTCCGTGGACGAAGCACGACTGCAGCTGCAGTACACCCGCATCGTCGCCCCGGTCAGCGGCCGAGTTGGCCTGCGTCGATTGGACGTAGGCAACCTGGTGCACGCCAGCGATACCGAAGGCCTGGTCACGCTGGCGCAGACCGCGCCGATCAGTGTGTTGTTCACCGTGCCCGAGCCGGAGCTTCCCGCGCTGCTCGACGCCGTACAGGCGCAGCCGGCGCTGGCGGTGGAAAGCTGGGACCGCGAAGAACGCCGGCAGCTCGCCAGCGGCACCCTGTCCAGCGTCGACAACCGCATCGATACCGCCACCGGCACGCTGAAGCTGCGCGCGCAGTTCGACAACGCCGATCAGGCGCTGTTCCCCAACCAGTTCGTCAATGTGCGCCTGCAGCTGGGTGAGCACCCCGCGCTGCTGGTTCCCGACGCCGCCGTGCAGTTCGGCAGCCAAGGCAACTACGTGCACATCATCGACAAGGACAACAAGGCACAACGGCGCCCAGTGGTACTCGGCCCGGCCGATGACGGTCGCGTTGCGGTGCGGTCCGGTCTGGTGGCCGGTGACAAGGTGGTGATCGAAGGCATCGACGGGCTGGAAGACGGCACCGCGGTGGAGATCATCACCGAGGAGGCATCGACCAAGGCCGGCGCATGAACCTCTCGCGCGCCTTCATCCTGCGCCCGGTCGCCACCACGTTGCTGATGGTGGCGCTGCTGCTGTCCGGCGTGCTGGCCTATCGCCTGCTGCCGGTGGCAGCGCTGCCGCAGGTCGACTACCCGATCATCCAGATCACCACGCTGTACCCCGGCGCCAGCCCGGAGTTGACCACGCGCACCATCACTGCGCCGCTGGAGCGCCAGCTCGGGCAGATTCCCGGCCTGAAACAGCTGTCGTCCACCAGTTCCGGTGGCGCCTCGGTGATCACCCTGCAGTTCGGCCTGGAGGTGTCGCTGGGCGTGGCCGAACAGGATGTGCAGGCGGCCATCAACGCGGCCGGCAGCTTCCTGCCCGGTGACCTGCCGGTGCCGCCGGTGTACCGCAAGGTCAATCCGGCCGATACACCGATCCTGACCCTGGCGGTGACTTCGCAGGGCCTGTCGCTGCCGCAGGTGCACGATCTGGTCGACACCCGCATCGCGCAGCGGCTGGCACAGCTGCCGGGTGTGGGCCTGGTCAGCCTGGCCGGTGGCCAGCGCCCGGCCGTGCGGATTCAGGTCAATCCGGGCGCACTGGCCGCCAACAACCTGGGCATGGACCACATCCGCACCGCGATCGCTGCGGCCAACGTCAATCTGCCCAAGGGCAGCTTCGATGGTCCGATCCGCGCGGTGATGCTCGATGCCAACGACCAGATGCGCAGCGTTGCCGAGTACCGCGCGCTGGTGCTGGCCTGGCGTGAGGGCGCACCGCTGCGTCTGGGCGATGTGGCGACCATCACCGACGGTGCCGAGAACCGCCAGCTGGCGGCATGGAGCGGCACTACCCCGGCGGTACTGGTGAACATCCAGCGCCAACCCGGCGCCAACGTCATCGCCGTGGTCGAACAGGTGCGTGCGTTGCTGCCGCAGCTGCAGGCCACGCTGCCGGCCGGCGTGCAGATGACCGTGCTCAGCGACCGCACCGAATCGATCCGTGCGTCCGTGCGCGGCGTACAGAAGGAACTGGTGCTGGCCATCGCGCTGGTGGTGCTGGTGACCTGGGTGTTCCTGCGCAACCTGCCGGCCACGCTGATTCCCAGCGTGGCGGTGCCGCTGTCGCTGATCGGTACGTTCGCGGTGATGCTGCTGGCCGGCTATTCGCTCAACAACCTCACGCTGATGGCGCTGACCATTGCCACCGGCTTCGTGGTGGACGATGCGATCGTGATGCTGGAAAACATCGCCCGCCACCTGGAAGACGGCGAAAGCCCGCGCGAAGCGGCACTGAAGGGAGCCAGCGAGATTGGCTTCACCCTGGTATCGCTGACGGTCTCGTTGATCGCCGTGCTGATCCCGTTGCTGTTCATGGCCGACCTGGTGGGCGCGCTTTTCCATGAGTTCGCGGTGACGCTGGCGGTGGCCATCGGCATTTCGCTGCTGGTGTCGCTGACCTTGACGCCGATGTTGTGCGCGCGCTTCCTGAAGCCGCAAGCCAAGGGGTCAGAGCCCCAAGGGGATCTGACCCTGGCGGGGTCGGATCCCGTCAGGGCTCCGACCCCAAAGCCCGACGTCTTCGATCGCATCATCGCCCTCTACGACCGCCAGCTGCGCTGGGTGCTGCAACGGCAGCCACTGATGCTGCTGGCGACCGTGGCCACGCTTGCACTGACGGTGGCGCTGTATTTCGCCGTGCCCAAGGGTTTCTTCCCGGTGCAGGATGCCGGCCTGGTGCAGGGCATCAGCGAAGCCCCGCAGGCGATCTCGTTCCAGGCCATGCGCGAGCGCCAGCTTGCCCTGGCCACGGCCATCGAACAGGACCCGGCCGTGGCCAGCCTGTCCTCCTACATCGGCGTGGACGGCAACAATGCCGCCCTCAACACCGGCCGCCTGCTTATCGAACTGAAGCCACATGGCGAGCGCGAGAGCGCCGACGTGGTGATGGCGCGGCTGCAGCAGCGCGTGGCCAGGATTCCCGGCATCACCCTGTACCTGCAACCGGTGCAGGAGCTGGGCATCGAAGACCGCATCAGCCGCAACCAGTATCAGTTCACCCTGACCACGCCGGACCTGCAGACGCTGGAAACCTGGACACCGAGGCTGTTGCAGGCGCTGCGCCAGTCGCCCGCGCTGCGCGATGTGGCCAGCGACCTGCAGATGCAGGGCCGACAGGCCAAGGTGAGCATCGACCGCGATGCCGCCGCACGCCTGGGCGTGAGTGTGGAAGCGGTGGCCGACGCACTGTACGACGCCTACGGGCAACGGCAGATCTCCACCATCTTCACCCAGGCCAGCCAGTACCGGGTGGTGCTGGAGGCCGATCCGGCGCGGCAACCGGGGCCGGAGGCGATCACCGGCCTGCGCGTGCGCAACAGCAACGGCCAGACCGTGTCGCTGGGGGCGGTGGCGCGCGTCGAACAGGGGCCGACGGCGCTGCTGCGCAACCATGTCGGCCAGTTCCCGGCGGCCACGCTGTCGTTCAACCTTGCGCCCGGTGCATCGCTGGGTGAAGCGGTGGATGCGGTGCATGCCGCGCAGGCGCAGGTGGCATTGCCGCAGAGCATCGAGCTGCGCCTGCAGGGCGCGGCAGCGGCCTTCAGCAGCTCGCTGTCGAGCACGCTGTGGCTGATCCTTGCCGCCGTGGTGGTGATGTACATCGTGCTGGGCGTGCTCTACGAGAGCTTCATCCATCCCATCACCATTCTCTCCACCCTGCCCTCGGCAACCGTGGGCGCCTTGGCTGCGTTGTGGGTGAGCGGACGCAGCCTGGATTTGATCGCGGTGATCGGCATCGTGCTGCTGATCGGCCTGGTGAAAAAGAACGCGATCATGATGATCGACTTCGCGCTGGACGCGCAGCGCACGCGCGGCATGAGTCCGCGTGAAGCGATCCACCAGGCGGCGCTGCTGCGCTTCCGGCCGATCCTGATGACCACCCTGGCTGCGTTGTTCGGCGCGGTACCGCTGATGCTGGCCAGTGGCTCGGGCGCCGAGCTGCGGCAGCCGCTGGGCTGGGTGATGGTGGGCGGCCTGATGGTCAGCCAGGTGTTGACCCTGTTCACCACGCCGGTGATCTACCTGGCCTTCGACCGTCTGCAGCGTCGCCGCGCGGCGGCACCGGCAACAGCAGACGAGGCCGGCGCATGACCCCTGTCGCACGCCTGGCACAGGCCTGCGTGCAGCGTCCGGTGGCGACCCTCCTGTTGGCGGTGGCGCTGGTACTGGCCGGCCTGCTGGCCCTGCGCCTGCTGCCGGTGGCACCGCTGCCCCAGGTCGACTATCCGGCCATTGAAGTCAGTGCCAGCCTGCCCGGCGCCTCGCCCGAATCGATGGCGGCCACCGTCGCCACGCCGCTGGAACGTGCGCTGGGCAGCCTGCCTGGCATTTCGCGCATCGATTCGGCCAGTACCCAGGGGCAGACCGAGATCGAATTGAAATTCGTGCTCGGCCGCGATATCGACGAGGCCGCGCGCGAAGTGCAGGCGGCGATCAACCTCGCCCGCGGCCAGCTGCCCAGTGGCATGCCCGGCATGCCGCAGTACCGCAAGGTCAATCCTTCGCAGGCACCGATACTTGCGTTGGCACTGACCTCCGACACGCTCTCGCCGGGCCAGCTGTACGACCTCGGTTCGACCGTACTGGCGCAGAAGCTGTCGCAGGTACCGGGCGTGGGCGAAGTGCAGGTGGGCGGCAGCGCGCTGCCCGCGGTACGCGTGTCGCTGGATCCGAACGCGCTCAATCACGCGGGCCTGGCACTGGAAGACGTGGCACAGGCGATCAGCCGCGCCAATGCAGTGCGGCCATTGGGTGCGGTCGCAGGCGCGAACCAGCACTGGCAACTGGAGGCGCCGCTGCAGCTGCGCCAGGCCGCGCAGTACCGGGAACTGGCGTTGAAGGCCAGCGATGATCGCCTGCTGCGGCTGGGCGATGTCGCCGCCGTCGCCGATGGCGTGGAGGACCGCTATGCCAGTGGCTTCCACAACGAACGCCCGGCCGTGCTGCTGATCGTCAGCCGCCAGCCCGGCGCCAACATCATCGCCACCGTCGATGCGATCCAGGCGCAGCTGCCGCAGCTGCACGCCCTGCTGCCGAGCACGGTGGACATGCGGCTGGTGATGGACCGCTCGCCGGTGATCCGCGCGACCCTGCACGAAGCAGAAGTGACCCTGCTGCTGGCGATTGCGCTGGTGGTGCTGGTGGTGCTCGGCTTCCTTGGCCACTGGCGTGCGGCACTGGTACCCAGCGTGGCGATTCCGGTGGTGCTGTTCGGCACGCTGGCGTTGATCGCGCTCATGGGCTTCTCGCTCAATACGCTCTCGCTGATGGCCCTGATCGTGGCGGCGGTGCTGGTGGTGGACGACGCCATCGTGGTGCTGGAAAACATCGCGCGCCATCGCGAACTGGGCGCCGACCGCTGGCAGGCGGCGGTGCGCGGTGCATCGGAAGTGGGCGCTACGTTGCTGTCGATGAACCTGGCGCTGGCCGTGGTGTTTGTTTCGATCCTGTTTCTGGACGATTTCGTCGAGCGCCTGTTCCGCGAATTCTCGCTGACTCTGGTGGCGGCGATGACGGTGTCGGTGCTGGTGGCACTCAGCCTGGTGCCGATGCTGTGCGCGCGCCTGTTCGTCGATGACGCACAACAGCCCTCGCGCTGGCAGCGCGGCAGCAATGCGCTGTTCGAGCGCGTGCGTGGCGCCTATCTGTGCACCCTGCAGGCCAGCCTGCGGCAACTGCGCTGGCCATTGCTGGCCTTCGTGGCGGTGATCGCACTCAATGCGTGGCTGTTCCAGCAGGTACCCAAGGGCATCGTTCCGCAGCAGGACACCGCACAGCTGCGCGGCTTCGCGCGTGGCGATGACGGCCTGTCCTTCCAGGCGATGCAGCCGAAAATCGATGCCTACCGCAAACTGCTGCTGTCCGACCCGGCCATCGAGGACATCATCGGGTATATCGGTGGCAGCAACGGGGTCAACAACGCCTTCATCATGATCAAGATGAAGCCACTGGCCGAGCGCGGCGTCTCCAGCCAGCAGGTGATCGACCGCCTGCGCGCGCGCCTGCCCAAGTTGCCTGGGGGCAACCTCTATCTGTGGGTGGACCAGGACATCCGCCTGGAAGGCGCCGGCAGCAGCGGCAAGTACGAGTTCCAGTTGCTGTCGGCCGATAGCGCGCCATTGCGCCAATGGGCACCGAAGGTCGCTGCTGCGCTGCGCGGCCTGCCGGAACTGGTGGACGTGGAAGCGCAGGGCGAGGCCGGCATGCGCCAGGTGATGCTGGACATCGACCGCGAGGCCGCCGCGCGCCACGGCGTGGACCTGCGCACCGTGGCCAACATGCTCAACAACTCCTTCAGCCAGCGCCAGGTCGCCACGTTGTACGACAGCCTCAACCAGTACCGGGTGGTGATGGAGCTGGACCCGAAGCACACCCAGGACCCGGGCACGCTGGCGCGGTTGCAGGTGATCGATGGCGGCGGCCAGCGCATTCCGCTGTCGAGCATCGCCAGCTGGCGCTACGGCATGGCGCCGGACCGCGTGTACCACAGCGAGCAGTTCGCCTCGATCTGGATCGAGTTCGCGCTGGCGCCGGGCGTGGGCCTGGAGCAGGCCACGCAGGCCATTGATGCTGCGATGGCCAAACTGATGCTGCCTCGCTCCGTGCAGGCCAAGCTGTCCGGCGAGGCCGGCGGCCTGGAGCAGCTGCGGTCGCGCCAGTTGTGGCTGGTGCTGGGTGCCACGCTGGCGGTGTACCTGGTGCTGGGCATCCTCTACGAGAGCTTCCTGCAGCCCTTGGTGATCCTGTCCACGCTGCCGTCGGCCGGTATCGGCGCGCTGCTTGCGCTGTGGCTGTTCGGCAACGAACTGAACCTGATCGCGTTGCTGGGTCTGTTCCTGCTGGTGGGTGTGGTGATGAAGAACACCATCCTGCTGGTCGACTTCGCATTGGCCGGCGAACGCCGCGGGCTGAGTGCGCGCGACGCGGTGATGGAAGCGGCACGATTGCGCCTGCGGCCGATCCTGATGACCTCGCTGGCGGCACTGCTGGGCACGTTGCCGCTGATGCTGGCCAACGGCGAAGGCTGGGAGCTGCGGCAGCCGCTGGGCATCGCCATTGTCGGCGGGTTGCTGGTCAGCCAGTGGCTGACGTTGTACACGACACCGGCGATGTATCTGGCGCTGGCGAGGATGCGGGCGAGGCGTTGAGCGGGGCGGTTTCATCCACGCATGGCGTGGATCTACTGTCCAGACGACACCGGCGATGTATCTGGCGTTGGCGAGGATGCGGGCGGGGCGTTGAGCGGGGCGGCTTCATCCACGCGTGGCGTGGATCTACATAACCGGGTCGGGGTTCACACCACCCCGGCGATGTACCTGGCGCTGTCGTACATACGCAGCGCCAGGCGCATCGCCGGTGCAGACGGGCCGGTCTCCAACTCCGACCGGCCCTGATCGCGGCCGCACCCCCGCAGGCGCTGGCCGCCATCCACACACGTGCCGCCGTCAGGCGGCTTCGGACACCTTCACTTCGCGACGGGCGCGCACGGCCGCAGCCAGCCGCTCCAGCACCGTCACGGTGGTGTCCCAGTCGATGCAGCCATCGGTGATGCTCTGGCCGTAGACCAGCGGCTGGCCTTCGACCAGCTCCTGACGGCCACCGACCAGATGGCTTTCAACCATCACGCCGACGATGCGCTGCTCGCCGTCTTCCAGCTGGGTGGCGATGTCTTCGATCACCTTCGGCTGGTTCTCATGGTTCTTCAGGCTGTTGGCGTGGCTGGCGTCGATCATCAGCCGCGTCGGCAGCTTGGCCTTGGCCAGCGCCTGGCAGGCATCGGCGACGCTGCCCGCATCGTAGTTCGGCTGCTTGCCACCACGCAGGATCACATGGCAGTCCGGATTGCCGGTGGTGGAGACGATGGCCGTGCCGCCCTGCTTGGTGACCGACAGGAAGTGATGCGGGTTCGAGGCCGCGCCCACGGCATCGGCGGCGATCTTGACGTTGCCGTCCGTGCCGTTCTTGAAGCCGACCGGGCACGACAACCCCGACGCAAGCTCGCGATGCACCTGGCTTTCGGTGGTGCGTGCACCGATCGCGCCCCATGCCACCAGGTCGGCGATGTACTGCGGCGAGATCACATCGAGGAACTCGACACCGGCAGGCAGGCCGAGCTTGTTGATGTCGCGCAGCAGGCCGCGGGCGATGCGCAGGCCCTTGTCGATCTTGAAGCTGCCATCCAGGTCCGGATCGTTGATCAGGCCCTTCCAGCCCACCGTGGTGCGCGGCTTTTCGAAGTACACACGCATGACGATTTCCAGTTCACCGGCCAGTGCATCGCGCAGCGGCTTCAGGCGCTGGGCGTACTCGATGGCGGCTTTCGGGTCGTGGATCGAGCATGGCCCGACCACCACGGCCAAGCGGTCGTCGCGGCCGTGCAGGATCTGGTGCAGGGCCGCGCGCGAGGCGCTGACGGTGTCGGAGGCTTCGTCATCACAGGGCAGCATCGCCAGCAGCTGGGCAGGCGGTGTCAGCGGTTCGATGGTGCGGATACGCAGGTCGTCGGTGTGCGGGGGCATGGTGGGGGGTCTCTACGGAACGTTGGGGGTCCGCAGCGTGGCGACATGAAAAAAGCCGCCAGGTTCGCTGGCGGCTTTCGGGAATGCGTCTGAAGCTTTCTTCAGGGTGAGCGCAATCCTTCCTCCGCCGGGGGCTTCGGAAAGTAATACCAATAAAAGCTGGCGTGGGTTGCGTTCATGGGATCTATTGATAACACAGGGTTTTGGCAGGTGCCAACTGTTTCATCCGCAACTGCGGGCGCGGTTCAGCGGACTATCGGCTGCCATGCACTTCCACGTCCAGCAACAGCGTCTCGTGGATGTCCACCCAGCGCTCCACCACGCGGTCCAGTTCCTGCCTGGCCTCATCCAGCTGTTCGGGGTTGAGCATGGATCGGGCCGTATACAGATCGGACACCAGCTGCCGCAGGGTGGCTTCCTGGATGGCGACCACCGGCCCTTCCAGGCCGGGTACCTGCAGCGCAGGACTGCTGCCCAGCGCTCCGTACAACGTCACCTGGATCTTGCTCTGCATGCTCGACTTCCCTGCGGATGGATACGGCCGAGCGCCATCTTTACCCGGAATGGATGACACGCGCATGTGCCACCGCAGGCCGCATTACAGCGCTGCGAGGTCCGCCAGGTGCTGGGCCATCGCATCCACTGCGCCCACGGCATTGGTGGTGGCGAAGCAGTCATGCCAGCCGGTGGCACTGATGGCGTCCATCAAGGCATCGGCATCTGCACGGCTGGCGCACCGCCAGACGGCGTAGTACTGCTCGGCGCTGGCATGTGGCACCTCGCTGGCCACGCGGCCCATCGCCAACGGTGCGACGCATGCAGGGTCGAGTTGCTGCATGCCGGCGCCGATACGGGTGAAGAAGGTGTTCCGCTGTTCGGCGGACAACGCTTTCCAGGTCGGCGTTGCGGTGTACAGCTCGATGAGGAGGTGGGACATGGGGCCTTCCTTGAGGGTCATGGGGTTGCCGGCCAGCGGCCGGCACTACCGGGGAACGGGCGTGACATGAGTTGCCGGCCAGCGGCCGGCATCAGCGGGAAACGGTTGAACGGTGCGGGGTTACAGCGAGCGCAGCGCGCGCTTGCGGATGTAGGCGTTGGCTACGCTGTCGCGGGTTGACTGCCACTGCGTGCACACGGCGCGCACCCAATCGGGTTGGCTCTTGCCAGCGTCGTTCAACCAGTTGCCAACCGAGTCCTGCACGTAGCGCTCTGGATCGTCGGCGAGTGCCTCCAGCAACGACAGCACGTGTTCGGGTTGCTGCTTGAACAGCGCAATATGCGTGGCCCAGACACCGCGGGGGCGCAATGCTTCACACGCGAAGCGGCGCAGATGCGGCGAAGGCTGCTGCGCCCAGGGTTGCAGCAGGGCGAGCGCCTCAAGTGGTGCCTCGACGATATCGCTGCGCAGCGCCAACCATGCCCATTCGCGCACACCGAAGTGCGGATCATCTGCCAGCGGATGCATCGCCTGCAGCTTGTCGGACAATGCCGCCTGCGTGTCGCCGCCGATCAGATAGCACGCCCAACCCCGCACGGTGTCGGAGGGATGCGCCTGCCAGTGCTGCACCTCGCCCTGCCCTGCCTCGCGCAAAAGCGCTGCGGCCAAGGCCATGCGCTGGGTGATTCCTTTGCCTGCGGCGGCGTGCATGCGCTGTATCGCGGACGGTGGCAAGGTCGGTGCCACCGCCAGCAGCAACGCAGCGAAGTCCACCGCCAGGCACTCGGCCAGATGCGTGCTGGCGGTGCTGCCTGCGTTGAGTGCAAGCAGGCGTGTCGTGGCGATGGTAGTGCTCATGCACCTGCTTCCTGACCTGCGTCGGTGTGTCGCCAGACTTTTTCGAGCAGCAGCGACAACTGCGCCTGTTCGCCGACATCCAGTCCATTGAACAGGCCACCGATCCATTGCGTGTGCTGGTCGAACAGATCGCCGGCCAGGCGCTTGCCGCGCGCCGTCAGCACGATCTGCAGACGTCGACCATCTTCGGCATCGCTGCGCCGCTGCAGCAGGCCGTCACGCTGCAGGCCATCGAGCAATCCGCTGATGGTGGCGCGGGTGACACCGGCCTGCTCGGCCAGCTCGTGCGGCGGCAGCGTGCCACCTGCGCCGTGCAGCAGGAACAGCACGACGAAGCGGCCTTCGCTGAGGCCGTACGGCGCGAGGCGTGTGGCGCAGTCACGGTCGATCGCACCGGACAGGGCGAGCAGCTGAAAGCACAGGCGCAGCTGCGCGACATTGGCGTGACCACGCCGCTGCGCTTCCTCGACGAGGGCTTGGTGCTTCAACTCAATCATATTGAATCCATACATGATTAGGCGACTAATCATAATCCGTGAGACAAGAACTGCAAGCCTCCCGCCGCCGCCGGCAGGGCCCGCAGCTCATCAATCGCGGAAATGCATCGCTACCATTCCATCACCCGCGACGCTGGGCCGGGATGCGACGGAAACAACGGCAGCACCTCTTCGGCCAGTTCCTGCAGCACATCGGCAGCTGGGCGCTGCGAGAACTGGATGCCGAGCGCGGCATGGTTTACCCCAGCGCGCTGCCAGGCTTCCAGCAGCGCGATCAGCCCCTTGCGCCCGGTGCGCAGGCAGTAGCCACCCTGCAGCGGCACGCGCGGATGGTCCGGGTCATCCACCAGATCCAGCCATTCATTGGTCATGTGCGGTCGGAAGCCGCCGTCGGGAATCTGCGCCCGCCATGCGCGGATCTTCGCCGCCAGCCGCTGTGGTCCTGCCGTGTCATGGGTCGCGTCGGGATAGGTCAGCCAGCCGTCGGCGTGTTCGCCGATCCATTCCAACGGCTGCCGGGCACCACCGGTAACGATCAGCGGAATGCGATCACTGACCGGCGGCGGCAGCAGCTGCACACCCTGTGCGGCCCAGGGGTGGCCGGCGAGCGCCCCGTCGGCGGGCTGCAACCATTTCCGGAAGGCCACCACGGCGTCGGCGAACCGTTCACCACGTTGGGCGTGGTCGAGGCCATAGGCGGGAAACTCAAGCGGTCGATCACCCGAGGCGATGCCCATCACCAGCCGCCCTGCGGACAACTGATCGATCGACGCGGCAGCCTTGGCCAGGTCGATGGGATGCCGCAGTGGCATCACCACGCTGCCTGTCGCCAACGCGACGCGATGGGTGCGCGCAGCCAGCCATGCGAGATACGTGAACGGATCGAACACCTGTCCGGCATCACCGAACTGGGGATCGAACAGTGGAACATCGCGCACCCAGACCGCAGCGAAGCCATGGCGGTCGATGGCACCAGCGCGGTCTGTCCCTGCAGTACCGCCATGTCGCCCTGGTAGAAGCGCAGCGGCAGGAAGATGCCCAAGGTCAGCGCATCGGCGCGGAACATGCGCTGGTAGCCTGCATGGCCGGCGAAGGTTGCTGCCGAAGCACCGTGGATCGAAAGGGAGGTTGTCATCGCAGGGATCTCCTCAAGGCCCGGTCGCGGGCTCAGGCAGCAGCACGCCACGCTGGACCGCGGGCCGCGCGGCTACGCGCTGGTACCACGCCGAAAGATGGCGATGGCGCGAGAAGTCGATGTCGATCACGCGGAGCACATGCAGCCAACCGAAGTGGGCGATGTCGGCGATCGAGTAGTCATCGCCGGCCAACCAGGGACGCGCGGCCAAGCGTGCATCGAGGATCGCGAAGATGTCTTCGGAAAGGTGCCGGTAGCGCTCGATCGCCGGCAGATAGCGCTCCGGCGCGAAGTGTTCGAAATGCACGCGCTGGCCGAAGATGGGACCGACGCTGGAGGCATGGAACATCAGCCAGGTGATGGCGTCCCAGCGCGCGGCCGGTGCCTGTGGCAACAATGCCCCGCCCTGCTCGGCGAGGTACAGCAGGATCGCCGCCGATTCGAACAGCACGATGCCCCTGGAGCGGTCTTCGAGGACCGGAATGCGACCGTGCGGATTGAGCCGCAGGAAATCGGGATGGCGATGTTCACCCTGCTCGATGCGCACATGGTGCAAGCGATAGGGCAGGCCCAGCTCCTCCAGCGCGATGGTGGCCTTGTAGCCATTGGGTGAGCTGTCGGTATGCAGGTGCAGCGAGGGTTCGGTCACGGCAACGTCCTGGAGGCAGAAATCGGGTGCACACGCGCTGCCCGCCCACACCATGGGCAGGGCGAAGCGATGTGGAAAGGGCGCTGCAGCGACCGTGCAACCAGTCTAGGAACCGGGCATGCAGGTGGGAAACGATGTCTGCTGACGTTGCAGTTGAGCCCAGCTCAACACCGCGCGCACCGGCGCGACAGCCATCGACCCGGCCGATATGCTGTGCCTTGCGCTGGCCGGTGAACGTGCCGACGGCTCGCCAGCATCGTCACGGGAGAATGGAAGATGGGTGCGGTACTGCCCTTGCTGGCCCTGCGGGCCTTCGTTGAAACCAGCCGCCACGGCAGCCTGACAGCGGCCGCCGAGGTGATGGGCGTGACACCCGGTGCCGTCAGCCAGCAGCTGCGGCAGTTGCAGGAACGGCTCGGCGTCAGCCTGTTCGATCGAACCCGCCATGGGGTGGTGCTCAGCGCGGCCGGCAGCCGCGTCTATCCGGAACTGCGTCAGGCCTTCGATCAGATCGCCAGCAGCCTGCACGCACTGGAAGCGTGGCAAGGCAGGTCATCGTTGCGGATCAGCGCCGCGCCCAGTTTCGCCGCGCACTGGCTGGCGCCGCGACTGGCCGATTTCAGCGCGCGGCATCCAGGAATCGACGTGCAGTTGGATGCCAGCCCCGCGCTGGTGGACCTGCGCCGTGATGGCGTGGACATCGCGATCCGGCATGGCCTGGGCCAGTATCCGGGGCTGCATGCAGAGCACCTGTTGGCACCGGCGTTGCTGCCGGTGGCAAGCCCCACGCTGCTGGCAACCGTGCCAGCGATCACCCGCGCGGAGCACTGCCTGCGGCTGCCGCTGCTGCAGGACAGCGAACGCAGTGACTGGCGTCTGTGGTTCCAGGCCCTGGGCCTGCCGCAGGATGCGCGCCTGCAGCGCGGCCCCGCCTTCGACGACGATCTGTTGTTGATACGTGCGGCGGCAGCCGGCCAGGGCATCGCGCTGGTGCGCGACATCCACGTGGCCGACGAAGTGGCCAGCGGTCGCCTGCAGGTGGTCCTGCAGCAGCCGTGGCCACAGTCCTTCGCCTACTACGCGGTGACCCGGCCTGGCAGCGATGGCAGCGACCGACCGATGGTGGCAGCGTTCCTGGCGTGGCTGCAGGACAACATGCCGGCAGCACGCGCAGCGTAGCGACGGGTAATCCCGCACCGCGCCCGTAGATCCACCCCACGCGTGGATGCAGGCCAAAAAAAACCCCGCCTTCCGGCGGGGTTTTTCATTGCAGCAGGGAAGCGTGCCGACCTGGGTCGGCCGCTACCGGTGCAGCGGGACTTAGAAGTCCATGCCGCCCATGCCACCCATGCCGCCCATGCCACCAGCGCCACCCATGGCCGGCTCGTCCTTCTTCGGAGCGTCGGCAACCATGGCTTCGGTGGTGATCATCAGGCCAGCGATCGAGGCTGCGTTCTGCAGCGCCGAACGGGTCACCTTGGTCGGGTCCAGGATGCCGAACTGCAGCATGTCACCGAACTCGCCGGTGGCGGCGTTGTAGCCGAAGCTGCCGGTGCCTTCCTTGACCTTGTTGACGATGACCGACGGCTCTTCGCCGGCGTTGGCGACGATTTCGCGCAGCGGGGCTTCCATCGCGCGCAGGGCGATCTGGATGCCGTGGTTCTGGTCTTCGTTGGCACCCTTCAGGCCAGCCAGCGCGGAAACCGCACGGACCAGGGCAACGCCGCCGCCCGGAACCACGCCTTCTTCAACGGCTGCACGGGTAGCGTGCAGGGCGTCGTCGACGCGATCCTTCTTTTCCTTCATTTCGATTTCGGTCGACGCGCCGACCTTGATCACTGCAACGCCACCGGCCAGCTTGGCCACGCGCTCCTGCAGCTTCTCGCGGTCGTAGTCCGAGGAGGTGTCTTCGATCTGGGTCTTGATCTGCGCAACGCGCGAATCGACCGCAGCCTTGTCACCCACGCCATCGATGATGGTGGTGTTTTCCTTGGAAACCTGCACCTTCTTGGCGCGGCCCAGGTCCTTGATGGTGGCCTTTTCCAGCGACAGGCCGACTTCCTCGGAGATCACGGTGCCGCCGGTCAGCACGGCCATGTCTTCCAGCATCGCCTTGCGACGGTCGCCGAAGCCCGGAGCCTTGACGGCCACGACCTTGACGATGCCGCGGATGGTGTTGACCACCAGGGTCGCCAGCGCTTCGCCTTCGACTTCCTCGGCAACGATCAGCAGCGGCTTGCCGGCCTTGGCGACGCCTTCCAGCACCGGCAGCAGGTCACGGACGTTGGAGATCTTCTTGTCGTGCAGCAGGATGTACGGGTCATCCAGGTCAGCGGTCTGCGACTGCTGGTTGTTGATGAAGTACGGGGACAGGTAGCCGCGGTCGAACTGCATGCCCTTGACCACGTCCAGCTCGTTGTCCAGGCCCGAGCCTTCTTCAACGGTGATCACGCCTTCCTTGCCGACTTCCTTCATCGCGTTGGCGATGATCTGGCCGATCGACTCGTCCGAGTTGGCCGAGATCGTGCCGACCTGGGCAATGGCCTTGTCGTCAGCGGTCGGCTTGGAGATGTTCTTCAGCTCGGCGACGGCGGCCACGACGGCCTTGTCGATACCGCGCTTGAGGTCCATCGGGTTCATGCCGGCAGCAACAGCCTTGGCGCCTTCGCGGATCAGGGCCTGGGCCAGCACGGTGGCGGTGGTGGTGCCGTCGCCGGCGTCGTCGTTGGTACGCGACGCGACTTCCTTCACCATCTGCGCGCCCATGTTCTCGAACTTGTCAGCCAGTTCGATTTCCTTGGCGACGGACACGCCGTCCTTGGTGATGGTCGGGGCGCCGAAGCTCTTCTCGAGCACGACGTTGCGGCCCTTCGGGCCCAGGGTGGCCTTGACGGCATTGGCGAGAACGTTGACGCCGCGCACCATGCGCGAACGGGCGTCTTCACCGAAACGAATATCCTTGGCAGCCATTGCAGTTACCTCATTGGTAGCGCCGGGCCATGCCCGGCAGCTGGGTGTTTGGAATCAGGGTATGAAGCAGGTCGCGCCGACGCTCAGCCGATGACGGCGAGCACGTCGTCTTCGCGCAGGACCTTGTATTCGACGCCTTCGCTCTTGTACGAGCTGCCGGCGTACTGGCCGTAGATGACCTTGTCACCGACCTTCAGCGACGGAGCGCGCACGGTGCCGTTGTCCAGCGGCTTGCCCGGGCCCACGGCCACGACTTCACCCTTGGTGGACTTTTCCTTGGCGGAGTCCGGGATCAGGATGCCACCGGCGGAAACTTCGTCGGCTTCGATCGGCTTGACCACAACGCGGTCGTGCAGCGGCTTGATGCTCATGTGGGACCTCTTAAGTTATTGATTGGTCTGAAAAAGTCCGGCGATGTTAGCACTCACACCAGGTGACTGCCAGCAACGCGCGTGAAAAAGCCCGACAGGTCGGGAGCACGACAGAGATGGAGACCCCCGGGGACCTTTCAAGGCCCGGCCGGCAAATTTTTATCGATGCGCCGCGACAGCTCGATGTCCGCGGATCCGGTATTTTGGTGATGGGCGTCTCACTGTCAGATATCTGGCGTTCATTTACGACAAAGTGTCACCAGATCGGCTTTAGGGTGGCCCGGCATTCCCAATCACAAGGAGTAGTCGATGCGATTGCTGTCCCCGCTCGCCGCCGCCTGCCTGCTGGCACTGGCCGCCGCGCCGGCCCAGGCCGAGGTCTTCATCAACGAACTGCACTACGACGACAGCACCGCTGCCGGTGACGTCGGCGAAGCCATCGAAGTGGTCGCCACCGCCGGCGAGGACCTGTCCGGCTACCGCCTGTACCTCTACAACGGCAGCAATCCGTCGGCCGCCACGGTCTACGCCAACAACGCAGTACCGGCGGGAACCGCGGCCAGCTGCGGCAGCGCCACCCTGGCCGTGGTCACCTACCCCACCAACGGCCTGCAGAACGGCCCCAACGACGGCATCGCCCTGGTCGACGCCAGCGGCAAGGTGGTCCAGTTCCTCAGCTACGAGGGCGCGATCACCGCTTCCGGTGGCCCCGCCGCCGGCATGACCAGCCAGAACATTCCGGTTGCCGAAACCAACAGCACCGCGGCGGGCACCTCGCTGCAGCTGACCGGCAGCGGCAGCCAGTACGCGCACTTCACCTGGGCCGAATCGGCCAGGCAGACCTTCGGCAGCTGCAACAACAACCAGACCTTCAGCGGCGGTGGCACCCCGGGCCCGAACACGCCGCCTTCGGTGTCCACCACCACGCCCGCACAGGGCAGCAGCACCTTCCCGGCCGCCGCCGACCTGGAAGTGGTGTTCAGCGAGACGGTCAACCTCGCCAGCGGCGCCTTCGCACTGACCTGCGGCACCTCCGGCAGCGTACCGCTGACCTGGCCGGCCAGCGGCAAGAGCGTGAAGCTGTCGACCAATACCGCGCTGGTCGCCGGGGAAGCCTGCCGCTTCGACATCCGTGCCGCACGCATCACCGATGCGCAGGGTGCCCGCCCGGCGACCGACAGCCGCATCGCCTTCACCGTGGCCACCACCACCGGCAACCCGGACCCGGGCAATCCCGGCGGCCCGGCGGGCTATTACTCGAAGGTCAACACCAGCAGCCCCAGCCAGCTGCGCTGCTCGCTGCATGCCACCATCAAGGGCCACACCGCGTATCCGTACAGCGGCTCGGGCACCAGCACCTGGACCATCCTGGAGATCGCCGACGAAGATCCCAACAGCAGTGGCAAGATCCTCGATGCCTACCGCAACCGAAGCTACACCAAGGTGAGCGACCGTGCCGGCAGTGGCGGTGGCCTGAAGTACAACCGCGAGCACACCTGGCCCAATTCGCTGGGCTTTGCCAGCACCACCGGCGACAAGGGCCTGCCGTACGCGCCCTACACCGACACCCACATGCTGTACCTGACCGACGCACAGTGGAACGCCGACCGCGGCAACAAGCCGTTCGGCAAGTGCGACGCCAACTGCGGCGAGCGTGCCACCGAGGCCAACAACGGCCAGGGCGGCGGCAGCGGCGGCTACCCGGGCAATTCGAACTGGGTACGCACGCCGGATGGCAACGCTGGCACCTTCGAAGTGTGGGGTGCGCGCAAGGGCGACATGGCACGCGCGGTGATGTACATGGCCATCCGCTATGAAGGGGGCAAGGATGCGGCCACCGGCCAGTCCGAACCGGACCTGGAACTGACCGACGACCGCAGCAAGATCGTCAAGACCAGCAGCTCGCCGGCCTACATGGGCCTGCTGTCGACCCTGATCGACTGGCATCTTGCTGATCCGCCGAGCGCTGCAGAACGTGCCCGCAATGACGTGATCTACAGCTTCCAGGGCAACCGCAACCCGTTCATCGACCACCCCGAGTGGGCCACCCCGGGCCTGTTCACCTCGGCCAAGCCGGCCACCTGCCAGCTGGCCAACTGACCGCGCAACGCTGCGGTCCACTGCCGTCGCCGGGCCCTGCCCCGGCGACGGCCCTATACTCGACGGTCATGTCGACCGTCGATCCCGTCCTGCTGCTGTTGACCACCTGCCCGGACCGGGCCAGTGCCGAGCGCATCGCGCACGCGCTGGTCGCCGAGCACCTGGCTGCATGCGTGACCCGCCTGGACGGCGCACAGTCGACGTACCGCTGGCAGGGCGAGGTCACCACCGACGCCGAACTGCAGCTGCTGGTGAAGACCACCGCAAGCCGTGTCGATGAAGCCATCGCCCGGATCGTCGAACTGCATCCGTATGAACTCCCGGAGTGCATCGCGGTCGAAACCCGGGCCGGCCTGCCGGCGTATCTGGACTGGATCCGGGCACAGACCCGGGAGGACACTGATTGAAGACTCTGTTTGCGCGTGGCGCCGCCTTGTGCGCTCTGTTGTGGCTTTCATTGCCGGCCTTCGCGCTGGATGAAAAAGATCTGCTGCCGGTGGACCAGGCGTTCGCGCTGACCGCCAGCGCGCCCGAACGTGGCCAGATCCAACTGCAGTTCAAGATCGCCCCCGGCTACTACCTGTATCGCCACCGCACCACGGTGAAGGCCGATCCTGCCTTCAATGCCGCTGCGCTGCAGATGCCCGCAGGCAAGAAGCACCACGACGATTTCTTCGGTGAGGTGGAGACCTACCGCGAGCGCCTGCAGGCCACCCTGCCCGGCGCGCCCACCGATGCCGCCGGCACCATCAGCCTGGAAGTGCGTTACCAGGGCTGCGCCGATGCCGGTGTGTGCTACCCGCCGCAGAAGCGCGTGGTGCAGGTGACCCTGCCCGGCGCGGGCGGTGCGGCTGCCACGCTGCCGACCGCACGCGCCACCGGCGCCAGTGCGTTCAACAACCCGCTGGCTGGCGCCGGTAGTGGCGGTGGCCTGCGGCTGCCGGGCACCAGCAACAGCCAAGCACTGCCGCTGCCGTCGGAACAGGCATTCGGCTTCGATGCCATCGCCAGCGATGGCAACACCCTGCTGCTGCGCTTCAGCCCCGCACCGGGCTATTACCTCTATCGCGACCGCACCTCGCTGAAGCTGGAAGGCAGCCCCGGGGTACTGGCCGACAAGCCGCGTTGGCCGGCGGCGCAGTCGCACCGCGACGAGCACTTCGGTGACGTGGCGGTCTATTTCAACCAGGTGGAGGTGCCGGTGCCGCTGCGCCGCAGCCGCGCCGAGGCCGTCGACAGCACGCTGGTGGTGACCTTCCAGGGCTGCCAGACCGATGGCATCTGCTACCCGCCGATGACCCGCCGGGTGAAGTTGTCGATCCCCGCCGGCAAGACCAACGCCACCAGTGATGCACCTGCTGCACGCGACGAAGTGATCCGTTCGCTGCCCGCTTCGGCCGCTGCCAGCACCCGCGAGGCCGCCAACGGCACGCCGCTGCGCCTGCTTCCGACCGTGCCCAACGACGCGCCGGCCAATGCCGGTGGTGCCGACGCCAGCAACGGCGCGCGCGATGCCTTCGCCGCCGACGCGCAGCAGGACAATGCGCTGCGTACCAAGGCCCCCAGTCGCGTGCCGAAAACCGACAGCTCGTTGCTGTGGGTACTGCTGCTGGCGCTGGGCGGTGGCCTGGTGCTGAATCTGATGCCCTGCGTGCTGCCGATCCTGTCGCTGAAAGTGCTGAGCCTGGCGCAGAGCGGCGAAAGCCCCGAACGCGCCCGCAGCCATGCCATGTGGTACACGCTGGGCGTGCTGGTTGCCTTCGCGGTGATCGGCGCGCTGATGGTCGGCCTGCGCATGCTTGGCAACGCGGTCGGCATCGGTTTCCAGCTGCAGCATCCCGGCGTGGTCGCGGCGTTGGCCTACATCATGTTCGCGGTGGGCCTGAGCCTGTCCGGCGTATTCACGATGGGCGGCGGCATCGGCAACTTCGGCCAGTCGCTGGCGCGACGCAGTGGCCCGGCCGGCGATTTCTTCACCGGCGTGCTGGCCTGCGTGGTCGGCAGTGCCTGCGTGGGTCCGTTCTTCGGCCCGGCGGTGGCCTATGCCTTCGTTGCGCCGCCGGTGGCGGCGATGCTGGTGTTCCTGTTCCTCGGCCTGGGCCTGGCCCTGCCGTTCCTGCTGATCGGCTTCGTGCCGGCGCTGGCCCGCCGCCTGCCCAAGCCGGGCCAGTGGATGGAAACCCTGAAGCACGTGCTGGCCTTCCCGATGTATGCCGCCGCGTTGTGGCTGCTGTGGGTGCTGGGCAAGCAGCGCGGCGTGGATGGCATGGCGCTGGCGCTGGGTGGCCTGCTGCTGCTCACCGGTGGCCTGTGGCTGTTCGAGCGCAGCCGCTGGCGCAGCCAGCGCGCGGCCGGGCTGCTGGGCGTGCTGCTGGTGATCGCGGCGCTGGTGCCGGTGTGGGCCGTGACCCAGCTGGCACCGCCGGCACGTGCCGCGCAGGCGAGCAGCGAGAACGTGGTGGATTACTCGCCGCAGATGCTGGACCGCCTGCGCGCCGACAACCGGGTGGTGTTCGTCAACATGACCGCCGACTGGTGCGTGAGCTGTAAGGCCAACGAACGCGCGGTGCTGTCGCGCCCGGAGTTCAAGGAACTGCTCAAGCGCACCAACGCGGTGTACATGCGCGGCGACTACACCAATGTGGACCCGCAGATCACCGCCTTCCTGGATGAGCACAAGGCGGTGGGCGTGCCGCTGTACGTGGTGTACGGCCCGGGCGCGCCGCCGACGGTGCTGCCGACCCTGCTGACCCAGGCGCTGGTGGAAGAAGCGCTGCTGCGCACCGCACGATGAAGTGGCAACGGCCAGCACTGCTGTGGACAGCGGTGCTGGCTGCCGGGCTTGGCCTGTGGGCCGGCAATCGGCTGGCGCCGGCGCCGGCGGCGCAAACCCCAGCGCCTGTTGCCGTATCACCGCCAGCGCTGCCGATGCTGCGCCCTGGTGATCCGCTGCCGGCGCTGGTCCTGCCCAATGGCGAAGGCCACGCGCTGGATATCCGCGAACGCTTCAAGGGCCGGCCATTGCTGGTCAATGTCTGGGCCAGCTGGTGCGGCCCGTGCGTGGAAGAAATGCCCGAGCTGGCCCGCTTTGCCGAGGGCCAGGGCACGCGCGGCGTACAGGTGTTGGGCCTGGCGCTGGATACCCCGGACGGCGTGCGCGATTTCCTGCAGCGGGTGCCGGTGCACTATCCCATCGTGCTGGATACCCCGGGCCCACGCGATGCCAGCGTGCAGTTGGGCAATGCGCAGGGCCTGCTGCCGTACAGCGTGCTGTTCGATGCGCAGGGCCGGATGGTGAAGGCCAAGCTCGGCCCGTTCGCGCACGGCGAGATCGAAGGCTGGGCGAAGTAAGGTCGGCAGGGCTGCGCCCTGCACCTGCAGAGGCCGGAGCCAGAGCCAAAGCAACGGCCAAAGCGGCATTCCGTGGGATGGCGGGGCGGTGTCGGAGTGCGGGGACGCCGCAAGTACGTCCCTGTAGGCTTGGCAGCCGCATCCATGCGGCTGACACCCCGCACTCCGACACCGCCCCACCTCTGACAG